>WFQE01000227.1 GCA_015487165.1 Paracoccaceae bacterium | reverse complement strand
GAACAGCGCCAGGCCCAGGAGGAAGTTGATCACGATCCCGAACTTCGCCTGCATCGAGTTGATGACGGCGCCCAGAAAGCCGATCAGCGCAAAGATGGTCAAGAGCGACTTGAACACCGTCGAGTGCACCATGAGGGCGATGAAATTCAGTACGCCCGCAATCAGGTTCGGATCGGAATGAGCCCAAACGTCCAGGTTCACTTGGCGGCCTCCTGCATGGTCTGTCCCGCGGCCTTGGCCCGAGCGCGGATCTTGCTCATCAGGTTCTCCTCGGACTGCTTCGCGAGCTTGTAGGCATAGAACGGATTGAAGCCGCGGTCATACGGGTTTTTGTAGATCGGATTCTTCTTGTCCCACGCGTCAATCGGCGTCACCGGCTTCCATTCGCCGATGGACTCCAGGTAGTTCAGTTCCGCGAGCTGGATTTCAAACACGGACTTTGTGCCGTGGCCGAGGCTGATGTGTTTTCTCGTCTTCATGTCAATCATATAGACCGATGGCACGGCCTTTACGCCCAGCTTCTTGGCCAGGCCGTCGTCGGCCTGCACCGGGAAGTTCGCGTGGGGCAGGGCGGCCCCGTAGGGCGTGATCCCCACCACCTGGAAGCCTCGGTTGTGGAGGTTGTTCGCAATCTTCACCTGGATGACCGAGGCGGGAGAGTCCGGCCGCAGGAAGAACACATAACCGATGCGTCCCTTGTTCTTCTCCAGCACCTTCTTCTGTAGCGCGTCCTGGAACTTCTGCATCCAGGCGGCGGCATAGGTGGATCCCGGAGACGCCAGCGGGAAGATGCTCGGATCTTCGTCCAGGGCGCGCTTGATGGCCGCGGCCATCTCGAAGCCGCGATTGGAGAGGCGGTTCAGGTAGATCAGGAAGTTGCGCGCGTTCTTCTGCGGATTGTTGAAGAACAGCTTGAGAGGCTCGATGACATCGGGCCGGGGACGTGGCACCCACGGATCGGGCTTCTTCTTCGCAACCTTCTTCTCCGGCTTTTTCTCCACTTTCGGCTGCGGCTTAGGTAGCGGCTTGGGAGCCGCTTTCGGCTTCTTGCTCTCCTCGTCATCCTCGGAGTGGTACCAGAACCACCCCTTTTCGTGCTGTCCCAGCCAATGGTCCGAGGTCGGACGCCGATCCGCCGCATGGGCGGACAACGGCCCCGCCGAGAGGGCGAGAAAGATTGCAGTTGCAACAGGCAGAACAGGGCGCATGTTCGGAAGACTATGCGCCCGTTCCACCCGTTTCAAGCCAATCACGGCTGCTGGAACTGCGCCCAGGGCAACTGGTTCAGTTGCGGATTGCTCGTGGCCGGCTGCAACGGGTTCGGCGTGACCTGACGCTGAATCGTCGGATCCTGCATGAACTGGTTCAGCGTCTGTCCCGTGCCATCCTTGCCCGTCGTGCTGGTGCCCACGTCCGGGAACATCTGCGCGGTTGTCCCGCCATTGAACTGGAACTGCTGGCCGTTCATCAGCTTCTGCCCAAACTGCTGCGTCAGCTTGGACATGTTGCCCTTGATGGCGTTCTTGGCCGCGCCGAGGTTCAGGCCCATGCTGTTGGCCACCTGGTCCTTCAGGGCCGAAAAATCAATCTTCGTCCAGTCCACGCGGCGCAGGTCGTCCACGGTGATACCCTTGCAGTTGCGGGCGCCCTGCGGACCCCAGCTTATGCCGAGCTGGTTGTGGATCTGCACCCCAAGGCTCTTGTTGAACTTCGTCTGGTAGCAGCAGTTGTCCTGGTGCCAGGTGTAGCAGACGCCAAGAGCTTTGGCCGTGCAATACCACCCAAACTGCATGCAGGTTTGCGGCTTCACGTTCGGGTTCTTCATCTTGCAGTAGTCGAAAATCAAGTCCTTCGTGCAGTTGTAGTAGTCCGCCGAGAACACGTTCTCCAGCAGGAACTGCGTCGGGCTCACCTTGTTCGTATCCGTGGTCCCGCCGCGGGCCTCCAGGTCGTTCAACGCCGCCGGAGCCACCGCGAACAACTGCACCAGTTGCGCGAATTCTGCCGTGCCGACCTCGCCCGGCTTCATCTTGTCCACCAGCGCGTTCGGGTCGGCCGGATTGTCCTGCAATGTCGGCGTGGACTGGTGGATCGGATACTGCGTCGCGTGCGCGTCGCCGACCGGCAACTTCAGCGTCGTCTTGTTCGGCGTCGGACCCGGCTTCGTGCCGGTCTGCGACAGCAGCGGCTGGAGATTCGGATCCGTGTCACGGTTGTACGGGTCCATCTCCACCGTGGGCAACTGCGTCGGCGTGTTTGTCATCAGCTTCGTCGTCGTCTGCGCCTTGACTTGCACGTTCACCGTCAGGTCAATGCAGGTGCCGTAATACGTCGCCGCACAGGTCGAGCCCGTGACAGTGCATCCGTTCGACGTGGTGAACGGAAAGCTCAGACCGCCCACGGATAGCTGCTTCAGATACGTCACCAGGTCGGCTTCGCACTGCGCCGGGCACACGCCCTGGTTCATCAGCTTCAGATCCGTGGAGCTGCACAGGTACTTGATCGTTTCCTGCTTGCAATACACCCGCGGCGTCGTGTCGTGGCATGTGCCGTCGTAGAACGATACGCACGCGGAGGCATAGCCCGAGTTCGGGTCACAGCCATAGACCAGCGGATTGTTCGGATCCGTCAGCTCCACCGTGCCGGTTGGCGGCGCCACCTTCGGGGTATTCGGATCAATCCGGCAGGTTGACTTCGGGTTCGGGTTCGTGTCGTTCACCAGATGCACCTGGTCGGTGTACAGGGGAACATCCTCCATGCAGGTGATCGTGCCCTTCAGAGGTGGAGTGTGGAGATTCTTGTTGAATCCGTCCAAGGACGCAGCAGATAACGTCGAACCCGTAATCGTGGAGGTGCAGGAATGATATGTCGGATGTTGGTTCGTGATCGCACCAATCGCGGCGGTCACGGCATTGTCAATATCCGCTCTGGTGGCCGTCATGTGGTTTTCGATATAACTGAGCGTAGCATACCCATAGTCCGTAACTTGGTATGCAGTCGCTCCTCCGACAAGTTGATAACGGCGACCTATACGCTGCAATTTTGCTCCGCGTGGGTTGCATGTCTCTCGTCCACGCTTGCCTGAAAGAGTGCCGCAGCAATACTTGTTGATGCGGTAGGAAACGCCTGGTTTTCCATCCGAACAAACCCAATGTTTTGTTCCCATGTCAACTCTGAATTTTGCACTACACGCATAGCCAGTGCAGCCCAAATGTTTCATGGCAATAGGTGGTGCCGCAAAGCAGAAGAAATAGCTGGCCCAACCAATGTAATATAGGGAGCCGATGTTCGTCCACGAGGTAAAGGTTGGGTCGAGATAAGAGAAGAAGTGGCCAAGTCCATAGTACCCCTTGAAGGAATCACAGTTTCCTCCAGCGTTGGATCCCGAGACTTTTAACTTGGTCAAGACTCCAATTGGCGAACAGAGTGCAGTAAAACTCGCGTTTCCGTACCAACTATGGTATTGGTACGGGACAGTAATGCCATAGATGCTCGCGGTTGCTAGCGAGGAACCGACCGAGCAGTATTGTGCCGATTTCTTGATGTTGAAATTGGCGACAGACGCTCCCGTTGCGTTCTGCGCCACCTTTGCATTGAAGATCAACGGCTGGTCATTCGTCAGAATCAGCGTGAAGGTACGCGCCACGGACTTCATTCCGATCTTCACCCGTTTCAACCCATAGGTCCGCATGCGACCCGGCCCTTTGTTGTCCCACGGATTGCCCTTGTAGTGGCAAGTCGAGTTCGTCGTGCTCGTGTTCGTGGTCTGCGTCAGCTTCTGGCCGTAGGGCGTGGTCACGCGATACTGGGGGTTGTTCGGCGTCAGCGCATTTCTCTCGTTCGTCGTTGCTTGCAGCTCGGCGCTCACGTCCTGCGCCGGAGACTTCGCGCACTCGTACTCGATGTCCATATTCGAGCACACGGTCTTCCACTTGTCGCAGGTGCCATTGATCTCGTGCAGGCAGATATTCTTCTGCGTCGCCCCGACCTTGCACACCGAGTTCCCCGTCTGCTTGCAATACTTGAACGAAGCAGGGACTTTCTGGTTGGCGTCCACCACATACTTCACGTCACGCGTGATCTCGAACGGACTCAAGAAGCCGCGCGCGACCGCCGCGGCAACGCCAGCCGCAGACTGCGATGGCTTCACGATGACCATGAACGTCGCCGTTGCCGATGCGTTGTACGGATCCTTGGCTTGCACCGTGACCGTGTATTGACCGGCCGCCGTCCCGACCGGCGGCGCAAGCGTCACCTGGCCACCAGCTCCAAGTGTCACCCATGTGGGGGCAGAGACAATGGAGTAGGTGATGGCATCGCCATCCGGATCGGTCGCGCCCAGCGAAACCGTCTGGCTTTTCCCCTCGACCACCGTGTATGGCCCGAGCGTAGGGAAAGCCGGCGGCCGGTTCACGTCGTTGACCGTGTAGGATACGGTCTTGTTCGACGACAGCCCCTTGCTGTTCGTGGCCGTGACCGTGAACGTGCCCGTCAGGGTCGTCGCCGGATGCACCACCACGCCGAATCCGGGTGCCAGCGTGATCTGATTCCCGTTCAGCGTGATCCACCCGGGCGCACCGGACAGGGCCAAGGAAACAGCACCTCCGAGCGGATCGGTGGCCGTGACCGTCGCAGTGGCGACCGCGCCCTCGTTCACGGTAATCGGGGCAATAGGCTGGATGACCGGCGGGACATTGCCCGGTGTGACCGTGACGGTGAACGAGGTGGAGGCAATGCCTCCCCATCCATCATTGGCCGTGACCGTAACCGTGAACGTGCCCGTCACGCTGGCCGGCGGAGCCACCGTTACGACGCCCGTTGCCGCATCAATGGTGGCCCATGCAGGCCCGGATACGCTCCAGCTCAACGTGTCGCCGTTTGCGTCGCTGGCCGGGATGATCACGGTCTTCGTCGTGCCGGCAGGCATGGTGATTGCCGCAGGAGCGGTAAGCGAAGGAGGTGAATTTACCGGGATTGTTGTGGACAGTTGAGTATAATAAGCGTAGATCCATGTGCCAAACCATGACATATAACCAAATATCCGGCCGAAGAATGTTCCGTTTCCGCCAATCCAAAATTGGTCATTCGCCCCATATGGGTAGTATGTTCTCCAGACTGCATTCCACGGGACGGGAATTTGATTGTAATAACGGGTTCCAGCGAGCCACATATACAATTGGACGACGCCGCCGGGCTTGCAGGATACGGTGATCCATCCATAGGGATCCGAAGCCGAAAAAGGCCCGTGGCATGTAGCACTGTTTGCTGGTGGGGACGTTAACAACGAAGCCGCGAGTATAAATAGCGCGGACAGATACTTTCGCATTACTCTCATTGCGGCACCCCCTCTCCGGCGACCATGGCCGAGCCTGCATTCACGTTGTCCATCGCGGAAACGCTGGTGCAGAGAAGCAGCCGGGCCAGCACGTCCACCGGCGTCTGCGTCGTGATCGGGACCGCGTTCTTGTCCAGCAGCGCCGCATCCTTCAGGCCGGTCACGTCCAGGTTGTCGGCAATGCCCGGAGCCGCGCGGAGGTGAAACTTCACGTTGACCGAGGCCAGGCCGCAGCAGGAGTCGGTTCCGAGTTTCGTATCAATCCCGCACTGGTAGGTCGCCAGCATGGCGTTGCCCCCGGTCGGCAGCGCAACCCGGGAAATGACCATCTTGGTCGCAATGAGCGGAGAGATGTCCACTGCGTTCTGGGCCGTCAGCCAGGCAGCCAGCTTGGGCGCCGGGTTGGTGGGGTCGAGAACGCCGGTGCGCGCGAGCACCGTGTTATAGACGATGGTGGGAGCCTTGCCGTACCCGGTTGGCGCAGAGATCGCTTCGTTGTATGACGCGGTGGCCGACAACTGGATGATGGCCGTGCCATAGCCTGCCTTCTTGATCGTGTTCAGCATGTCCGTCTGGGTCGCAGTGCTCGACCACGAAGCCGTCTGCCCTTTCTGCGCGTCCGTGAGCTGCTGCTGGGTCACGCCCAGGTCCTTGGCCAGGGATGAATTGGTCGCATTCGTGCCCGTCTTGTTCTGGATAGACTGGTAGCTGTTGAGCCCCTGCTGCTGAAACGTTTTGTTCACGTCATTGATCGCGCCGGTCGTATCCGGCGTCCCGTCAATCGAGGTCGTGGCGTTCGGATCCACGACAAACGGATTGTAGGGGGCCGGCGCGGCGGCCCATGCGGGTACCGCCAGCAACACGGCAAAGCCCGCAGCCATAGCTCTGATCAACATTCCAATCCCTCCTAACGGCTCTCCCGGGCCAGGAACGCGCAGCCCTTCTGGCGCAGGATTGCCCGCGCGACATCCATCGAGTTGTCGCCGAACGCGATACACGCCTCGTTGCCGCGCTTGACCACGAAGGCGGGAACACGGCGAATGTCCAGCATCCGGAACCATGCAGGCTCAATGTCGGGTCGGGCCGCCACCCAGGCGGGAGGCTCGGGCTTCTCGCCACGCTTCTGCGCGGCAATCGCCTGCTTCTTGATTTCCTTGACCTGCTTCTCCGTGAACCCGCGCAGCACGAAGCCACGGAAGTCCGACCGACCCTTGGCCTCGGCCATGTAACGGCGCCAGCTCTGCTCCGGAACCGACGAGGACATGAACAGGTATTCGCCGTCGGCCATGGCGTCCACCGGCGAACGCAGCGCGATGTAGCGCGCACGCTCCTGATAATAGGCTGGATCCTGCACCGTTCCCGCCAGGGCAGGGGAGAATCCCAAAGACATGAACACTCCCAGCAACGCAATCTTCCTCATCGCAAAACTCCTACAAGGCGCAGCACTGGATTTTCTTATAGAGCAGGAACAGCGCCTCGTGCTCCTTGAATGGCACGGTCTTTCCCACCTCCGGGTAGGTCATAATGGACTGTCCCACGGCATAGCGCGTGGCCGAACGGTCGCCGCCGGTGGCCGTCTGGCCCTTCGTCCCCGTCGCGGTCGTGTTCGCCGAGCCGCCGGTGAAGCTCGGCCCGACATACGACCACAGGTACTCGTCCTTCGGCAGGATCGGGTAGGCATAGGCATAGCACCAGTTCGGGTCCAGCGTGTGCGCCTGGGTCGTGGCCCATAGCCCGAAGATCGAGTGCATCTTCGCCAGCACGCGCCCGAAGAACAGGCTGTCGGCCTGGAGCAGCCCGTTGGTGTTCTTGGTCTTGCCCGACATCGGATAGGTCATGCCCCAGCAGCCCAGCGAGAAGAACATGTAGCCGCTCACGACATTCGGGCCGGTCACGGTCGTGATGCCGCAATCCACCGCCGCCGCAACCGCGCCAACGGTGTTGTCCACGGCCAGGATGGCCGGCGCCAGCAACCCCGCGATTGCAGGGTGCGACCAGGTCGGATCCATCTCGGAGGCATAGCCCAGGTCAATCGAGTTGACGCGCACGCAGATGAGGTCGGCCGCGAGCTGGAGCAGCGAGAACACGGGGAATGCCCAGTAGTGGGCGTGCCTGGAGATCATCTTGCTCTTGTCCGGCTTGTTGCTGCTCTTGTTGCGGCGCGTGCCGCTGTTCGCGTCCTTGTCCTCGGCGAACGGCATGGGCGTCGAGAACCCCCAAAGGGGAAACACGCCCGGCTTGTCCACCGTCTCGACCACCGCTTGCGGTTGCCAGAACTCCTGCTTGATTCCGAACCTCGGAATCCCGAGTGGAGTGGGGCATTTGCAGATGCCCTTGAACAAACCGCTCAGGTATTTCTTGAGCAACCAGGGCCAGTCCACGGTGGACAACACCTTGGAGACGTAGCCGCCACCGCCCGCGGCCATGGCCGGCGCGGGGGCCAGGCAGGCATTGGCCAGCAGGCTCAACGCCACCAGAACTGCCGCGCTCTTGTGCCTCATGCGCCATGCCCCTTGAGCGTCTGCACACACAGCAAGTCCTCGCCGTCGCATTTCCATGCCTTGGCCGGCACGCTGCGTATCACGAACCGCTGCATCATCTGTTTCGTCGCCTTGAACAGGCGGATGCCGCGGTGCTTGCGCCAGATTTCGAGCAGGTTGCCATTGGTCACGATGATGATGGAAAGGGGCGTGTGCATGGCCTTGTCGAACAGCGCGTCATCACCCTCGTCCAGGAACCACATCGTCCACGGAAAGGCCGTGCGCTGGAACGGGTTGATCTTCTGGCCAGCCCTGATGACCGGGACCTTCTGCATGTTCGTGTCGTAGCCATAGACCGATTTCTTGGCCGTCACGGTCAGGTCCACCTTATAGCTCTGTTCCTCTCGCGTGCGAGGCACGGGCGTCTTCACCGTGTACAGCTTCCGGGCCAGCTTGCGCGGATCGGGCTCCTCCTCGTCCAGTTTCCTGAGCAGCTTGGCCAGGAAATAGACATCGCCCTCGGGCTCGGAGATGGGATAGGTCTGTCCAACCTTGGCGCTGGCAATAGTCTTCGGCGGGCTGGACTGTACCGGGCGCGCCTTGCCTGTCTCGACCTCGCGTTGCAGGCCGTTGCGCGCCATACGCATTCCGAGACGCTTCAGGCCCTCGATCTGCTGCGGCGTCAGACCCGGCTCCTCGGGCGCATGTACGGTTTCGGCCATCGCGCCCGTCGCCGCGGCCACGCACAAGAGAAACAGTATCCCGAACCTGAACAGCATGCCGCGCATTTTGGAACGAACGGGAACGCTTGACAAGCGGAAATCTCGCGGCCAAGATGCGCCGCATGGACGGGAGAACGACTCACATCACCGTTGCAGCAGCAGTAACTGCAATCTTTATTGCCGGCTGTGCCACGGGTAAGAAACAGGAAGCCAAGGCGGGAACGCCAACGGCTCCTACAATCGTGCATGTTGCACCCAAGTATGACCGAGACATTTCCACATACTTGCCACATCCCGAGGATGTCCGTTATTCCAACGTCGAAATGCTGAATGTCGCGCCGCGCGATGCCAATGGCGTCCACTACCGGCGCGGTGCGCGTCCATACCTGATCGCGCAACAGCCGGTCCGCAAGATCGAGCGCGTAACGCTGCCTTGGCGCGTCACGTTCGATTTCGACGCGGCCGTGGTGAAGTCCGACCAATACGGCGTCGTCCAGTCGCTGGTGCGGCTGCTCAATGCCAATCCCGACTTGCGCGTTGCTCTGGTCGGGTATGCCGATGCCGAGGGGCCGGCCAAGTACAACCGCAAACTGGCCAAGCGCCGCGCCGTCGCGGTCAAGAAGGCCATGCTGAAGCTGGGACTGCATGACGCGAAGCAGATCGTTCGCGTCGAGTCGGCCAGCGAAACCGATCATCTGTCCAACCACGCCAACCGCACGCAGGCGGCAAGCAATCGCCGCGTGGATGCGTTCGTGGTCGCGGGCGGATAACCGGATCCGCATCCCATCGAGGGGGGCGGAAATTTGGAAACCTTGGAAGGAGGTTTTGTAATGAAGAAGTACTTTGTGAAGAACATCGCCACGTTCGCGATGGTGATGGGCGTGTCCCTGCTGGTGGCCCACCCGGCCTGGGCTGCTGCGGCGGATCCGTTCTCCGGCGGCTTGAGCACCGTGACCTCTTGGTATCAGGGTTCGCTGGCCAAGCTGATCGCCTTGGTCGCGCTGCTGGCTGGCGTGATCCTGTCTATCGGTGGCCGCATCACCACCGCCCTGGCTGCGTTCGCCCTGGCCCTGATCGTCGGCCTTGGCGACACCATTGTGGCGGCTCTGGCCACGATGTAAGGAGCGAAGGGCGAGCGCGTGGATCGGTACAAGGTCTATGGCTTTCTCGATACTCCCGTGGAGCTCATGGGAATTCCGCTGGACCGCGCGCTCGCCCTCATCCTTCCCATTGGCTTCGGCACCGCGTTCGGCGCCATGGGCAGCGGCATCATCGTCGGGGCGATTATCTTCGTCCTGTATTCGCAGATCGCCAAGGTCGCCGGATTCAACCTGGCAGCCAAGCTGTTGAGCCTTGGCATCTCCTTTCGGGGGTGCATGCCTCCACCCAAGATCACCAGCGATTATTGCTGGTAGGGCGCGGAAACCGTGCGCCTGGACGGCCGCTCGGTGGGAGGGCGGCGGTCAACCATAGTTGCGAGGGGAACGCATGAAGAAGACGAAGGCAGCGGACAAGGAATCGCATCCAACCCTGTTCGACCGTGCGCTCGACGGTTGGATCAACAGCCTGTTGAGCACGTCGGTCTTGGCCATATTCTTGGTCATCTCCGTGCTCGGCAACCTGATCCAGTTCTTCCTGCTCACGACCAAGTTCGACAACGAGAAGATCGCGCTCGTGCCGCCTGCCATCACGGACACCATTCACGTCCGCACAGGGCAGGTCACGCAGGACTTTTATCGCGAGATGGCGCTCAAGGCCGCCACGCTCTACGGCACCTACACGCCCTCAACCGTGCACAGCAACCTGGCGCTGTTCCTGGATTACGTCACGCCGCGCTTCTACGCGGAAGCCAGCAAGCGGCTCAAGAAGGCCGCGGATGCCATCAAGACCAACTTGATCTCCCAGTTCTTCGGCATACACGACATCCGCGCCAAGGGGCCGGTCGTCTATGTGCGCGGGAGCATCCGCCGTTTTGCGTCCAACGGACGCGTCATCAGCCAAGCGGACGACGCCATTATGATCGTGAGGATGCAATACGTTCCGCAGCTCAAGCGCGTCCGCATTGACAACATCGAGCTGCATGACGACTACAACAAGTGGGCGCGCTCGGTCGCGGCGGCCGCCAAGGGAGGTGCATGATGAAACGGCATTTCATCCTCGTGGCCGTCGCCGCCATGCCGGCGTCGGCGCTCGCGGACGGACTGAACATCCCGTCGCTCGACGAGCAGCCGCCGGCGGTGCCCATCGTGCGACCGGCAGCGGCTCCGGCGCCGAAGCCCGCGCCCGTATCCCGCCCTGCTCATGCTGTCGCGAAGAGGCCAGCACGCGCGGCCGCATCGCCGAAACAGAAGGTCGCGGCCAAGCCAAAAGCGGTGGCAACGGAGCACGCCCGGCCTGCAACCCCGGCAAAGAAGGCCGTAGCGAAGGCGCCGGCGCAGACCGCCACGCCGAAGCAGGTCAATGCGGTCAAACAGCCGCAGACCAGTCCAGCGCCAATGGCGAAATCCGACGACGTGCAACGCTTTGCCGAAGCCCCGAAGCCGCTGGCCGATTCGCTGCCTGATCCCGAAGATGGCAACAAGCCGGATGCCGAGGAGACAACCGTGGTGTCCGCAAGACCGGTCCGCAAGCAATACGAGCCGACTGTCATCGTGTCGGGACAGGAGACGCACGAGGTGGTTGCATCGGCATCGCACGAAAACACGTTCACGATGCCGCGCAAGGTGTTGCAGGCGTTCAGCTCGCGCAAGCTGTTCGTGGAAATCCGTGGTCCCGTCGTGTTGGTGCGTGTCCCGTCGGAGGCCGGGCGCGACGTGGACCTGCAAATCCTCACCGACGATTTCCATGTCGAGAATTTCCTGCTGCACATGGACGCGACGCTGCCCAGCCAGAAGTTTATCGTTCGCAAGTCCGACGACGAGGACGCTGGCAGCGATCCGTTGAATCATCCGACGCTCGCGCGCAAGAACAGCCAGGGCAAGTACGGCGGCGCGATTGACACGCTCATCCTGATCGCCAACGGAAAGACGCCCAAGGGCTTCGCGCGCAAGACCGGAGAGCCGACAATCCGCGATTTCCGCGGCTTGCACGTCATCCACCTGGGCTCGTTCGTGCGCCGGGACGCGGAGTTTGCCGTCTATCAGGTGACGAACGCCACCGATGCGCCCGTCGCCATCAAGGAATGGAACCTGCACAACGATGCGGTGCTGGGTAGCGTCGAGCGCGTGCGCGCGGTCGAGTTCATGTCATTGGATCGGCACTCGCTCAAGCCCGGCGAAAGCACATACCTGTATGTGGCCATGAACCACCGCAGGGGCAAGTCCTATGAGTGACGAGAAGTTCCATCCGGACGATACGCCACCGCAGAACGGCGGCGGCGACAACCAGTTTTTCCAGGAGCCGGAGAAAAAGCCGAACCTTCTCGAACTGGTACGCAACGTCCTCATTTCCATCGGCCTCATCAAGGCCGAAGGGCAGGATTTGCAAGAGGGCGAGGCCGCAGACATCGAGGAGGAATACGAGTCGCCCGAGAAGAAGCGGGCCAAGGCCATGCTGCCGTTCATCCTCGCCGGCGCAGCCGCCATCGGCGGCATCATCGTCCTCAAGATGGTCGCCGGGCCTACGCCACACAAGGTTGGCGTCCAGCAGCAGGCGGCCGCTCCCGATTCGTCGGCTCCGTCCCTGTTCGGCGATGAATTCCGGCCGGACGTGGCCAACCTCAAGGGGCAGCTCATGGATCAGGAGGCGCTCCAGAAGAAGCTGCGCGACATGGAAAGTCGGTTCAACCAGCAGATCAAGGCCATCAAGCAGGAAAACGAAAAGCTGAAACAGGAGAACGCCAAGCTCAAGGCTGGCGGCAGGCCTGCGTCGGGTCCGGTCGCGCTGGGCGACCTGCCTCCGATCCCGAAGCCCGAAAACGGAAACGCCGCCGCCGCTCCGGCCAAGCCCGGGGCCCCGGTCGTGAAGGCTCCGAGCGTGCCAGGACTCGATCCGCTGGCCGCGCAGATTCCGAACAACCTGAACAAGCGCCCCGTGCCGCCGCCGGACATCGAATCGCCCGACGAGTTCGCCCAACGGAACCCCGTCGGTTACGCGGGAGCGCCCGTGCCCGGCAGCGTCATCACGCCGCAGGAGCAGAAAATCTACGTCTATTCCCCGGTCAAGGATGCGGTGAAGGGCGGCGCGGCCGCAGTCGAAAACGCTGCCTTCGGCGACAACGGCAAGGCCAGGAAGAACGCCATCGCCGTCATCCCGGCCTCGACCATCGGACGCGCCGTGCTGCTCAACGGCGTGGATGCGCCCACGGGCGCGTCGGCGCGCAAGGATCCAATCCCGGTCGTGATGCAGTTCCTGGCCGACGGGCACACGGCCAGCTACTTCGACAACGTGCCGATCAAGGGGTGCCGCCTGCTCGCTTCGGGAGCCGGGGACCTGGCATCGGAACGCGGCTACTTCCTGACCGAGCGCCTGGTCTGCGTCGCCGAGGACGGCCGCGCCTTTTCGGCCAAAGCCGACGGCTACATCCTGGGCGAGGACGGCAAGGCCGGCATCCGCGGCCGCCTGGTCAGCAAGCAGGGGTCGCTGATCGCCAAGTCCTTCATGGCCGGCCTGCTGCAAGGCTTCGGCAACGTGATTTCCACCAACTCCACGCAGACCTCGATCTCGCCGCTCACGGGGACTTCGACCGTGCTGCCGGTGCGCGGCACCGACCTGATCCGCTCCGGCATCGGCGGAGGCCTCGGCGAGGCATCCAAGCGGATCGCCGACTTCTACATGAAGATGGCCGAGTCCATCTTCCCGGTCATCGAGATTGACGCAGGCCGCAAGGTCGAAGTGGTGTTCACCCACGACCTCAAGTTCTATCCGCTGGAACAGATGCAGGGCGTGGACGGCAATGGATACTGGGACATTCCCTATACAGGAGGCGCAAGATGAAGTCCGGATTCATGGTCGCCATGGGCGCGCTGATCCTGCTCACCGGCTGCGCGTCCGACGAGAAATTCGCGTGCGGAATGCCGGAGGGCAAGACCTGCATGCCCGCCACCGAGGTGTACAAGCGCGACGTGCTGCATGAGAAGCCGGCCGGAAAGGCCGACGAACACGGCGGCAAAGCGGACAAGAATATCCGCGTGACCGACGCGCTCGACCGCTCGTTCAAGTCGTTCGGCGGCTCCGTGCAACGCCGGGAGCCGGAAAACATGGGCGCCCTGGCCCTGGTGCGCGAGCCCGTGTACCGCACCATCTACTTCCCGGCCAAGGTCGCCTACACGCGCAGCGGACGCCCGTTCGAGGTGCTGCCCCACGTCATCGTCGTCGAGCAGATCCCCGGCGGCTTCGTCATGGGCGGCAGCCCCGACGAGAACGCCCGCACACAGATGAACATCCCCTGGGTTGGCAAGTAATGCTACCGGCAAAGACATGGCGCATGCTCGGCAACCGGGCGCGGCTGCCGGAGTTCCTGCCGTTCATCGCATACGATCCCAGCACTCACGCATTCCTTCTGCGTGACGACAAGCTGGATGCGGACAAGGGACTGTCCATCGGCTTCATCATCGAAACGCCGCCGTTCCTCTCGCTGGGGCCGGACATGGAGCGCGAGTTCCATCACCTGATCACCGGCAACCTGCCCAAGGATACCGTGATCCAGTTCGGCATGGTCGCATCCACGCGCATCTACCGCGTGCTGGATGCCTACCAGGAATGCCGCAAGGGCTCGGAGCACGGCCGCAATCTGGGCCGCTTCCGCACCGACCTGTACCGGCGTTTCCTGGCTCAGGGCATCGTGCATGAGGATCTGCCGGTGACGCCCCGGATATTCCGATGCTTCCTGTCCATCCGCGCGCCGATCACCGATGACGAACCGCTGGCCGAGAAGATGCTCAAGGTGTTCAGCGCCGCCGCGCGCAAGAAGGATACGGTCAAGAAGTATTATGAACAGGTGAACAAGGTGCGTACCGCGCTGGATGACCGCGTGCGCCGATTCCGGGCCACCATCCAGCAGCTCGGCGGCCATACGAGGATGGTCACGGCCGACGACCTGATCGAGCTGGCCGACGAGTTTTTCAACGGCACGTTCGACGAGCGGCGGAAGCTGCCCAAGTACGATCCGAACAACTCGATGCTTCTGCGCGACTACCTGATCTCCCGCGAAACGGTCATGTCGGTTTCGGACGATGGTGACGCAGTGTTCAACGGAACCGTCGTGCCGATGGAGAATGCCACGTCCGAAGAGCGGGAGTTTCAGAAGAACGTCATCATGCGCGGCGGCTCCGAGCATGTGGTGCGCGGCGGCGAGTTCGCCGTTGGCGTGACCGTCGCATCCTGGCCCGAGGGCAGCAATCAGCGTCTGTCGCAGATGCGGGACTTCTTCGGCTCGGCCGTTGATCGTTTCCAGCAGGTGCCGGGCAAGTTCTGCTTCTTTGTCACCATCAATCCGATGCCGCGCAGCGGGGTTATCGCCAACATGAATGCCAAGGCGTTCACGACGCGCGGCTCGGCGGACAGCTTCCTGTCCAAGATCAACCCGAATGCGCTCCAAAAGGCGGAAACCTACCAGCAGGTGCAGGCGCTCCTGAACGCGGATGCCTCGATCACGTTCTGCAAGGGCGCGTTCCATGGCGTTTGCTTCGGTCCGACCAAGGAAGAAGCCGAAGACCGCGCCCAGCGGATGATACAGACCATCAGCAACACCGGCTTCACGGCCAGCAAGGTCGGCCAACTCAATCCAACGGTGGTGATGACAAGCATCCTGCCCATGAGCGTCGGGAACAAGGGGCCGTTCAACCACCTGTCGCCGCAAACCAAGACCAGCGTGAACTGGTCCTGCGCGATCCCGTGGGTGGCCGACTGGCCCGGCATGGGGCCGCCGACGATGATAATGATCGGCAGGCGCGGCGGCTTGCAGACCTTCGACCTGTTCCGCGCATCGAGCACGTTCAGTTTCGTCACGGCCGGCATGACCGGTTCGGGCAAGTCGTTCTTCCTCAACGACATGATCAACTCCCATGTCTCGCTGGACGAGGACGTGTTCGTGGCGCACATGGACTACGGCATGTCGGCAGCCCGCGTCATCGAGAACCTCGGCGGCCGCGTCATTGACGTGGCCAAGGAAAACATCGTGTTCAATCCCTTCGCCGGACTGGACATCAACGACGAGGGCGTGGTCGAGGACCTGGACGAGATCGAGATGCTCAACAGCATCTTCATCAAGATGACGCACCCGAACGGATCGCCGAATCCGTCAACCAAGTCCCTCGTCGAGGAGGCCGTGCGGCGCACGGTCGAGAAGGAGGGGCACGAGGGCAACCCCGACGCGGTAAGGAACGAGCTGGAGCTGATGCGCCAGGAGTTCATGCGCGATCAGGACAAGACGCATGCGGAATACTGCGCCGCGCTGGCACAGGTGATGAACCCGTTCTGCCACCGCAAGCGCGGGCGCTACGCCAAGTTCTTCCACGGCAGGGGCGAGGATCTGTTCGCCAACCCGATTTCGTCATTGGAGCTGGAGAGCCTGGGCGACGCCAAGGATCTCATCAACGTGCTGGTGAACACCCACATCTCCAACTGCTTCCAGAAGGTCCGGACACTGCCGCGCAACCTTGCCAAGTTCTTCCTCATTGACGAGGCCTGGCGCCTGCTGACCGATCCCGCCGTGGCCGAGGCGGCCGAGCTCGGCGTGCGGACATTCCGCAAGCGGCGCGCCTGCTTCGGCCTGCTCACGCAGGCCATCTCCGACGTGATCGCAGAACGCCCGGAAGAGCAAAAGATTCCGACCGGCCGCCAAATCTGGGGCAACGTCGAGTTCAAGTTCATCCTGATGCAGAAGCCCGAGGCGGTGTTCAGCGCCAAGGGCTCGGGCGCGCTCCACATGAGCGATGAGGAATGGGAACTGATGGCCAACCTTCAGAAGCAGGACGGCGTGTTCTCGGAAGTGTTCTTCATCACCGGCAACGGCCGCGGCGTGTCACGCTTGATTGTTGACCGTTTCTCCTATTTCATGTATTCCACCAAGGGCGAAGAAGTGGAAATGATGAACAGGCTGAAGGCGGAGCAGGGCATGACCGACGTGGAAGCCGCCGCCTGGATGGCCGAGAACTACGGCAACTGAGGAGGGCTGCCATGCTGAACATCTTCCGTTCAAGGAAAATCGCCGGCCTGATGGTGGCGGCGATGATCGTGTTTTCCGTGCCCATGCCCGCCAACGCGCTGGTAACGAACATGAGCCTGACCAACTACCTCAACTCGCTGCGAAGCGCCGGATACCTGGGCAATGGCGGCGCGATGCTGTCCCTCAACGGAACCGGCGCACGGGCGGCCGCCAATCTCACCATCGCATTCCCGCCGGAGACGAGGACCGAGATCGCGGCTGGCTGGAACTTCGACTTCGGCATGAACTGCGGAGGCATGGACTTCAATGCCGAGGCATTCGCCAACCTCGACATGCAGCAGGTGCTGAACTGGCTGAAGCAACTGCTGACCAGCATGGCGTTCACCTATGTGCTGTCCATGACCATCGCTTCGACCGACATCGGCTCGGCGCTGGACACGGCGCGCTCGATGGGCCAGGTATTTTCGCAGCTTCTGCAAAATCCGTGCGAGCTGGGGCAGAAGCTAGGTAAGCCTGGGGCATTGGAGCAAGCCTGGCATTCGGTTGGAGACTGCCTCAATCAGTTCAGCTTCGGCAACTTCGGCTCCTGGCAGCAGCTCTGGGACAACTGCAAGATCCTGCCCGGCGAGAAGGACGCCGCAGGCAACCCCGTGCCGGGCCGCATAGTGGATTTTTGCAGTAACGAAATCCAAATCAACGGCCCACTGAAGACGCTCATCAACCAAATTCTTGGGAATGCGGGATACCGAAAGGGTGGAGGCACGGGGCTTACCATTGAGCATGTGAAGAACGTGAACTGGCCCAAACAGTTCAAGACACTGTACGACAAGAGAAAAGCGCAGGTAAAGGCCATCCTGACAAAGGTGAAGAACGGGCAGGCGCTCACGGCCGCGGACATCAACCTGCTCAATGGTCCCGGCGTCCGGACCTATGCCGAGGACATCAACGCCATCTACGTCGTCACCAAGACGGGCGGCGCCGGCGCGACCGACGATCTCGTGGACTACCTCTCTTCCGTCATCACCACGGCGGAGATTGCCTACGCCTCGGCCCAGATCGAGGAATACATCACTCGATGCCAGAACGTCAACAAGCTGGATGAGAAAGAAGTGGCCGACCTGAAGCGCCTGAAGGAATCCCTGCACAATGAAGTGCAGCGAATCGCGAAGGAGGAATACCAGAAGCAGGGAACGACCGCGACCAACCTGAAGGACCTTTACAAGATGGCCCGCGAGATTTCATCCAGGGCCGTCGCTCCGGATGCGACGATCATGGTCGGGGAGAAGTGATGAACCTGACCCTGCGCGGCATCGTCATCCTGAACGTGATCATCACGACATCCATCTTGGGCGCCTACCATGCCTGGACGGCCGGGCATGAGGCGCCCGTCGTCAAGGTGGTCAAGCTATCGGCCAAGAACAAGGAGGCGCTCGAAAGACAGAAGGCGCTCGTCCAGAAGTACGGCTTCGCTTGGCTCTCCTACCGCAAGCTCAAGGACAAGGATGCCCTGGACAAGGCGCAGGCCAAGCTCGACAAGATGCGGAAGAAGGCCGCCGACGCCATTGCCGCCAGGGCAGCCGAGCTCATCAATACCGGCAAGGCCGATGTCGTCGTTGGCGAGGATGCCGTCCTGGCCAGCAAGAACCGCTTCATCGTCAACATCAACTGATCCGGGCGGCCCGCGCAGGCCGCCCCGGTGGACAATTTTTGCCCGTGCACTATCATTCCGATATGCGGAAACGATTTTCCGCGTAAGAAAATCCATCTGCGCTCGACAGGCATGGTCAAATCCTGGAACGCAATGGAAGGGTGAGAACATGGCCAAGAGGAAGCACGACAAGTCCACCGCGGCCGACCGCTACGGATTCATGCTCGAAGACATCAAGCGCGTCGCGCACGATCTCGGCAGGTCGCCGACGGCAGCCGAATACCGCGAGCTGGGGGCGTATCCCACGTCCACGCTGATCCATCGCTTCGGCAGCTTCAATGCCGCCATCAAGGCGGCAGGGCTTGTGCCGCGAGAGAAGACCGTCACCGACGCGGACATCATTGCCGATCTGCGGCGCGTCTATGAGCGGATCGGGCATCCGCCAACCTGCGCCGAGTACCGGGAACACGGCAAGGTCAGCATCCAGACCATCTTCCGCCGCTTCGGCAATTACCTGGAGCTGCTCCGCAAGGCCGGGTTCCGGGGCGAAGCAAAGAAGCGCGCCGAAACCATGCGTATCGTCAGCGAGGATGAAGTGTTCGCCGACTACTGCCGCGTGGCCAAGATGCTGGGCCGTCCGCCAAGCGGACAGGAATACCGCAAGTACGGCAAGCACAGCTACTACCGACTCCGCAAGACGCTCGGCGGCCTGGAAGCCGCCAGGGAACGCCTGGCCCGCTCCTAGCCGCCGCCTTCCTCCATCCATGCCATCGCGGCATGGAACAGGTGGAAATGCAGCGCGTCCGTCAGGTCCAGGCGCATGATGCGTCCCTTCTGCGCCAGTCCGATCAGGTCGCCGTAACCCCGTAGCTGCATGTCATAGTCCGCGATCTCGAAGCCGTCGTTCGTCGCGGCAAAGAACGCCAGGCGCTCGTACACTTCGGGTTTTGCGTCAGGCGCGCAATACAGGAAGCAATGGCCCGTCTCGCCATGGCGGCCGACGCGACCCCGGATCTGGTGCAACTGGGACAGGCCATGCCTCGATGCGTCGCGCACGACCACCACGTTCGCGCCCTCGCAATCCACGCCGATCTCGACAATCGAGGTGCAGATCAGGGCCGCCGAGCCCGGCGCTTCCATGAACCTCCGTAGCGCCCGCTCCTTTTCCTGCTCGTCCATGTCGCCATGCAGAACCACCAGCTCGGAAGTCGCCGGGAACAGCCCCCTGTCGCGCATCAGGGTCATGTTCCGGTAGGTGCGGTTCACGCTCTCCATCACATGCGAGCCGATGGACGGGTGCACGATGAACATCTTCGTGCCCTCCCGGCGCATGGCCGAGATCACGATGCGCTTGAGTGTTCCCGGTTCCGTCACCACATGCGTCTGCACCGTGCGCGGCCGGGGCGTCTCCCGCATCCGCAGTACCTTCATTCCGCCCAGCCGCGACCGCATCATCGAGCGGGGCAGGGGAGTGGCCGTCATCTGCAACAGCCGCGCGCGCTCATGCCGACGGAACAGCGACTGGAACTGGGATACCCCGAACTTCTGGGTTTCGTCCACCACGACCAACCCGATCTCGCGTTCGCCCCCGTATGCCCGATGCAGAAGGGCGTGCGTGCCGATCACGCAATGCGCTGCTGGCGCGCCGTCGTCCGAGCCGGTCACGATCTGCGGCTCGATTCCGATTCTCCGAAACGTATCGGCAATCTGCCGGGCCAGGATCGAGTTTGGCTCCATCACCAGGACCGCATGCCCCGCGTCCAGCACGGCACGCGCCGCCACCGCCGCAACCAGCGACTTTCCCGTTCCGACATCCCCAATCAGCATGGCGCCGGCATAGTCCACGCCGGACAGCATTTTCCCGATCTGCTCCAGCCCACTTCTCTGGTCGCCCGTCAGCCGAAATCCCAGCCTCGATTCCGCATCGCGGGCGGCCGCGGCCATGTCCACCGTCGCCCCCAGCGGCTCGCGCCGGATGGACGATGCCTTGACGATGGACTCGGCCAGCAGCCAGGCCTCGATGGCCGCCGCCGTGTGATCCAGCCATTCGCGTTCCGGCGCAACGAAGCCATCGCGGTGGAGCTTGCGGACAACCTCGACGAACGGCGTCAGGGACTCGGATTCGATAAAGGCCTCCGGCACGGGCAACGTCAGGCTTCCATCGAGCACGCCGGCCACCAGCCCGTCCAGCTCGCGCCGGTCCACCTTCGAGGAATAGACCGGCACGAAATCCGGCTTCGGCAATTCCTCGAACTCCATCACCTTTGGCTGCGCCATCTCCACGCCGCCGTCACCTGCCTTGGCAATGCCCTCAACGTAGATGGTCATGCCCTCCCGGATCAGGTCGGTCAGTCCCCGGCCGAACCGGAAGAACAACAGCTTCACGCGCTCTGCGCCGATTTCGACCTGCACGACGAAAACGCGGGAGAACGTGCGACGGGACACCACCTTCGCCCTGTAGATGCGCTGCGCTCCCAGCAGCACCTGGTCGTGCACCCGGGTGTCCAGCCATCCCTTGGCCGGCTCGCGCAGCAGCATCACAAGCTCGCGGCGCGTCAGGTGACGCGCCGCTGCCACTTCTGCCCCGCCGGCGGGATGCTTCTCAGCCGCGCAGGACCGCACTGCCCAGGCTCAGGATGTCGGACGCCGACATGCCCCGGAACGTGTCCGTCATCCGCAGGCGCGACATGATGAAACCGGCCAGCTTGATGCGGTCGCCGTGCCCGACCGGAACGCCGATCAGGCGCGTCTTGCCCTGTTCCGCGTCCTGGTTCGTGGCAATGCTGATATAGACGTTGCCGCCGTCCTGCAACTCGACGCCCAGCTTCTTGAACGGGCCGTTCTGGTGGTAAATGCCGTCATCGTAGCCGTAGCCGCCTTCGCGCAGCTTCGACTGCACCAGGCCCTTCAGCTTCTGCGTCCGCCCCAGCAACGTCAGGCAGATGGCGACGCACTCGACCTCCGTGGCCGCGAACATCACCTTGCGGTCCCAGCCAAACTGGTTGCGGCCGTTCTTCTTGGGCTTGTTCATGTCCACCTCGGCAAAGTCGAACATCATGCCCTCGCACGTCTTGCGGTCGTCGCTCCAGATGGCGTGCACCGTGATCGCCGCCTTGCGGCCAAACACCTTCACCTGATCGTAACGCTGCGCGTCCTCGTTCGCGGACTGGCGCGCGCCTTGGTGCGCCCCCCGCGGCTGCTGCCGGGGCGCAGCCGGCTGCGGCGCACTGGCAGTACCCGGCGCGGGCTGCCCCTGGTTCCGGGCTGCGCCAGGAGCGGCCGGCAACCAGCCGTTCTTGACGAAGCTCTTGATGAAGCCCTCGATGCTCGCGGGCTTCTCCTCGGTCAGCTTGTTGGCCAGGAACGCCAGGTATCCCGGCGACTGGTCAAAGATGCCGTCCAGGCAGCGGGAAGCCTCCTCGCGGGAATAACCCGCAGACACAATCGCGCGGCCGACAATGTTGCGCTGCTGCTGCGGGTCCATGTTCTGCGTCTGTTGTTGCGCTTGAGCCATCGTTTCTCTCCATCAAACCGATGGATATTATTATAGGTATATTTATTCCTTTTGCAACAATTTTGTGGGCGATGGCTCCAGCAGGAGTACAGGGACCAGGCCGGAAAACAACGCGACGGCAATGCCCGCGGCAATCCAGCCCGGCGCGGCCGGTTGCGCCCGGTGCAACATCTCCGTGTAGCGGAACACGGCGCCCGTGGAAAGCGCGGTGAACGCGGCCAATGCCAAATGGTGAAGGAAATAGATCGCCAGGACATGGCGGCCGGCCGCGGGCAGCCAGTCTTCCGCCGCCACGGACCTGAGCCGCGCAAGCAACGGCGGAAACGCGAATGCGGAGCCGAGCATCAACAACAGATACAGGATGCCATACCACGACGAGCCGCCGCGAAAGAGGGGAGCAAGGCACAGCAGGATGCCCGCCGAAACCGCCACGCCATGCTCGCGCACACGCCCCGGATCACACGCCACCATTCCGCCCAGCAGGACAAACAGCACATAGGGCGCAAGCGGCGTGTTCCACTTCCATTCTGATTCGGGCATGCCCATGCACCACGCGTATTCCAAGGGTGGGCAGACGTGCGTGGACGACAGGAACGCCGCTGCCGCTGCAATGCCGATGCCCAGCGCGGCCATCGCGCTCGCAGGCCTGGCCGTCGTCATCGCCCAGCCAACCAGAAGCACGCCGACAGCCGCCGTGAACAGGACGGAAAACAGGAACTCGCCCGTCAGCACGCGCAGCATCAGCCCGAAGGCGATGGCCGCGGCCAGGATCTGTCCCGAGCGGCGCAAGACCCGCCCCATGGGCCTGCGCCGAAGGCCCATGGCATAGCCCAGCGCGAACAGGAAGCCGGGCGCAATCGGAACCGTCACGACCGCCGCCAGCAGACCCGGCCAGTGCGCCATGTCCGTCATCATCATCGGCGGATGCACCAGGAGCATCCCGACCACCATCACGCCCTTGAAAGCGTCCAGCGCGGCGTCCCTTGCGAGTGTTCCACTCATTCCAGTATAATGCCGGCTGGCGCGGCGGATCGTCAAGCCGGAGCGCCCAAGGGGAAACGCGCATGGAAATCTACATCATCGGAGCGTCGCTCGCGGCCATCGTTTCCTTCCTCGCATGGCGGGCGCTGTCACCGTCGAAAGACCGGAAGGGAAGGGTCTATGTCCCGGTCGAATCGCTCTGCACTCGCCGCGAACTGATGCTCTGGCGCTCGCTCGACCAGCACTTGAGCAAGAAGGGACGCCTGGTGGTTTGCCCCAAGGTCCGCATCGGCGACATCGTTTCGGTTTCGGCTGTCGGGAAAGAGGGTTGGAACCGCCTGATGAAGGTCAACCGCAAGCATGTGGATTTCGTTATTGCCGAACGCGATACGCTCAAGCCCGTCATTGCCATCGAACTCGACGACTCCAGCCACAACCGGCCGGATCGGCAAGCGCGCGACAAGCTCGTTGAGCAGGTGTTCGCCAACGCCGGCATTCCGCTGCTCCGTATCTCCACGCTGCGAATGTTCTCGCGCGAGGAACTCGACCGGCTGCTGTCCAAGCTGGGCACCGGCATCTACGCCCAGCCCTGCGTGAGGCGACTCCCATACGGCACGCTCATCGTCGGCAGTGCTTGACTACCTCACGCTGGATGATGTCGCCTCGCGGTGGCCGCCCCTGGTCATCGAGCTGAACGGCGAAGGCGACCTCAGCTTTCCAAAGCGGGCGGCGCTGCTGGTCGCCGCTGCACAGGTGCTGCTCCGCAAACGATGGGTTCGGGTCAAGGAATTCAACACGCTGGCGGAGTCCAGGGTCACGTCCGTCGGCTGCGTCCGCGCCGCCAACGATGGGCTGTTGCTTCACAACCCGGTCAGCGCCCGAATCAACCTGTATGCCATGTCCGAACAGGGCGTGCGCGACCTCGGCGCCTATCACTTCAACTCGGAGGAATGCGCCCAGCTCCTCTGGTATGCCCGCGAGGCCTCGCTCGAACTGGAATATCACCCCGAGGGCAAGAAAAGCCTGCTGCAAGCCGTGGCCGAGAAGCTAGGCTGCGACGGCTCGATCTCCGCCGTGGCCGCCGCGCTCGACATGGAGGCCGACGCATTCCGGCGCTGCCTCTACGGTCGCGGCAAGCGCGATGGCCGCGTCCGCATCGCCCTGGTCATGGGACGGGCGCCCAGCGAGATATGGGATGACGCGGATCCGCTCGACGATGATGAATTCATGCGCCGGCTCTTGTGACGTGCGTTCTACCTGTTGCAAAGATGCAGGCGGAGCGGTATATTCCATATACCATATCCAGACGGAGGCAACGTGAGCGCACAGTACACCGCTGATGCCCTGGAGGAACTGTCCGGAATCGAAGCCGTCCGGCTCCGGCCGAACCGGTACACGTTCACAGATGGCGAAATCGGCTGTCATCACATCCTTGCCGAGATCCTCGACAATGCCGCCGACGAGGCCATGGCCGGACATGCGCGCAACGTGCGCGTCATCATGCACGCCGACAACGACGTGGAGATCGTGGATGACGGGCGCGGCATTCCCGTGGACATCAACAGGAAATCCGGGCTCCCAGGCGTGGATCTGATCTTCACCCGGCTCAATGCCGGCGGCAAGTTCGACCACAAGAACTATCGCGTCAGCGGCGGCCTGCACGGCGAGGGCTCGGCGGTCGCCAACGCGCTGTCCTCGCGCATGGTCGTGACCGTCTGGCGCGACGGATACGAATGGCGACGCGAATACCGGCAGGGGCAGCCCGTCGGCAAGCTGGAACAGGTCAGGAAAGTCGGCAAGCGTCGCACCGGAACATCGGTGCGCTTCTCTCCCGATCCGGACATCTACGAGGCTCCGCGCTTCCGAACGGAACGGGTCCGCGAGATGGCCAAGCACAAGGCCATCCTGATTCCGGGACTGGAAACCGAGTTCGTGTGCGATGGCAATGCCGAACGCTTTTCCTACCCGACCGGCCTGGCCGACTACCTGCCCGAGCTGGCCAGCAGCCAAGACTGCGACGAAGGAGAACGCCTGTTCGCCAGCCACTGCCAGGTCGGCGGCGCTGAAAACCGCATCGAATGGGCGCTCCAGGCAACGCTGCAACCCATCTCGCTTGGCCAGAGCTTCGCCAATGCCATCCCGACGCCACGCGGCGGCACCCACGTCAAGGGCTTCGAGAACGGCCTGCTCGCCGCCGTGCGCGAGTACGCCGAAATGCGCTCGCTGCTGCCGCGCGGCATCCGGATCATGGCCCAGGACATCATGGATGGCCTGGTCTGGTGCCTGTCCATCTACATGGAGGACATCGCGTTCGAGGGGCAGACCAAGCAGAAGCTCGCCAGCCGCGAGGCCACCCGGTTCGTCGAGGGCGTGGTCAGGGATCACATGCTCATGGACATGAACAAGCGCGCCCACGACGCCGACCAATGGATCGCCGCCATCGTCAATCGGGCGCGCGAGCGCCAGAAGAAAAACGCGGCCATCCAAACCGCCGAGCGCAAGGTCATCGGCAAGCGCACCATCCTTCCCGGCAAGCTCGCCGACTGCCAATCCCGCAACGTCGAAGAAACCGAGCTGTTCCTGGTCGAGGGCGACTCGGCCGGAGGCTCGGCCAAGCAGGCGCGCGACCGGCGCTTCCAGGCCGTGCTTCCCATCCGCGGCAAGCTCCGCAACGTCGTCAAGTCGCCCGGCGGCAATGGCGGCGGCAAGAAGAAGGCGCCGTCCAGGATGGACGTGATCTCGGACATCGTGCATGCCATCGGATGCGGCGTCGAAGGCAAGGGCAAAGGCTGCAACCCCGGGGACGCCCGCTACGGCAAGATCATCATCATGCCCGATGCCGACGTGGACGGCGCGCACATCGCCACGCTGCTCGTGACCTTCTTCTGGAAGGCCATGCGGCCCCTGGTGGATGCCGGGCGCATCTACATCGCGCAATCGCCGCTCTACAAGATCGAGTTCCGGAAAGGGCAGTACGCCTACGCCCTGGACGACGCCGAGCTGGAAGGGCTGAAGGCCCAGGCCGAGGCCGAGAACGAACGCTACACCATCACCCGGTTCAAGGGCCTGGGCGAACTCGATCCCGCGCAGCTCTACGAATCCACCATGGATCCGGACACGCGCCGGCTGGTGCCCGTGCGACCGCGCAGCCCGGACGAGTTCGATGACATCCTGGAACGACTCATGGGCGGCGACGCCCGGATGCGCCGCACATTCATCGCGGAATACGGAGGTGACACATGAGCATCGAGGAATGGGAAATGGACATCGGCGTGGCCGGCATGTCGCTTGGCATCGCGGCCATCATCACCATGCTGCTCAATCCAGGCGGAGGCGTCCTCATGGGCGCGCTGGGCGGCGTGATCTACTACGGACGACGCCACTTCGCGCGAAAGGCGTTTGAACTCCAGTCCGAGGCCGTCCAGTGAGCGAAGCCATCGTCGCAGAAAACGGAAACGGGCAAGCCCCGTTCATCGAGGACCTGTTCCAGTCCTTCTACTACAACTACGCCATGGCCGTCATCATGGATCGCAGCGTGCCGGACGCGCGCGACGGCCTCAAGCCCGTGCACCGGCGCATCCTCTACGCCATGCACAAGCTGCGGCTTGCTCCCGGCTCTCCGACCCGAAAATCAGCCCGCGTGGTCGGCGACGTGATCGGCCAGTTCCACCCGCACGGCGATCAGGCCGTCTATGACGCCCTGGTGCGCCTGGCGCAGGACTGGAGCCTGCGCTACCCGCTCGTGAAAGGGCAGGGCAACTTCGGCTCCCTGGACGGCGACAACGCGGCAGCCATGCGCTACACCGAATGCCGGCTCACCGAGCTTGGCCAGTCCATGATGGACGCGGCCGAGCTGAAGGAAGACGTGATCGGCTGGCAGCCCAACTACGACGATTCGACCATGGAGCCGGAAGTGCTGCCGGCCAAGTTCCCGATGCTTCTCTGTAACGGCACTGAGGGCATTGCCGTCGGCATCGCCTCCAGCATCCCGCCCCACAACATGACCGAGGTGATGAACGCCTGCATCGCGCTGGCCGGCGCCCTGTCGGTCGCCGAGGCCACGGACGCGCTCGACGATGAGGTGCTGGACAAGCTGGTGTTCGAGCATGTGAAGGGACCGGATTTCCCGACCGGAGGCATCGTCCATGCCCCGCGCGAGGAGATCCGCGACATCTACCGCAAGGGCGAGGGTAGCCTGCGCCTGCGCGCGCGCTGGGAAACCGAAAGGCTGCCGCGCGGCCGGTGGCAGATCGTCGTCACCGAAATCCCGTACATGGTCGCCAAGGGAGCCTTGCTCGAATCCATCGGCGCCCTCATGGAGGCGCGCAAGCTGCCGCTCGTCGAAGACGTGGTGGACGAGTCGGAGGCCGATGGCGTCCGCATCGTCATCGTTCCCAAGAGCAGCCAGGCGTCGGCCGATGCGATCATGGACCGGCTGTTTGCCGAGACGGGACTTGAAAACGCCATCAAGGTCAACTGCAACGTCATCGTCACGGAAGGGCCGAAACGCCGCGCGGCGCTGCTGTCCATCCCGCAAATCCTCAAGGAATACCTCAAGTTCCGCGAGGGAGTCGTTGTCCAGCGCAGCAAATCGCGGCTGGCCGAGGTGCGCGACCGCATCCACATCATCGAGGGCCGCCTGATCGTGCTGGCCGACATCGAGGAGGTCATTCGCATCATCCGCACCAGTGACGAGCCCGAGGACGAACTGATGGCCCGGTTCGGCCTCAGCCGCGTCCAGGCCGACGACATCATGGCCCTGCGCCTGCGGCAGCTCAAGAAGTTGGAGGAAATGGTGCTGCGCGAGGAAAAGAAGCGGCTCACGACGGAGAAAAACCACCTGCTCCGCGTCATCAACGAGCGCGCCTTCCGCTGGAAGGAAATCGGCCGGGAGTTTGAGCAGGTGCGCGATCAATACGGCGATGAACGACGCACCGAGATCGTGCATGCCAGGCCGGCCGCGGCCGCCGCCAGCGCGGAGGACCTGATCCTGCGCGAGCCCATCACCGTCGCGTTCTCGAAGATGGGCTGGGTACGCGCCGTCAAGGGGCGCAAGGACGAGGCGCTCGCCGTCAAGGATGGCGACAAGCTCGCCTGCCAGCGGCATGGATACACCACCGACCATGCGGTGTTCGTGAACCGGAAGGGACGCGTGTTCTCCATGCTCGCCAACGACATCCCGTGCGGCCGCGGATACGGCGATCCCATCAGCAAGTGGTTCACGTTCCCGGCAGGGGAGTTCCCCGGGCAGATGTTCGTCGTCAATCGCAAGGCCCGCTGCCTGGTCGCCACCGCCAACGGCAATGCCTTCATCTGCACCGGCGACGATCTCGTGTCCCGGAACAGAAAGGGCAAGGCATTCGTCAACCTCAAGGCTGGCGACGAGGTGTTGACCATCGCGGAGATCCCGGATGGGTGCGACGCGGCCGCATTCATTGCCGATGACGGATACATGCTCATCGTGCGCCTCGACGAATTGCCCACGCTCGCCAAGGGGGCAGGCGTGCGCGCCATCCGCCTGGGAAAGGAAGCAGGAAAGGTGCGCCAGGCCATGCCAGTCAGGCTCGATTCCGAACTCCGGGTAGGAAGTCCGGCCCGGGCCAGCACCATCAGCGCGGACGAGCTGCGCCAGACATACCTGGGCGAACGTGCACGCCGCGGAGCGCCATTGCCGCGCGCGGCGCGAAACGGAACAATCCAAACGGGAGGATAAGCGACACATGGCCGAAGATTTCATCAACGGCGTCGGAGAACGGTCCGAAACCACCGAGAAGCGGCGTCACCAGCGGTATTCCATTCCCGTCCTCATCGGCGTGCGTCCGGTCAACGAGGATGACGCCAATTTCTACCTGCGGAACGCTCCATTCAACGCGATCCAGCATGCCCATGAAGCTGCCGAGACGATTTCGCAACCCGAAACGGACATGCTCAAGAGCAGCCTCGGCCTCGCCAACGTCTCCGACCAGCCGCTCCAGCCCGGCGAAATCGCGCCCGTGCTGGAAAGGGAGTTCATGCTGCATGCCATCAGGAGTATGCAAGTTCAGCGCCAGTTTCTTGCCGAATCGCTGCGATCCCTGACGGCCTCCATCTGGCGCATGATCCGGGTGCCATCCAGCTTGTCCCTGAGCGGCATATTCATTCCCTGTCCACCGTCATGGGTCGGCATGGACGAATTGGGCGAACGAACCGGCCCAGGGCTCGTCTCGGCAGGCGATTGCGTCCAGGTCGCCATCTTTTCCGATAGGCAGGATTCGCCGCCGATTCCTGCATACCTTGTCGGCCGCATCAAGCGCGTCACCCACACGCGCAATGGCGACGGCATCCCGGACGAATACGGCATCGCCATCGAGTTCCAGTCGCCCAAGGAAACCCAGCGGCGCGACGTGCTAAGACCCATCATCGGAGAGGTATTGTGATCGAGACAATCGAGGCAGAGGCAAGACGCTGCCGGGAATGCGCCGGCGTCCATGAATACGAGCGCGTGGTCGTCGCCGAAGGGCGGTTGGACGCGCCCATACTGCTGATCGGGCAGGATCCGGGCGCAACCGAGCTGGAAGAGGGCAGGCCGTTTTGCGGCCCGTCAGGCAAGCTGCTACGGGAGACGCTCGAAATGGTCGGCATCCGTCCGGAAGACCGGATAATCACCAACATCAACTACCACCGCAGCCGCAACAACGCCGGATTCCCGCTCACCGAGCGCCGAAAGTGCTGGGACCGTTTCGGCGAACGCCTGCTCGCCGCGTCCCGTGCCAGGGTCATCGTGCCCGTCGGCCAGAAGGCCGTGGAGGTCATCTTCGAGCTGTTCCACGAAGACGGACGGCCCAAGCTCAAGGACGTTGCCGGCCGGCAATTCCTGGCCGATCTCGGCGGCCGCATCAGGTACATCATCCCGTGCTTCCATCCGGCCTTCGTGCTGCGAGGAGGCGGCATGTTCAGTGACCGCCACATGGATATGGTCGAGCAGTTGCTACCCGTCGGGATGTTCGCCCGCAGCGGGAAGGTTCGCGCAGCGGCGCAAGTGTGAGACTTCGGCAGGGCGGGGGTTAGGGCTATCTGCATCTCAAGGCTGAGATGCTTGCTTGAGCTTGTGGCAATTTTCAATGAAATGTTGCAACAATTGATGAAAACCACGCTTCATGCTGTTGCTGCCGTTGCGGATTCGGCTCCGTTCTTGTGCAGAAGCGCGATCTGTTGTCTGAGAAACCAATGAAACGTCTGACAAACAGATGAAATTTTCAGCCCGCCATGAAAAACGGCGCCGACGCTGTTATGCGTGGGCGCCGTTTCCAGGCTGCGGAACAGGGCCTATCTCTTCGGCCTGAATTCCACGACATTTGCCGGCTGGTTGCCCGTTTTCTGCTCGCTGGCCGGATCCAGGCGGTTCATCTCCAGGCGCATCACGTCCAGCAGTAGTTCCGACATGCGCTCCCGGATCCGCTCCGCATCCTTGCCGATCCGGTCGAGGCTGTCCGCAATCGGCTTCAGCATCGAGTCCAGAGAACCCGAGCGCGGCGCCTTGGCGACCGACAGCTCGGAGAAGATGCACACGTCCTCGTAGTTGCCGACGGCAATCGTGCGCGCCTTGCGGTCGAGGATGATGGCCAGCACGCCGTTCTCCAAATCGTCGAGAACATCGTCCGCGTCCTCGAACATCTCCTCCAGGCAGCGATGGAACGCCTCGTGCTCGACCAGGGCGCGAAACACGGATTTCGGCATGCCCGAGTTCGTCTTTGCCGACAGGATGCGGTACGGGTTTCCCGGTTCCGTCACCTCGTCAGCGCCGATCTCGGCGCCATCCCATGTTTCTCCGGTCGTTCGGGACGCGCCACGGACGCCCTCCGGCTTCTCCATCGCGGTGCGCCGGATTTCCGCCATTCGCCTGCGAAAGCGGGGGAGCGCCAGGTCGTCTTTCCTGGCCAGTTTCTGCTCCAGCTCATCGCGCGAGATGACCATGCCTTCGTCCGGCGCATCGTCGTCCGGATTCGGTCCTAGCGCCGCCATCACCATGTCGTAGGCGATGACCACCCAGCGCGAATCGTCATGCTCCGGCATGCCGGCCGCCAGCTCGAAGCTCTCAGGAACGCGGAACCAGGCCGGAAACTCGTAAATGTCCTTGCTCATCGCCTCCGCCGACTCGGGGGATTCCCCGTCCCGGGAAGATAGGCGCACGACGTTCGGATGCCAAGCGTCACCGTTCATGGCCTTCACCCCCGTAGAAGGTGTCGTTGCCCTCTTGGTCATGCTCATGCTTCCGACCGTCTCGTTCCCGTTTCCGGTCTGCCGGCGGAGCTGCCTTCCGCGGAGCCCGACCCGACCCGAAGTAGGGCGCAGGCTGCGCCACCCAGGACGGGCCGCCGGCCACCGTCGTCATGTCGCCGACGAGCCGGCCGTTGACCACCACGCGGATGCGATATGCCTTTCCCCGGCGCATGGCCAGCGGGTAGGCCACCACGTCCGAGATGCGCGCCGGGCCGGCGCACACCTGGCCGATGTGGAATCCCTCGCTCACGGACAGGTCCAGGACAATGCCGCGTCCGCGGCTGTACACCGAGCCTCCCATGAAACGGTAGCAGTTGTTCGGCACCGTCAGGGTCACGCGGATCGGCGTCCGGTAGCCTTCAGGCGCACCCACCTGAATGGCATTCAGATATACGGACGGGCCACGGTTGATGGCGTCGTCTCCCACCTCCGGCTGCGCCGGGGGTGTCCCAGTCGTTGCTACACACCCGCCCAGCAGCAGGGCGAATGTCCCGGTCTTGATCCAGGTCGTCACTTTCATGCAAATAAGCATAATCCAGCCGAAAAACGGATGTCAACCGAAAGCTGGTTTCCGAAGGCCGGAAAGCGAAATGCGAGAATGGAAAGTTGGTTTCCGGAAGTGGGGGAGGGAGCTCCCTCCTCACCCCCTGGCGCACTTTGGCGCGCGGCGGCCAACATCCGCACACGACGTTCGTGGCCGGAATGACTGCATCACGCGCACCGGCGCACGGTGCCTAGAAAGCTCGTGGGCGAGTTTCTTGAGCGCCACCAGGGAGTCTTCTTGGCTTGCTCCCCCGAACGGGTCGAGCTGCTGCGCGAAAATCCATACTTCTGCGACGCGCTCGATGCCGAGGTTGCCAATCATGGCGGGGCTGGAACACGTCCCAAGGACGGAGTTCCAACCTCAAAATGCAAATAGCCTTTATTTTGCAATTCGGCTTCAACATTCTTCGGCCCATGGGTTTGACCGGCGCAGCAAAAAAGCCCCCGAGCCGTAACGGCTGGGGGCTTTTGCTCAGAAGAGGTTCAGTTGAGCCTGCACGGACTCATCCTCGACCTCTTCGATCCGGATCACGCGATCATCCGGAAGAAAGATCATGTCCTTCCGCATTTTCGCGCTTGATCCGTATTCCTGGATCGCCTGGACGAAGGCCTGAAGCAAGACCTGGTGCTTGCTGTCGGCCTCCACAACTCCCTGCGTTTCCAGGAACTGAAACCCCGACTCCGGGGTTTTCAGGAATTCAGCCACCTCGAAGGTCGCCATGGCTCAGAACTCCATGGCAGACGTGCCTTCCAGGATCTCCGGCGGGAGTTCCTGGTTGGCCTTCTCGGCGGCCTCGCCGCGCCACTGCGTGCGCGGCACATACCCGCCGGTCAGCTTCCGGTGGGCATCCCGCGCGGCGTCGAACGCCTTGCGAGTGTTGGCCGCGTCCATGGCCTTGACCAGCCGCCGGCGCTCCTGCTCCTTCTCGAACAGGATCTGTCGCGCCATGCGGCGGGCGTTCGTGCGGAACCGCACGAACGAGGCCATGTCCCTCACCCTGAAGTCAGGGGTGATGTCCACGACCTCGGCCACCTTCTTCCGGCCCTTGAGCCGGTAGGTGGCCACGGCCTGGCCGCCTTCCACGACGAGGCGGCACTCAAAGCCAACCTCGTCGAAGCCATGCTGGCACGACAGAAGGCGAACCTCCGTCTCGTACCGCATGGCTCCGGCGGCGCGGAAGAAGCCCTCGTCCGCCGCGCCGGGCCGGATGGCGCCGACGATGGCGGGCTGCCGCTTCGCCGGGAGTTCCGGCTGTACCGGCAGCAATTTGCCGCGCGCGCGGCCACGGCGGTAGCGCGCCGCCTCGATGGACGTGGCGCTCTGCGAGGCCAGGGCGGCCTCCAGTTCTTGTGAATGGAGAATCATGGTTTTTCCCTCCTTGGGGTGAATTCTCTCAAGACGGAATCCACCCCCAGGAGGGGAGGATTTCGCCTCCCCAGATGGGGCACGCGACTCTCTAGGCAAGAGCCGCAGAGTGAGACGGTGCTATCTTAGAACAAAGCGACCAATAGAATCAAGCAGTGCGCGCTCAATCTTCGATTGCTATGATTGGCCCATGCAGTTGACGGACGAGCAGAAGGCCATCATCGGCGCGCAGGGCCGCGTCATCTGCGTCAATGCCTTCGCGGGAACCGGAAAGAGCACCACCATGCGCGCCTATGCCAGCGCGCACCCCAAGGAGCGCATTCTCTACCTGGCCTTCAACAAGTCGGTCGCGCTCGAAGCGCGCCAAAAGATGCCGTCCAACGTGTTTGCCACCACCGCGCACGGACTGGCCTACAGCGCCATCGGCAAGGCATACAAGCACAAGCTGGCCGACGACATGAAGCCGGGCGAACTGCTGGAACGGAAGTGGATCGAGGTGCCCCCGGGCTATTCCAACACGGGACGCTTCCTGTTCGCACAGGGCGTGCTGCGGATGCTCAACCACTTCCTTCAGAACGACATCGAATCCTTCGACGACATGGACCCCATCCATCTCAAGGAGCGAGCTCCCGGGAACCTGTCCATCCTCCCGTTCTCCAGGATGATCGAACAGGCCCAGCGCCTCTGGGTTGCGATGTGCGACCCGACAAGTGACGTGCCCATCCTGCATGACGGCTACATGAAGCTCTACAGCCTCACGCGTCCGAATCTCGGAGACGACTTCGATACGATCCAGGTGGACGAGGCCCAGGACTCAAACCCGGTGCTGCTCAACATCCTCAAGCACCAGGACAAGCCCCGGATCATGCTCATCGGCGACCGCCACCAGCAGATCTACAGCTTCCGGAACGCCGTCAACGCAATGGCCGAAATGAACCCGGACACCGAATACCCGCTCACCGGCTCGTTCCGCTTCGGCCCCGAGGTGGCCTGGCGCGCCAATGCGCTGCTCGCGCAATGGAAGGGGGAGGGGACGGAGATCCGCGGACTCGGCAAGCCCACGAAGGTCGTGGACGCCGGCTGGGTATCCGTCGCGCGCGGCTCCGCATACATCGCCCGAACCAACGCGGGAATCTTCGCGCTGGCCGCTGCCGCCATCGCCAAGGACATGCGCCCGTACTTCGTCGGCGGCATCGGCGGATACCGCTTCAACGACTTCGTGGACGCCTACTTCTTCAAGCGCGGCAAGAAGCCGGACAACCCGCTCTTCGCCGGGTTCCAGGGGTGGGGGGACTTCATGCGCGTGGCGCATCACACCGAAGACCCGGAACTCAAGGGCATCATGGGCATCATCTTCCGGTGCGAGTCCAAGGAGATTGACCTGCCGCAGGTCGTCAAGCAGATCCGCGCCGGCGCCGCGCGCCGGATCTCGGATGCCGACCTCGTTCTCTGCACGGCGCACAAGTCGAAGGGGCTGGAGTTTCCCGTCGGATGCCTGGCCGACGATTTCCCCAGCCTGTACGAGGCCAAGGCCAATGGGCGACTCACCGAGGACGAAGTGAATCTCATGTATGTGGCCATCACCCGGTTCACGGACCGCGCATTCCTGCCGCCCAAGGTCACGGAATCCATCGAGGGCCTGCGGCGGGGCATGGACGGCACCGTGGACGACGCCATGGCCGACATGCGCGCGCAGGCGGGATTTTGAGCGGCAAGGCCGATATGGCCGCCCAGGCCGCGGATGCCGCCCATGCAGCCAGCAGCGGGGCGGATGCCGCTGCCGCAAAGGCCGTGAACATGGCCATTGCCAACTGGAATGACGCCAGCTTCTGGCTGATCGCCATGACGTTCTTCGTCATGCTCAAGCATGACCGGTTGCCGCCGGGAGGGCTCGCCGTCAGCGCAGGAGCCGCATTCACGGCCCTGGTGACGGGCATCAAGCACATCGCCTCGCTGCCGGAGCAGATTGTCATCTTCGCACTGGCATCATGCGTGTTCACGCCGATTGCGGCCATCTTCAGCCGGAACTTCGACCGGGCCAGGTTCAACTAGGCACAAAAAACGGCGCGGCCAGGAAGCCGCGCCGTCTCCGGTTGCCGATACGGACTCAGGCTGCGGCAGCCTCCGCCTTCGGCTGCCAGGTCTTGGCCACTTCCACGATGGGCGTGACCTCCGGGACCTTGCTCCGAACGAGCTTGCGGAGCGCCTCTGCGAGCTTGTCCGGCGAATCGCCGAAGTTCTCCAGCATCTCCACCAGATTACAGGTGGAAACAAGGTCGGGATCGTAAATGATGAGCTGCTCGGCCATGTCCGGGCGCGCGTAGATGGCAACGTCGCCGGAATCCGGGTCATCCAGGTTGCGCCCGATGCGGAGATCGTAGGGCACGCCGAGCACCGAAAGCGTCTCGACCAGCCGCGGGAAGCCCTGGTCGCCGGTGAAACCGTTGACCTCGACAACGGTTCCGTCGTCCTCGATGGCGCGCTCAAACACAACGTCGCTTTCCAGCGCCTCGTTGAACTGGGTGCGATAGGCGCGCATGGCCGAGGACGGGAAATAGATGTAGGAATAGTGGCCCATGTGTTCCTCCTGTCTTGGTTCGTTCATTATACCATAACCATCCGATCTATCAAGCCCGAGTTTATATCCTCTTGATAAAATCGCTAAGTTCAGTATAATAGACCCATGAATCCGACAGATAATCCATACGCTCCTGGCGCCGGGTCGCAGCCCCGGGAGCTTGCAGGCCGCGACGAACTGATCAGCCGGGCCAACATCACCATGGGGAGAACGCTCAAGGGCAGGGCCGCCAATGGCCTCGTCCTGGTAGGTCTTCGCGGAGTAGGGAAGACTGTCCTGCTGGACAGATTCAAGAGAGATGCGGAGGCGAAGGAGCTTCAGGTGATCAACATCGAAGCGCCGGAAGGCCGCTCGCTTCCCTCGATCCTTGCGCCCGAATTGCGAAGGGTTCTGTTGGCCATCTCCCGCGTCGAGCGAGCCAAGGACTTTGCTGAAAGGGCGCTGCGCGGCCTTACCGGTTTTGCCAAGGCTCTCAAGGTCAGTTATCAGGACATTGAAGTAGCGATGGATTTCGAGGCCGAGCCAGGACTGGCGGACAACGGCGACCTGGAGCTGGATCTACAGGCGCTTCTCGTGGTCGCAGGCCAGGCAGCGCAACAGGCTTCGACGGCCATCGCGATCTTCATTGACGAGCTGCAATATGTGAAGAGGAACGAGCTCGCGGCCCTGATCTCCGCTTTGCATCGCACATCCCGAGAGACTCTGCCTGTCGTCATGTTCGGTTCCGGGCTTCCCCAGTTGCGTGGCAAAATGGGCAATGCGAGATCCTATGCAGAACGGCTGTTTGAATTCTGCGAGATCGGCGCCTTGCCGAAAGAGGATGCCCGCATTGCCATTGAGAAACCCGCAAGGGACGAGGGCGTGGAATACGAGGAAGCCGCCGTTGACCGCATCATCGCCAGTACGCAGTGCTATCCCTATTTCATCCAGGCATGGGGCAAGCACGCATGGAACGCCGCCGACGCGTCTCCCATCACGATTTCGGATGTGCAGCAAGCCGAACGGACAGCCATTGCCGAGCTGGACTCCAGCTTCTTCCGCGTCCGGTTCGATAGGCTCACCGCCACCGAGAAACGCTACCTTCGGGCCATGGCTGAACTTGGCCCCGGACCGCACCGCTCCGGCGCGATTGCGCGCGAGCTTCGCCGGGATGTCCAGTCCATGGCCCCGACACGAAACAACCTCATCAAAAAGGGCATGATCTGGAGCCCGAATCACGGGATGACCGCGTTCACGGTTCCCCTGTTCGATCAGTTCATGCGCCGGATCATGCCGGGTGACGACTGGCGGGAGGAGTGAAGGGCACTTCGGTCCTCCGATAGTTCTTGGCTGTCGCTATTCAGCATAATGATAATTTAGTTGAGAAACGGGCGCGGCAGCGTTAGTGTTCCACGCGTTCCAACCGGAACCAGCGGAGGACGCCAACATGCCCGAGTTCACGTTCCGTACCGTCGCCATGTGCCGCGACGCCGCCCACGGAAAAATCACCAACGTCGGCGGGTTCGTCCAGCACTTCCACACCAATGGACGGGCCACATGCACATGCCCCGCGGGCAACGCAACCACGCCGTGCGACCACATCGAGGAAGCACGCGAGCTGGTCTGCGACTACGTTGAGCCGGTGGACGGACCTCCCGCGCCCGGGAACCGCTGCCCGAAGTGCGGCCAGCCGGTCGTCTTCTCCAAGTGGGCCGAATGAGCCCGGCTGCCTATCGGATAATCACAACCATTTCCCCTTGAATATCGCAGCCTTGCGCCAATATCATCGAATGCCGCTTCAATTCCTGGAGCGCCATTGCTCAAGTATTGCTGCAACCGTCACGACCGGCGCCGTTCTCGCGTTCCTGGCCGCATCAGGCTCCGAAACCCTGCGCCTTGCCATCAGCCACGGCCTGGACTCGGGCAAATACTGGACCATGGCCGGAAACATCCTCGACGGTCGCATCCACGACATCGAGCAATGGTGGCTCTGGAGCGTCGGATTCCCGCTCATGCTGGCAGGCCTGCGCTGGCTCGCCCTCCATCTCCATGCCGATCCGCTCTGGTTCGCGCATGTCGTGTTCGCGCTGCTTCACGGCCTGGCCGCCGCGCTCGTCTGCCGCATCGCCATAACCGTTACACGGTCACGCTTACGGGCGCTGGCCGCCGGCCTGGTCTTCGGGCTGTTCCCGCCCCTGGTGCAGCTCCAGACATTCATCATGTCCGAACACGTCGCCATCCCCATGTTCGTTGCCGCCATCTGGGCCGCCATTCGGTTCGCGCCCAGTCCCGCCAGCATGGCCGCCTCCGGCGCGGCGTTCGGCCTCGCCTTCCTTGCCCGGCCCGCGCTGGGTCCGGCAGGCCTTGTCCTGGCCGGCCTGGCACTTCAACCTCATGTCGGCTGGCGCGCCAACCTCCGGAACATGGCCTCCCTCGCGCTCACCTTCACGCTGTTCGTCGTCGGCGCGGCAGCCCTGGAGCGATTCGCCTCCGACGGACGGATACAAGGCATCTCCCCCAATGCGGGCGTCGCCTACATGATCGCCATGTGCCACCCCGCGGGCTACGCATTCGTCTGTCCGGAATGTCGGCGTGGAGACTGTCCCCTCGCGCACGTCGTTACGCCCGGCGTTCCCTACCGCGAGGTCCGAACCGATTTTGCCTCCTTCATGGAAGCCGGGAGCTGCATCGTCCCCAAGGGCGGCGCGGGCGCCACGGCCAAGGTGCGCGGAACCGGCAACTACCTGGTATTCCCCTCCCCTCCCTGGAGCGCGCAGGAGCCCCGCATCGCCGCCCAAGACTGCATTGCCTACCTCGGCCCTTCCGGCCTGCTCAAACGCCTCGCGGCGAACGTCTCGCTGCTCCTGTCCTCCGTGGACAACCTCACCATCTACCGGCAGCCGGTCGCGCAACTGCTGTCCGGCGTCTTCGTGACCCTTACGCTGGGCCTGATCTGCATCGGCATCGGCTCGGCTTTGCGCTCCGGCATCCGGAATCCGATCATCGCCAGCCTGGCGGCGTCGGCGGCCATCCCTCTCATCATGGCGCCGTTCCTCGTGTCCGTGTCACGATACCTGCTGCCCTATGTCGCCTGCTATGCCATCCTTGCGCTGCTGCCCGACAGGCAGCCGGAGGCTTCGCCGTGAGCAAGAACAACATCATCGAGGACTGGAACATCATCGCCCAATCCCTGCTGAACCGCGAAAGCATCAGCAGCGAACGCACGCGGGAAACCTATCGCCGCATCATCCGCGAGTGGTTCGAGATCGTGGCCAATCCCGATGGTCGCGTCATCCACCCCGCCGACATCGTGGCCGAGCATGTGGCCGAGCTGGTGTCCAGGCCGGTCAGGCGCAAGCTCTCCAAGAACAGGTCCGTCCGGCAGGGACAGGCCGCCGAACTCATCGCGCCATCGCCCAGCTATCGCCAGATGCGCCTGTCCGTCCTCGTCGGCCTGCTCGACGAGGCCATCATGCTCAACAAGTGCGAGCGCAACTGGGCGCGCGAATACCAGCGCACGCACCGGCCACGCCAGCGGCGTCACAAACCGCGCGAGTACGCCCTGTCGCAAAAGGAATGGGAACGCTTCATCGAGCAGGTGCGCGCCTCCAGCAACGATCCGCACATCGTCACGCGCAACGTGGCCATCTTCTACCTGCTCGCCTACTCCGGCCTGCGCGTCCACGAACTCGTGGGCATCCGGATGTCCGATATTGACTGGGACGCCATGGAGATCCGCGTCATCGGCAAGGGCGGCAAGAACATGCCTGTCATCATCACCCGCCAGGCAGCCGAGCCGCTACGCCAGTGGATCCGGGAATCGCGCCCCGCCCTGTTCGCGGGCAAGGAGTCCGATCACCTCTGGGTGTCCAAACGCGGCACGCCACTGAGCAAGGACATGGTTCAACTGCTCGCCCGCCAGTGCATGGAACGAGCGGGAATTGCCAAGGAGTCCCTTGGCCCCCATGACCTGCGGCACACATTCGTGACGTGGGCTCTCGACAGCGGAGCATCCATCCACGAGGTGGCCACGGCAGCCCGGCATGCCAACATCGAGACGACCAGGCTCTATGATGATTCCGAAGAACGGAAACGAAGAGATCGGGTCAGGAAGGTGTTCGAGGAGTGAGCATGGGAACGAAACAGACCGAGATTAGCGTGATAGCGGCCGAAACGCTCATGGAGCAGGTTGCCGCAGGCTCCGAACGAATCCTCAAGAGGGTCGAAGGCATTGCGGAGCAGGCCGGGCGATTCGAGGAAGAAGCGTGCGAACTGTTCGATATATGGAAGGCGATTGCCCAGCATATCGCCGAAAACCAACCGTCCGGAACCTACCCGGGCGAATAAGACCAGCTCGCTGGCGACCGGCTCCAGGTTGCCAGCGTCCTTTCAACCACCCGGTACCTCACCGGGCGAATCAGAAGACTCAGTTTGTTGCGGATCGTACCGGGCGAAAGGCCTTTCAACCGCCCGGGGTGCTCCCGAGCGAATCAGACGCCCGGCTGCCAATGGATGTCCAAGCCCGCGTCTTCTTTCAACCACCCGGGTCTTCCCCGGGCGAATTAGACGGCAAGCACCTCTTCCACCCGCTTGCCCACGCGCTCCTTTCAACCACCCGGCACCTCACCGGGCGAATCAGACCAAGCGCAGTATGATGGTGGTCAGTGACAGTATGAGCTTTCAACCACCCGGGTATTCCCCGGGCGAATCAGACACCTTATTTAATGCACGGTTTGCGTGAATTGTCTCGATTTTCAACCACCCGGGTCACTCCCCGGGTGAATCAGACGGGGTTGCATTCAAGAGGCCATTCAATTCTCCAAACTTTCAACCGCCCGGGTCATCCACGGGCGAATCAGACCAGCGCTGCACGGCCTCGTCCACCGTATGGAGGCCTTTCAACCACCCGGTGCCTCACCGGGTGAATCAAACGAATTATCACGAGTGGTCAAATTCGGCCATCGCTCCTTTCAACCGCCCGGTGCATCACCGGGCGAATCAGACGTCGGAGGAAAAGCCAGTTTGAAGAGCCCGCGCAATCTTTCAACCACCCGGGCATCTCCCGGGTGAATAAGACGACGCAGCGGCTACGACCATCTTTCGGCTAGTGCGCTTTCAACCACCCGGTTCTTCCCCGGGCGAATCAGACCTTCGCCGGCCGGATCGAGGCCGACGTTCTCGATCTTCCAACCACCCAGAGCCCCGGATGAACTAGATGGATCGAGCCAGCACGCCTCCGGCCAGATATCATAGTTTTCAACCACCTGGAGCTTCACCAAGTGAATCAGACCTCTTGCAGGGCGCAAGTCGAATACCCTCCACAACCTTTAATCACCCATGGATTTCCATGGGTGAATAAGACACGGCCACCACCGGTACAATCGCCACCAGGGCCATCCACTTTCAACCGCCCGGGTCATCCACGGGCGAATCAGACTCCGTGCCCGGCCGGTTCATGTAGGCCGGCGGGGTCTTTCAACCGCCCGGTGCATCACCGGGCGAATCAGACGGTCAAGCTCTTCGCACACGGCATCAAGCTCCGCGACTTTCAACCACCCGGCTCCTCACCGGGCGAATCAGACTCGTCGCCGCCGGGGGCGAGCTCGGTCGCTCCTTGCTTTCAACCACCCGGCACCTTACCGGGCGAATCAGACGATAGCACCAGCCAGCCAGAGGCCGTAACTACCCAGCCTTTCAACCACCCGGTACCTTACCGGGCGAATCAGACGCAAGAGGCCGCAAGGCCTCGCGGCTAATCATAGTCTTTCAACCACCCGGCACCTTACCGGGCGAATCAGACTCTGCCTCTGCAACCCCATGGAATTGCAAGGCAAATGACTTCTATTTCGCGAACCTCTCCCTTCCTCCATACGACCGCCGCGAATGGAGTTCTCAGAACGACCAGATTGTAAAGAACGACAAGGCTTTCCGCCTTGCGCGAACCTCCCCCGCTTTCGCGGTCGCTACAGGTTCGCGTTGGCCGTGGGCCGCCAGCACATGCGCGCCTGATCCCGGCGCCAGTATGGCGGCGAGGTGCATCCCTCGATGGGGACGTAACCATCCTCGCGCCACGGCAGGTGCCGCCATTTCCAGCGTTCGTGCGCGGCATCATCTTCCGTCACCGTGACCTTGGCCACGCGCCCGCAGCCCAGCCGGGCCAGCTTGCCGATGTAGTTCAGCCGGCCGAGCAGCTCCCGCACCCGGTCAGGATCCCCCACGCACCAGGCGACGGCATGCTGCGCCCAGATTGTGGCCGTCTGCAACTGCCATCGCTTGCTGATGCCCTTGCAGACGTATGTGAGCTCCGCGTTCTTGCGCCTGTACTCGAACCCGCCTGTTTCCCGCTGCATGTCGCGCATCAGGGCAAAGTCCACGGAGCGGCGATAGACGAGGTTCTCGGGCACGCCGTCACGGCTGAACGCCACGGCGCTGGCCTTCCATACCCAGTCGTCGCCCTGCTCATGCTTTTCGAGCGGCAGGTTTGCGATGGCCTGCTCGGCGGGGACGCCATCCTCGATGGCCATGTCCGCCGCCGCCCATGCCAGCATGCCGTCCAGGTGGAGCATGGCGTCATCGGCGACCACCGGGGTCACGATTTGCCAGTCAATGCGTAGCGGTCGCATGGGTTACGCCAGCAGCCGTTCGAGCTTCTCGGCGTTGATCTCGCCGGAGGCCTCGTCGAGAGCGTCCAGGTATGGCTTCACGTCCGGCGACAGTCGGCCGTCGGGTCCGAATGCCGGAACCGGCTCGTGCTCGTCCTCGGCGCGCACATGCAGGTCGAAGCGGACGCGCCCGAAGTCATTGCGGCCCCAGCCGCCCACGTTGTCCGTGGAAACGAATTCCTCCAATGCCTTGAGCAGCATGCCCGCGTGGTGGGCCGCGCCGTTGGCCTCGAAGCGGACATAGAAGCGCGTGCCCGGATTCACGATCTCCAGCGCGTTGATGGAGTCCAGCATCGAGTCGTCGGCGCTGGCTTCTTCGCCCTGCTTCTTGCGCTTGGTTCGCTCCGCCGCGTCCTCGATGATGCGCTGCGCCTCGGCGTTGAAATCCTTGACCGCGGCCTCGAAGTTCTCGCGCACCGAGGCCAGGTTGCGGAGGATGTCGTTGACCCGGCGCAACACCAGCACCGAGGTCAGTCCCTTGCGCGATTCCATGGTCTGGGCATCGGACGGGATGGTTCCCAGCTCCACCAGCTCGTCCAGCATCGGCCAGCCATCGCAGCAGACGAAGCGCGAGCGGTGCATCCGTTCTCCGCCGCCGAACAGTCCGACGAACGGGTTGTTGAAGATTTCGTCCATCTCGTCCAGGCCGGTCATTTCCTTGGACGGCCGGCCGGAGGACGTGCCGGCGAGCATGCGAAGCATGGTGTCGTTGGAAACGGCCTCGCCCTTGTCGGCCAGCATGCGAGCGACCACCCGGGCGCCCGCGCGCCGGATGCCGCCGCGCAGCGTGTTGGCATTCACGCCGGGGACCTGCATCGTGCCGCCCTTCTCCGGCAACACGATGGTCTTGTGCTGGGTCGTCGTCAGCGGCACCCCGCCGCTCGGCCCGTAGATCTTCCGGCCGGTCTTGAAGTCGTACCGGACATTGCCTTCGCCGGATGCGATGTGCATCGGGGTCACGGCGGTCATTTCACCTTCAATCACATATCTCATTGCTTGTCTCCTTTCTTGTCGTGTGTGAACAGCGGGTCCGGGGTTTCCGGCTCAATGGCGTTCTGCCGCAGCAGGAGCCCCATGGCCCAGGTTTCTCCGTTCGTGGCCTGCATGACCACGGAGAGGTCCTCGTGCAGCGATGGGTCGTCGCCCACCGCTTCCATGATGCGCGGGTGCATCGTCGCCGCTCCGACCGGCGCATCGTTGTTCCGGATCGAGGCAAACGGGTGCGGCGCCCGTTTCCGGCCGAGCAGCTTCTCCAGCGCGCCGCCCAGGCGGGTTGCCGCTGGAATCAACTGCCCAAACAGGAATCCACGCCGGATCAGCAGCCGGCTGTCGCCGACCTGGAGCTGCATGGCCTCGTGATCCAGCGTCACCGGCGCCTTCCAGATCAGGTGCTGCGACTTGGCCGTGGTGATGCACATGGCGAACGGCGGTTCGGGCGTGTGCAACAGGAACCAGACCAGGTGGACGTTCTTGTTCATGGGATAGATGGCGTCCTTGCAGACCAGCGTGTTCGTCTTCTGGAGTGTGTTCCCCAGCGGCGCGCCGTCCGGCCCCTGTCGCTTGAATACCAGCGGGCAGAACCCGCACAGGTGGTGGCTTCCACCCCACCCCGCCCCGGGCTGATCCACGAACGAGCTGGGCAGCTTGGCCTCCGAGTGCATCTCGCCGGGACGAATGGGCCGGCCGCACAGGTAGCATGTCGTGGGCTCCGGGCCGATCCATGGCACGCCGACCGGCTCGTATCCGGCCGCGCGCGCGGCCAGCTCCGGCGCCCTGATCCAGGTGACTTCAGACATGGCGCACCGCCCCGTGCCCGTGGGTTGCCATGCCACCCAGGTACACGTCTCTCATGGCAAGGTTGGTGACGAACTCGCAGTTCGGCATGCACAGGTAGCTGTATTTTTCCTTGCCCCTGCGCTCGACCACCACCGGCTTCAGGTCAATCCAGTCCTGCCTGGCCAGATCGGTGTAGAAATCAAAATCCGGGATGTCCACGCCAGCCAGTTCGGCGAAGCGTCTCACGCCCCGGCGCACGGCCTGTTCCAGTAAGTCCGCCGCCTCCTTCCCGGTGATCCGCGCGTCCTCGCATCTGTAGCTGCGGGAGGGAACGGGCCGGTGAATCACATACTTGTGGTGCGCTTCGGCAGTGGAAATCGTCGGATACACGGTCGTGACATTGAACTGGCACGGCCCGAATCGGGCCTGGAATCCGGAAATGATGACCGGGAGATTCTGGATCAGTTCCTGCTCCTGCTTCCCGGTCGCGGTGATGATGACGGCATGGCCGCCGTCCTGGCGCGGATAGCTTGCAACGATGGTCGTGGGGTAGGCGTCGTCATTTCTGGGACGGAAGAATTCGCCTGAAACCCGGCCGTTCAGGATGGCTGCGACCATCGCCCGGGTGGGCGCCGAGCGCATCTCGCGCGGCAGGTTGATGCGAAGTCGTGTTGCCTGCATGTGTCCTCCTTGCGATTTGTTCGAATCATCACGCATGTTATCAGGACTTGTCAAGTGCATTTCTTTGTGTTTTGATTTGCCCTAAGTCAATCGAGATGCAGCGACGGAGGTTCTATGATTTCGGTCAAGGTGCCCAAAGCCCTGATACGAGGCGGGCTGTCGGCGGCGAGGGCCGCCAAGAACGCCCTGGTCAGGGCCATCGAGCAGGAGGCGAAAGCCACCGGCGAGCCGCCGGCCTCGGGAACCTATGAATGGGCCACCATCCACCTGTCGGAACGGCAGCGCGAGGAGATCCGGAAGGCCGCCGAACGCGATGGACTATCCGAATCCCGCTGGATGGAAGTGATCCTCGCGCGCGCGGCGGAAGCCGCCGCCAAGCGCACGCACGAGAAGCTGCGCCCGTGGATGCGGCCCGAACAGGACACCATCGCGCGCGAAACCATCGCCGCCGCACAGAACCATGAGATCCTTCTGGCCCAGGCCGGAACCGGCATCGGCAAGACGCGGGCCATGCTCGTCGCCGCCATGGAAGTCGCGGCCATGCCGGACATGATCCGGGCGGTCCTCGCCTTCCCCTCCATCCAGACCGTCGCACACGCCGTCGCGGAGCTGGGCGAGATCTGCCGGCAGGACGGCTGCGAGCCTGATGCCGCCGTCATCCTCGGCAGCGGCCAGTTCTGCTCCGAACGCCGACTGCGAGACATGCTCTCCGAAAATACGCTCCCGGAAGACGAGGCGGAGGCGCTCGCCCGCTGGCTCGACGAAGGCGCGCCGCCCGTTTCCGCCGCTTCCCGCGCCATCGCGGAAATCCACCCCATATCCCACCTGCTGCACGACGTGGAGGCTCTCGCTCCGTCCCTGTCGGGACTCGAATTGCAGTCCATTGCACTTGCCTCCGACGAGGCTACCGAGAAAGACGCGGAGAAAGACCGTGGCGCCGCCGCCTACAGGGCTCCCCGCAACCTGGCCGCCGAACGCTCGCTCGTGCTCTGCACCCACGCCATGCTGGGATGCCACCTGCGCGCCAGCGGCGAGGAGGGCGAAAGCAGCATCCTCCCCCTATTCTCCGCCCTGTATGTGGACGAGGCGCACCTTCTTGAAAGCAACGTCGCCATGGCGCTCACCACCATCACCTCGCTGCACATGCTCAAGCTGCGTCTCGACCGCATGGCCGCGCCCAGCAGCCGCAAGAACGCCAAGGCGGCCGTGACCGAAATGGAACAGTTTTGCCGCGACTGGCTTCGCGACGTGCAGGAACAGACCCTGGCCGTGATTTCGTCCGACGATGATCCCCGAGTTTCGGAAATGAAACGCATGGCGACAGGCCTGCACCGCCACGCCAAGAACGCCGCCCGGCGCGCCGGCTCAAGCGAAGCCGACCTCATGCTCATGCGGCGCGACATCGCCGTGCTGGGCTCGCTCGCGCATCCCAAGACCACGATGCTCATTTCCAGCACGCCCGTGGAAAAAAAGTGGCGCGTCTCCGTCGGCACCGGCCCAGCCAGCGTCCGGGCAAAGCTCAGGCGAATGTTCGCCTCGCTGAAGACCGGCGCGCTGTTCAGCGCCTCGCTGGCCGTGCCCGACGCCAAGGGCCGCTGGAACTATGGCTACATGCAGACCGTCCTCGGCGTGCCGCCGCACCGCGCCAGGATCATGCCGCCCATCGAGCACGCATGGGGCTACAATATCCCGACCGTCATCTGCGCCATGTCCTCCCAGCTCGTCCGGCCGGGCGACAATGGCGCCGCCGCCGATGACGCCCGCCTGGACTCGGCCGCATGGGAATGGATCGCCTCCATCGCCGAGGTCATATCCACCCGGATTGCCCCGGATGCCGTCGGCGGAACGCTCGTGCTCGCCACAGGCTACCGGATGCTCCATGCGCTGGCCGAGCTGCTGCAAGGCGACGACGAGATCAACGGACGCCTCATCGAGCAGCACCGGGGCGACCGCATCACGGCGCTCAAGGAACGGTTCAAGGCCGAGGCCAGGGCAGGCAACCGGCCCATCTGGCTGGCCACCGGCACGGCATGGACCGGATTGGACCTGCGCGATGACTCGGTTCCGGATTCCGAAGCCGCGCGCGACACCCTGCTCACCGACCTCGTGATTCCGGCCGTCCAGGTCAGCCTGGGCCGAACCACGACATGGGCCGTCCGCTCGCGCCGCAAGCTCCGCATGAACGCGCTTGCGGCCGAGACGTTCTTCGCCACCATGCAGGGCATGGGCCGACTCATGCGCCGAAAAGGCGTGCGTGACCGCAGGCTCTGGATCCTCGATCCGCGCATCTGGGACGATGACCCCAAGCGCAAACGCTGGCTGCTGCCGCTCAGGAAATACGTCGAGAAGTATCCGAAGCGCGAGTGGTTGTAAGCGGTTGCGTTGTTTTCACATTTTATGGTAGAAGTAGAAACATCCGGCAGGAGGAAAAATGCAAATGGAAAGGAACACTGAAACTGGTGATCTGTTTGAGAAGATACTGGCGCGCAAGGAAGTTCAAATCGCGGGCCATATCGCTTTTTTTGTTGGGGGTTGGTTGTTGGTGCTGATCTTCTTTGATGAGCGCCTCGGTTATGGAGCCGCCACAGGCCTTGCATATCTCTCAGGGATGCTTGCGTTCTTTTCTGCTATCGTGGGCTCCTCTGCAAAATCGCCACGTCCCTCCGAGATTTATGCAGCATACATTCTAATGATTGGTTCTTTTCTTGTTGGGAATGGTTACATGGCCATTAGCTTATTGGAGCGGATGGGCCGTTGAGGAGCAGCATGCGAAGACTCAAGAAAATCCCCATCGTCACCATCGTGGCGCGCACGCGAGACGAGCTGCGGACGAAGGTGCGAAGCCATTACCAAGACGCGCCGTAAAGCCCCTGCCTTCAGGCATGGGGATATAAGGCGCGCGGTTCCGATCCGTCAGAACTAGTTCTCGCATGTTGCGATCCGACAGATACGCCTGTAAAATCAAAGTCATGTTGATCCGCAAGGGATTCCGTTTCCGGCTGGAGCCGACCGAAGGGCAGAGGAGCCTGTTCGCGATACAGGCCGGCTGCTGCCGATTCATCTGGAACAAGGCGCTGGAGATCAACCTGCGACGGCTCCGGGACGGACACCGGATCATGCGGTACGGCGAGATGTGCAACCTGCTGCGCTTCTGGAAACAGACCGACGAACTTGCCTTCCTCTGCGAAACCCACTCCCAGGCGCTCCAGCAGACGCTGAAGGCGCTCGACCGAGCGTTCATGGACGCCTTCGATCCCGAGCGGCCGAACAAGCGCCTGCCGCGCTTCAAGCGCAAGGGGCGGCATGATGCGTTCCGGTATCCGCAAGGCATCAAGCTGGAAGGAAGCCGCGTGTACCTGCCGAAGGCCGGTTGGGTGAAATTGCGCCTGTCACGGCCCGTCGAGGGAGAAATACGCAACGCCACCGTGTCCCGCCGGGCCGGTCACTGGTTCGTCTCCATCCAGACGGAGATGGAAGTGCCCGAGCCGGCGCATCCGGCGGATACGGCCATCGGCGTGGACATGGGCGTGGTCAACATGGCCACCCTCTCCGACGGTTCCACCTTTCCCGGCGCCAAGGCGCTGAAACGGCTGGGCCGCAAGCTCGCCCGGGAGCAGCGGCGGCTTGCCCGCAAGCAGAAGTTCTCGAACAACTGGAAGCGGCAATGCGCGCGCATTGCCCGCATCCACGCCAAGATTTCTGATGCGCGCATGGACGCGATCCACAAGGCCACCACGGCGATCAGCAAGAGCCACGCGGTCGTCTGCCTTGAGGATCTGCGCGTCAAGGACATGAGCGCATCAGCCCGGGGCACGCTCGATTGCCCCGGTCGCAATGTCCGCGCCAAGGCCGGACTCAACCGCTCCATCCTCGATGCCGGATGGGGCGAGTTCCGCAGGCAGCTCGAATACAAGCTGTCCTGGCTGGGCGGACGCTTGGTGCTGGTGGATCCGAAGCACACCTCGCAGCGGTGCTCCGCCTGCGGGCATGTGGACGCTGCCAGCCGGACATCGCAGGCGGCCTTCCGCTGCACGGCCTGCGGACATTGCGACAACGCCGACGTGAATGCGGCGAAGAACATCTTGGCGGCGGGCATCGCCGCCCCGCGGCAGGGCATGCCGTGGAAGCCTGTGGAGGGAAAGGGCACTGGCCTCCCCGTGAAGCAGGAACCTGAAGTCGCGGTGACGCGGCTTCTCCCGGAGCCGGTATGAGCCGGCTCCCGGGAATCCCCGGCCTTCAGGCCGGGGAGGATGTCAAGGCTACGTTCCGGGGGAAGCCCCCGATGATCATGTGCCGACAGATATGTTCGAGCGCGCCCGGGAAGCCAAGCTCGTGAAATGGCGCGAACGGCTCCGCAGGCAATACGTCGAGAGCCGCCTGTCCGCGCGCCAGATCCAGGCGCTGCGCGACGAAGCCAATATCAACTTCGGACAGACAGAACAGGAATGGCTCCGCTCATTCGCCGAGGCCGCGGCCGTCGTCGGCCGATACCAGGAACTGCGGGCCGGAGGAAAAATGGGAGCTGCCGAGCGTCGGGTCAACGTCTGGTTCCATGAGCAGGTGCGCCTGCATCGGGATGGGCTCCTTTCCGAGAGCCGGATTCGGCTGCTGAATACGCTGGGCCTGGCTCACTTCGTCGTGCGACGGCGCCAACGCGGCCGTGAGCACATGGAGAAATGGTTCGAGCGCGCAGCAACCATCGAGGCATATGTTCGTGAAACCGGCCGTCTGCCGGCCAGGGACGCCATCTCGTCCGAGATGCGGAGCCTTGCGCGCTGGCTGGAGGAACAGCGTAGGCGCATGCGGGAAGGACTGCTCACCGTCGAGCAGGAAGATGTCATCCAGCGGCTGGATGTCGAAATGAAGCTCGATGATCTTGGCTTGGCCATGCAGCTCTTTGAGATGGTGGATGGCGGACTGCACGATGAGGCGAAGATGTTCCGGCAGTGGGCGCGGCAGATTGCGCGCATGCACGAGCTGGGCGGCATCTCGAAACAGCTATGGCGTCAGTCCGAGAGGTTGGTCAACCATATCCTGTCCTGACAGGTGATCGGTCGAAGTCCGGGCAAAAAAATCCCCCACCGCGAACGAATCGCAGACGTGGGGGAGGTATTTATCTAAAAGATCTCGACAACGGCGCCGCGCTCGACGGCGCCGTCACGGCAACTAAAAACGGGGAGGCGGCTCATCGGGACGCCTCCCGTTCCCATATTTTGCGCGCCTCTTCGGCGCTTGTTTTCTTCCAGTTGAAGTAGGTTTCGCCGATGACGGCGTTCCCGTCGTACCACGCCCGGGCGAAGTATGACGAATAGCCTACTTCGTCCGAGTAATAACGGCGATCCTCTCCGCCGTTGATCTCCTCTAACAGTTCACGGATCTCGTAGATTTCCATTGTTACCTCCTCCCCTTCAGAGGCTTGCATGAACACGCCCCCGTCCGGACGGGACAGGGGAGGAGGGAGGGGATGATGAAATCCCGCCCTTCCGGAGGCGTGCTCACGCAAGCCCCCGAAGGGCTTGAATTTATCTTTTGTCCGGAAACCGCAACGCTACCACGTCACGACCTCCCGAAGCGGCGACTCTGGACAACAAAGCCGCTTCTCTTTGTCGGCTCCCGTATCTCAAAGAGACATTGAAAGCCAACAAAAACCGTTTCCCGCGCCCGCGGAGCATGGCACCGAACCGTGCCGCTCAACGCGGAACGTCACGCAAAAGCGTAGGACATCCCCGGTTGGAATGTCAAGAAGGCTCCGCAATAGGCTCCGTGTGCCTGCACTGCGGGTATGCGCTGCATCCCCAGAACTCCTGGCCGGCGTTCTTTCCCTTCCTGCCGACGCGCTTAACCAATGGCGCATTGCACCTTGGGCACAAGCGTTCGCCTTCCTTTCGCGTTAGCTCAGTAACTTGATCTTGAGGCTTCTGGCTGGACAGATGCGGCTCGATTGCCTCGCGCACTTCGGCCACTCGGTAGGCGGATTTGGCCGGATACATGACCAGGGGAAGGCCGGCTTCCTTGCACGCGGTATTCACGAAATCGTCCCGCTCTTTCCGGCTGGCGCTATTGTGCGAGCTGTCGTTGAGCTCGATGGCGCATAGCGGCGCCACGCGTTCTTTATCGCACAGCACGAAATCGAAGTGGCGGCTCCTAACCCTGCCCCTGGCCGCAGCCCAGTCCTTGCCAGGCAAGTTCTTCTTCACCTGAATCACGTCCTCCATTCTCACCTTGCTGAACACCAGCGCGCGTCCCTCGACCGCCTCGCATAGCACGCCATAGAATGACCGTTCCGCAGGCGTCATCAGCGAAGCCGCCTTCCGGAAACGGGTCATTTGCACCACATCCTTTTTGGGCTCGTCTTCCTTCGGTTGCGGCACCGGCATGGTGGACGGCCTGTACCCCGTCTTCCTGGCACCATTCTGCCGGACGGCGCTGATGACGCCACCCACAACGGCTGCAAACACCAACAAAATCAAGAAATTCGTCATGCAATCCTCCTTTTCTTCACGGCACGAACCACGACCCGCACTTCCGGCACTCCAGCGTCATGCCCTCCCCCACCTCGTCGTCCCAAACATAGTTGTCCGGCGGCGGGCACGAGCAGCGCAGCTTGATACGCTTGCGGACATCCTTTCCCCTGGCCGCGGCCTCTGCGTGTTCCCGTTCCTCGCGCTCTTTCTGCTGCTTCCGGACATCGCTCTGGCGGGCCACCGCCCCGGTGGCTACCAGGGTCACGATGAGACGGCGCGCTTCCGCTTCCGCGTCGAGCATGTTCTTGTGGCACAGCTCGCGGTCCAGCTCGATCTGGATCGAGTCCGGATTGGTAGGATTCTCGTCCGAGAACCGGATTTCAATCTCCTTCTTCCCCAGCAGGCCGTAGTGCGCCAGCCAGGCCGTTGCATGCTTGATGACATGCCGCTCCTGCTCGTCCATCGCGCGCGGGATGTCCAGCAGATACTTGCGGCGTCGGTGGGGCATGGTCGGGTCCGTCGCCATCTCCGCGACGCGCTCGTACTTCGATATGTCCATGCCCCGGACTCTATCAGAACAGGTGGAACGCTCAAAACGGAGCGGGCGCTTGACATGCCATAAGGAATAATATACCTTTTTGCATATCCGAAAGCGGAGGTTGAAAACCATGCCCAAGAAGAACCATCTCCCGCCCCTGGTCGTTGGCGCGGACATCGGCCACGGGTTCACCAAGATCGCCTACTCCACCGGCCCGGGCGAGCATGTCGTCACGCACAGCCTGCCGTCGGTCGTGTCCCTGGCCGAGGAGGACATTTCGCTGATCAATCCCGAAGAGCTGGCCGCGTTCATGGTCGAATACGGCGGCGACCGCTATTTCATCGGCTCGCTGGCCACCTGCGTGGACGATTCCCGCCAGTTGAAGAACCGCGACGACGCCAATGTGGCCGAAGGCCCGGTCTGGCAGGCGCTGATGCGCGGCGCCCTGGGCGTGGCCATGCGCGGCTACTATCACCGCCACCAGGCCTGGCCCGAGGACATCTTCGTGGCTTCCGGCCTGCCGGTGCGCTTCTACGACTCCGAGAAGGCGCGCGAGCGGCTCATTGACAGCATCGAGGCCATCGAGCCGTTCCACGTCGGCAACGTGCTGCATCCGGTTCAGCCCGGACGCATCCGTGCCTTCTGCCTGCCGCAAAGCTATGCCTCGTTCCTGAACGAACTGTTCGATGACGCGGGCAACGTGCGCGAGGGCACGCCGCTGGCGGATGCCGAGGTCATCGGCATCATGGACATCGGCCACCGCACCACGGATCTCGCGTTCATCCAGATGCGGAACGGGCGCTACAACTACATCCCCAGCCGCAAGGGCTTCAAGGAAATCGGCATGCGCGACGTGTTCCGGCGGCTGCTGGACGGCATCTTCAAGACGCACCACATCACCGTGCCCGAGTCGCGCACGTCCCGGATGCTCGTGTTCAGGGACGGCAAGTGCACTCTGCGCGCGGGCGGCAACCGCGAGATTGACGTGAGCGACCTGGCCGAGGATGCCCTGCAAAGCGTCGCCAGCCGCGTCTGCGACAGCGTATCCTTCGGCTGGAACCTCGAAGAGATTGACGTGCTGCTGCTCACCGGCGGCGCGGGCCTGCGCCTGCATGACGCCATCCGCAAGGCCGGCGGCGACCGGTTCGAGCGGCTGCTGCTCTGCGCGGACGGCTTCTTCGCCAATGCCAAGGGCTACGCGAAGTATGCCGACATCGAGGCCGAGGCCTTCGCCGAGAACGCGCCGGCCAACCAGGAACAGCCGCAGAAGCAGGCCGCCTAAGCCATGGCCCGGATCGTCATCGAACTCGATCCGGCCGGTTCCGCGCTCGAACTGGAGGCCCTGTCCCTGCTGAATGCGGCCCCGGAACGAGACAGGGAATCCCTGGCGCGGCTTGCGCTCGCCGTCGGACTCCGCAACATGCTGGGCGGCCAGATGGCCTCTGGCATGCACATGGGCGCCTTTCCTGCCATGATGGGCCATGGACTCATGGCAGGAGCGCCCTCCAGTCCGGTAACAGGCACGCATGAGCGGGAGCCCGAGGCCGAACGGAAGCCGAATCCCGAGACTCCGCGCGAGCGGCCCCCGGTCGAGCCCGTCCGGGAGACGCCTGCTTCCGAGGCCGCCAATGAATCCAGGGAAACGACAAAACACGGGAACAACCTGCGGGCAGGCTTCCGCGGGATGTTCGGAAGGAGCTGATGGTGGAAGACAAGAAGAAGGCGTCCGTCGTCACGTTGACCGTGCCGGAATATGTGGATGACGTGCTGGATGAGGAACAAAAGCGGCTTGGCATGAACTTCACCCGGTTCGTCTATCTCTGCGCCGACGAATACAGCCGCTTCCTGCGCGACAACGGCATGTTCGTGCACTCGGGCAAGGCCCGCAAGCGGGTCATCTCCAATGACGAGGAAAAGCTCAGGGAGATTCTGTCCCGCGTCCTCGGCACCAGGGAGAACATGAATCTCAGCCGCTTCCTGTCCGATGCGGTCAGCTTCTACGTCATACGGGAGAAGCTGGGATGCGGCAAACCGACTTCGGCCGGCCAGTCCGGCATGAAGAAAACCAAGACTCGAAAAGGAGGTCATCAATGACAAAGAACGAACTCGTCGGCCGGATCGCCAACCGGCTGTCCGTGCCCAAGTCCCAGGCGCGGGAGATCCTCGATGCCGTGGTCGAGGAAATCACCATGGGCGCCCGCCACGGCGACGGCGCGCTGATCCTGCGGCCGCTCGGCACCTTCAAGATGAAGCACCGGGCCGCCCGCAAGGCGCGCAACCCCCGCACCGGCGAAACCATCGAGGTGCCGGCGCGCGACGTGCTCACGTTCAAGGAGGCGGCGCAATGAAGAAGATCGTGGCCACGGCTGCACTCATGCTCGCGGCGTGGGCCGGACCGGCCATCGCCTGCGACACCTGCGACGCCAAGACGAAGACCGCGCAGCACGCGCCGATGCCGCATGCGCCGTTCCCGCCAGGCATGGACGCCAACCATGACGGCAAGGTGTCGCTCAAGGAGCACCAGGCCTTCATGGACGGCATGTTCCGCAAGGTGGACGCCAACCGCGACGGCTACATCACGCCGGAGGAAATGGATGCGTTCGCGCGCAAGCAGATGGAACAGGCCATGAAGGACATGAAGGCCAAGCTGCCGCCCGCGCCGCCCAAGTGCGTCCAGGACGGCAACTGCTCGCAGCCCGGCAAGGCGAAGGCCGAGCGTGCAGCCCGAAAGTGAACGCGTGACGACCGGACGCGCCGGAGCCTCGACAGGGGCTCCGGCCGGGCCGGCACGTCCCGATCCCAGGCTCGCCATTCGGAATCGGAATGCCGCCGTGTTCCAGGCCATCCGCGACCGCGGCCGGCATCCCGCCATCGCCGATTTCTTCGCGCGCAGGTTTTCTCGCGTGGACGACGCCATCCGCAGCCTTGAGGCAGACCTGAAAGACCTCGCCGACATGAACCGGATGCAGGACGCGGAGGCGGCGGCCAACATGCTTGCCGACATCATCACGGCCGACGGCCTGCTCGCATTCTGCACCGATTACGACAGCGACGGCTGCTCCTCGGCCGCCGTCATCATGCGCTTTGCCCGCGAGGGAGGCTTTGCCGACAATATCCGCATCTTCACTCCCAACCGCTTCCGCGACGGCTACGGCATCAATCCCGGCATCGTCGAAGAGGCCGCCGCATGGGGCGCGGATGTCATCGTCACCGCCGACAATGGCATCGCCGCATTCGAGGCCGCTAAACGCGCGCGGGAGCTTGAGCTTCCGCTGATCGTCACCGACCACCACCTGCCGCCCGAGCAACTCCCGGAGGCGCACCTCATCGTCAACCCGGCACGCCGGGATTGCGGATACCAGGGCGGCGTCCTCTGCGGCGCGGCCGTCATCTTCCTGGTGCTGTCCCTGGTCAAGAAGAAGCTCATCGCCCGCAACTACGCCCAGGCGCACCGCATTGACATGCGCCGCATGCTCCAGATCGTCGGCGCAGCCACCATCGCCGACTGCGTGCCCATGCTGGGCGTCAACCGCGCCCTGGTGCGCGTCGGACTGGAAATGCTTCGCAAGGCCCCCTACCCCGGCTACAAGGCGTTCATCGAGGCCGCGGGCATCGAGCCAGGCCAAGTGGACGAGGAAAGCATCGGGTTCAAGATCGGACCGGCCATCAACGCATCCAGCCGCATCGGCGATGCCGCGCCGTCCATCCACTTCCTCTGCGAGGACGATCCGACCGAGGCCCGCCGCTTCGCCCAGCAGCTCAACCAGCTCAACGAGCACCGCAAGGAAGTGCAGGCCGACGTGCTCAAGGCCGCGGAAGAGCGCGCAACCCGGTTCGTCGAGGAAAAGCCCGACTGCCCCATCATCTTCGTCGGTGACGCGGACTGGCACCAGGGTGTCGTCGGCATCATCGCCGGCCGCATCGCCGAGAAGTTCCGCAAGCCCGCCTTCGTGTTCGGTGGCGACGAGAAGAACCCCGACATCCTCAAGGGTTCGGGCCGCTGCGGCGACGCCAATTTCCACCTCAAGGACTTCCTCGACCGGCTCTCCGCCATCGCGCCGGATGCCATCGTCGGATACGGCGGCCACGCCAAGGCCGCGGGACTGACCATCATCAAGGATGCTCTGCCCTTCATCGTCTCCGAGTCCATCGCCATCTGCGCCAGCGAGCGCCTGGAGGACGCGGCCTATCCCGTGGATGTCCACGTCCAGGGCGGCTTCAACCAGGAGCAGGTCGAGTTCATCTTCGGCTGGATGCAGTGCGCGCCGTTCGGCCCGGGGTTCGAGGCGCCGCGCGTGGCTCTGACCACCACCCTCGAAGCCGACCGCTTCGTTGGGGAAAGCTCCGTGCGCTTCCGGTTCGGAGGCCTCGACGCCATCGCCTTTGGCTGCGCCGACAAGGCGCGCGCCATGGCCGGTCAGACGGCAACCTTCGTGCTACGGCCCTCGTTCAACTACTTCCGGGGCAGCGTCCGCAGGCAGTTCATCGTGGAGGCGATCCTGGAGCACTAGGAACGCCTGGCCCATGAGCCGGGCGGATAGACCCGCTCCATCAGCACATCACCGTCCATCTCGACGAATACGCGCAACCTGCCGTCATCGAGAATCTCCGCCTGTTCGTCCGGAATCGTGGACGGGTCGAATCCTTCCAGCTTCTCCATCTCGCGTTCGCAGGCCGCGTGCCAGTCCATGACCACGCTGGGCGCGAGCAACAGATCGTCCAAGTCCACCAGCATGCCGCCATGCTCGTCCGGGCCTGTCTCGCGCGCAAGCCTCCCAACCTTGTCGGCTTCGGTTTCCGGAAACCATTGTTGCGGTTTCGTTTCCGATTGTCGTATTCTGCCGTCCGTGATGGCGGTGCGTTTTCCGGATCGCGGAAACCATTTGACATCCGAAAATAATTATGCAAATATGAATATAAAGCCGGGCGGACCGGCAGGCGGTACTCCGCCGATGAGGAAGAAAGGATATGCGAACGCTACTGCTCTACTATTTCGGGCATCTCGTGGCGCTGTTCTATCTCGGCATGTCCACCTACGAGATCGTTCACGGCGTGATGCTGAAGGATGGCCACTACGCGGCCGGCGCAACCATGCTTGGCATCGTGTACGGCCTGCTCCTGCTCGCGTTCATCGGCGCGCGATTCGCCTACCGCAAGCTCGGCGACCGCTACTTCTGGTATCTCGCCGATTTCGACATCTCCCCCGGCCGCCTGTTCGAGTCCTACAACCAGTTCGCCGAATGGCTGGACCGCCGGCGCGGCGTGCCGACTACCGACGAGGAGTTTGAATCGGAGCCCGAGCCGGAGGAAGCGCCCGCGCCTGAAGCGTCCCGGCTGCCGGAATCCGAAGCCGGAACCTCGACCGGACAGGACATCCCGGACGACGAGCGCCTGGCCGGCGTCAACTTGGGCGCGCCCCACTTCACCGTGGACGACCTTCCGGAAACGCCCGAGGGCTTCACCGCGCAGCACGAGAGCTGGGCGCCCATCCGCGACCTCACCCTGGCCGGCGTAGGCATGACCACCAAGGGCCATACCCTGCTGCGCTGCGACGAGCAGCGGGCCGTGTTCAAGGTCGAAGCAACCGGGGAGATCAAGGTGTTTCCCGTGGGCAAGCCCATCAACTTCCTCGGCTACGTCTTCCGGCTCGCCTATGCGGCCAACCGCGATGATCTGGCCAGGATGGCCAACAGCTTCTGGTACTTCGTGGACGAGGATACCGAATGGTACGGCTACGAGAACGACCACGAAGGCCCGTTCGTCGTATTCCTGGCCGTGCGCCCCAAGCGCGGCCCCCGGCACGAGGAGTTCATCCTGATGCCGGGCAAGTCCCTGGACCAGCGAGAGGTCATGGAAAAAGCCGCCGTCTTGTGACGGCGGCTTCCAGGGAAACGCTGCTGGGTTGGTGGCATTCAACTAGATGGTGGGAGAGTTGATGCCCCGCAGCGGATGCCCGAATCATTGACGATTGTTCCACCCATTTCAAAGGGGAATGAGCAACACGCGGGATACAGGCAAAAAAAACCCGGAACCTGATGGTTCCGGGTTTGTCTTCTTATCCGTTGGCCTTGGCGAACGCCTCGGCCATGGCCGGGTTCCGGGGCTTGCGCCCCTTCGCCCGGTTCTTGGCCTTGCGCGGCTTTCCGCGACCGCGCTCCAGCATGAGCTGGATGCCGCGGATGGCCGCGACCGAGCTGGGAAACCCCTCGGATTCGAGGATGATCTCTCCCTCGAAATCCGAGTCCCCACGCACCAGCTCCAGCGCCGGCACGAAACGTGCCAGCTCGCGCCGGACGGTCTTCAGGTTCTCCTTCCTCGTCAGAGGCAGGAGATCCATCTTGGACAGCTCGGCTAGGAGCTTGCCAGCGGCCAGGATGCCGTCGGCATGCTGCGGATTGGCTTCGGCCCATGCAGGAGCCTCGGCCGCCAGCAGCTTGGCCGCCTCGCGCACCACGCGGGCGCGCTCGCGCCTGTCGGCGCGGACCATCTTATCGGTATTGTGATTCTGATTCATGGGACACCTCCCAGTCCACCCGAGTCGCGCACGCAGCACAAAACTCCGGTGGCCGGAAGGCCATCGGATCACCCACCAGGGGTATTTGCGCTTGCGAAGCGACCCTGGTGGGTCTTTTGTCCGGGAATGCTCGGCTAACACCTACGCACCCCCCGGGACAGAATCGGCGGAACCACCATCTCCATCCCTACTCCGGCCAGGTCATCTCAAGGAGAATCACCAACCAGAAAAACCGGTCATCGCGGAACGGAGCTGCTTTTTGCTCGACGCTCGACGCGACTCACGCTCAACCATAGACCAATTCCGGAACGAATGTCAATGCCCGAAACCGAATCCCGAAAACAAAAAAACCGCCGGCCCATTCGGGCCAGCGGTTTCATTTACACTCTGATCCCCCTCTCTTGGAGGACTGTTTTTCTGGCTGCGTTCAGCAGTCCTTGTCGTATTTCTCCCTTCATTGATTGATACGCCAGTGCCAGCCGCAGCCTCTCGGCCATGTCCGACTTGCACTGAAGAAGGGACAGACGAAGTAAGCAGACCATGCTTGCCTGCTCCTCCGTCCACGGGGCATTGAACGCAACCGTGGAGTGCCGGAAGTGTGCGTCCTTTATCCGCACTTGGAGTCACCGCACTCCAGGCACGTCTCGCACCCATCCAGCCGCACCACGGCCATGGCGCCGCACTTGCCACACTGCTTGCCCTTGGCAACGGCCTCCTCGCCCAGCTTCTCCTTGGCCTCGCGACGCTTGGCCTCCAGCTCGGGCGTGGATAGTTGGCCCTCCATCATGCCGATGGAAACCAGGTGCTGCTGGATCACCTCGCCGATCTCGGCCACCAGCGACGGCATGAACTTGCCGCCCTTCTTGAAGTGGCCGCCACGAGGATCGAACACCGCCTTGAGCTCCTCCACCAGGAACGTCACATCGCCGCCCTTGCGGAAGATGGCCGAGATCACGCGCGTGAGCGCCACGATCCACATGAAGTGCTCCATGTTCTTCGAGTTGATGAAAATCTCGAAGGGCCGACGGTGCTCGTCCGGCTGCCCCTTGTTCACCACGACATCGTTGATCGTGATGTACATGGCATGCTCCGAGTTGGGCGTCTTGACCTTGTAGGTCATGCCCTCCAGCACCTCGTCGCGCGTCAACAGCGGCGTGTGCTGCTCCGGAGCAGGCGCGGCAGCCTGCGCGGCGTCCGGCTTGACCACCTCGTAGCCGGTGATCTTCTTGTCAATCTTCTTCGCGGGTGCTCCCACGCTTCACCTCCTTGTTTTCCTCCGGCCCGCGGAGCGCAGACGGCATCGCCGCCAGGCTCCACAGGTTGATCGGAGGGAATCGAAGTTCCGGCCACGAAAGCCGGAAATCCCCATCGCGGCCGACCTCAGAACGTGATGCCATTGGTCAGGATGTTGATGAGGATTTCAATGGGAATCATCACGACGATGCCCCAGAAGAACGCCTGGACGGCGATCCTCATGTTCGCATCCGGATGATCCCAGAGGTACTTCAGCTTGTGGTACGGATTGTCGCCGCAAGCCTTCACCTCCATCAAAACAGGCTCGCCGTCGGCCGAGCCGGCAGCGGCCTGTTTCCGCACCCCCAGCTCCAGCAGGGTGTCATAGTCCATCCGCACGCGGTCGGCCTTCATGTAGGGCGAGAAGATGACCACGCGGTACACCTCCTCGATCCTCTTGCCGGCCGCGTCATAGGTGCGGATGCGGACCAGATCCCCGCGCTTGGGGTTGCCCAGAGCCTTGGCCAACGCACCGTTGTGACGGATGCGGATGGCATGCCGGGCCATCGAGTCATCGGCCGGCTTCTGCTCGGGCACGAGCTCCAACTTCCTTGCCTTCATGCTCACCTCCTTCCCCGAGGCGAGCGCACTGCCCCGAAGGGGCAGAAACGCCCCCTCGGGCACGGCTTGTTGGATTTCAGCTCTCGGATTCATAGGGCTCTGCGAAATCGCCACGTCCGAGATGCTCCACGGCGAACCGCGCCAGCGTGCGTCCCGTGTAGGGGCACGCATCGGCGATGTCGCCCAGGGTCACGTCCTCGTCCCAATGGCACTCCGGGCCAAGCTCGACGAAGGCCATGGAATCGTTGGGCGTTCCACAGCCGCCGATCTTGAGCCACTCGGGCCACGGGATCCGACGCGCCTTCTCGGACAGCACCCAGACCTGGATATGAAAATGCCCAGGCTGGAGGTCCGACGCCTTGACCGCACTCAACGGAGGACGGCCAGAGGCCACACGGGCGTCATCGCCCGTGTCCATCATCATCTTCGTCACTGCGTTCATCACAGCCTCCCGAAGTAGCCTTCCTTGAGGGCATCGAACAGGTTGGCGGCAGTCATCACCTCGCCGTCATATTCGACTTCCTCGTTCCCCTTGCACTCGATCACCGAACCGTCTTCGAGCTTGAAGCGGTAGGTGGTCTTCTCAAGGTCCTCCTCCTTCACCAGGACGCCCTGGAACGCCTCGGGATTGAACCGGAAGGTCGTGCAACCCTTCAGTCCCTTCTCGTAGGCATAGAGGTAGATGTCCTTGAACTCGTCATAGGGGAAATCCGTGGGCACGTTGATCGTCTTGGAAATGGACGAGTCCACCCACTTCTGCGCCGCCGCCTGGATGTCCACATGCTGGCGCGGATCAATCTGGTCCGCGACCACGCAGTAGTCAGGCAGGTCGGCCGCCGTCGCCTCCGGATTCACGAAGGTGCGATAGGCCAGCAGCTCGAACGAGTACACGTCCACCTGCTCCTTGGCCTTGCGCCCCTCGCGGATCACGTTCCGCTTGTACTGATGAGCGAAACTCGGCTCAATGCCGTTGGAGGCGTTGTTGCCCAGCGACAGCGAGATCGTGCCGGTCGGAGCAATCGAGGAATGATGCGTGAAACGGCAGCCCGTCTTCCGCAGGATCCCCCGCAGCTTCTCGCCCGCTTCTCCCATGGCATCGAGCAGCTCTTTCATGTAGAAGCTGTTCAGCCACAGGTCGCGCGCGGAAACCTTGTCTCCGAGCTCGGCGTCCATCCCGCGCTCGCGCATCTTGCGGAGCAGCTCGGGCGTGACCTCGAACTCCTCGTCGAAGATCGGGGCGCAACCCTTTTCCTCCGCAAGCTGGGCGCCCGTCACGAAGCCCACCTTCGCAATCTCGAACGAGACGCGCTCGGTGAACTCGACGGACTCCGGCGAGCCGTAGGCCATGCGAAGCATTGCCAGCGTCGAGCCCAGGCCAAGAAAGCCCATGCCGTGCCGGCGCTTACGCATGATCTCGCGGCGCTGCTCTTCCAAGGGAAGGCCATTGATCTCCACCACGTTGTCCAGCATCCGGGTGAAGACCTGCACAACCTCGCGGAAACGCTTCCAGTCGAACTCCGCCCGCTCCGTGAATGGATCGCGGACGAACTTCGTCAGGTTCACGCTGCCGAGCAGGCAGGCTCCGTTCGGAGGCAAGGGCTGTTCACCACCATTCTGTTGCTTTCACCCTCTCGGGCTACTGACCACCGGGATGCCCGATGGCGGGGAGGCTCTTCGGCGCTCCCTCTCCCCTTTCCTGCGTCGCCTATCGGGGAGATCAGACTGTCGCATCATCCGCTTCGGGATGCCGTTCCACTCAGTCGTTCAGGCTGCCCGGGCAATCTGCCCTGCTTGCCCCCTGTCGCCCCGGCGCGGGGCTTCCAAGTCAATCAGGAACGGTTTTCCATTCCGGCTTTCGCACCGGAAGGCCGCATGCTCACTTACGGGTTGGTGGCCCGAATCTCCTCACAGAACCAGTTGTTGTTCATCCTGTTCACCTCGTCAATCAGGATGAAGCCCGGCTCCGCGTAGTCGTAGGTCGAGGACATGATGACATCCCACAACCTGCGCGCCTTGACGGTCTTGTACACCCGGCAGGGCGTCAAACCGTCCTCGTTCACCTCGTAGCCCGCCTCGCGCGCGTTCGGGATGCGGCGATAGACGATGGACTCGCCAGCCTCAATGTCGGCACGGCTCGCCGGGAACACCAGGTCCCAGTCATCGTCGTTCTTCACCGCTTCCATGAAATCGCGCGTGATCAAGCACGACAGGTTGAACTGCCGCAGGCGACCGTCCTCACGCTTGGCGCGGATGAACTCGATCACGTCGGGATGCCCGATGTCGAACGTGCCCATCTGCGCCCCCCGCCGGCCGCCGGCCGACGAGATCGTGAAGCAGGCCTTGTCGAAGATGTCCATGAACGGCAACGGACCCGAGGTATAGGCCCCGGCGCCGCTCACGAATGCGCCCTTCGGACGGAGCGTGGAGAACTCGTAGCCGATGCCGCACCCCGCCTTCAGCGTCAGACCCGCCGCGTGGACCGCGGACAGAATCCCGTCCATCGAGTCCTTGATGCGGGCAGACACCGTGCAGTTGATGGTGCTGGTCGCCGGCTTGTGCTCCTGCGCCCCCGCGTTGGACATGATGCGACCGGCCGGAATAGCGCCGTTCTCCAGCGCCCACAGGAAACGCTCGAACCAATGCTCGCGCTTCTCCGGCACCTCCACATCCGCCAGCGCACGCGCCACACGGCGGTAAGTGTCGCCGATGGACTCGTCCACCGGGTTGCCGTGCTTGTCCTTCAGGCGGTACTTCTTGTCCCAGATGTCCAGCGACGCTTCCTGGAACGGAACGTCGCCCGTGAATGACGGCCGGATGGCCGTGACCTCGGCCGTCATCGCTTGCCTCCCCTGCGCCTGGCCTCGGCCAGCGCCTGGAGGAGGATGTTTTCGACAATGTGTTTCATGTTACCTCCCTGGTATTGGAATATGCGGATGAACCAGGAAGGCGCATTGACGCCTGCCGTTCCGGTTGCATCCGCTGAACACTCCCACTCGCAAGAGTGTCTGAATGCCACCGAAACGGCGGCTGAATCTGAAAGCCACCCCATAGCTGGGATGACCGATTGGCGCGAGAAACGCCAAGAATCCTCGCAACTATAGACCCAAGTTGAACGCGATGCAAGTGTCGAAAAATCGGAGGTTGCGCGTTGCGCCCGTTCCAATACCATCCATCGCCATGCGACGGTGGAAGGACGGCATGGGTTCCAACCCGAAGGGCGGCGCCGGCCCCCTGCTCATGCTGTTCCTGTTCGCCGTCTGCGCCGCCATGGGATACCTCCTCTCCCTCGGTTCGGCATAGGCACAAAAAAACCCGGAACCATTCGGTTCCGGGTTTCGTTTCTCAGATCAGGAATCGCGGAGCCGACGCGAACATCCCGTCGGTCGCCGCCAGGTCCTGCCGCATCGCGGATGGGAGATCGCTCTCCTCGTACACGTCCGGATTGTCCGCGATGAACTCCTCGTCCGTCGGAAGCGCGTTCAGGTCGTAGCTGACCACATGATAGGGCGGCATCCAGTTCGGGTCGCCAGCCATCAGCAGGGTCAGGGAAATAAAACCTGTCCTCGCTGTTGAGCGGACGCCCGCGCAGGTGGCCGTTGAAGACCTCGAAGGTGTTCTTGTCGAGGTCAATGACGTACACCCACTCGCACAACCGCTCGCCCACGAACGTCAGGTCCGGCCTGAACGGAGTCGGATCCTTCAGGCGCTCGATGAGCGGGAGCACCTTCGCTCCCGTGTCGCGGCTCAGGTTCGCGTAGTTCTTCCGCACCCACGCACGCTGGGCCTCGAAGTCCGGACCCAGCCTCTCCTGGGCGCGCTTGTGGTCCCGCTCGAACTGCTTCAGGTCCTCCTCCGTCGCCTCTCGGACGAACCCAAGCCCCCTCTCGAAGGCCTCGCGGTTCCACTCATCCCGGAGGTAATGCAGGATCGCAATGCCCTGCCCCTCCGGGTATCCGTCCCACTGTCCATAGTTGGACAGGGCATATTCGCCGTCCTTGACGACGGCGATGATGTGTCTCGTTCCCATGTTTTCCCCCGCAAAGGGTAGATATGCCCGCGCGAAGCGGGCATCCAGGTCACGATAGCTAGGCCTCCGCGGAATCGCCGACGGTGCAGGGAAACTCTTCCTCGCTCCCAAGATCGTGATCCTCCACGATGACCTTGATCGAGTCGTCCGGCACGGTCACGTCAACGACCGCGCCGCCTTCCACCACGACTCGCACTTCCTTCTTCTTGGCCATGGTCATACCTCCATCGGAATGATTTCCAGCCCTTCGGGCATCTCGCCGGTCAGCCGGTAGGCGATGGCCTGCTCGCGGTTCAGCACCGAGTAGGCCTCCTTGTCGTCCTCGGTTGACCGGTACACCTGCATTCCCTCCGCGAACATGGCGCGGAAGGCCTCCACCTCGTTCCTGGGCGCCTGCTTGATCGCGTCCAGGAACTCGTCGAAGGTACGGGTGTCCGTCGGCTCATCGTCCGTCTCGCAAATGTCCTTGAGCCACAGCTCGTGCAGGGCCACGTCATCCTCCGTGAGCAACCCGCTGGCCGAAGACAGCTTCAGGCGCGTGAGCCCGACCTCCTCGGGGATGAACTCGATGAGCTCGTTCAGGCCGAAAATCTCCTGAATGCGCTCCTCGGGCACCGTCCCCTCGAAGACGACCTCGCTCATCGCCTTGAAGTTGTTCACGTCGCGATAGATGTACGTCACCTTCGTGTTCTTCATCATCGCTCCCTTCCGAAAAGATAGCCCCCTCGCATGCAGGGGGCTCCACGGTCATGCAACGGCCCAAACGCCACGCTGCACGTTGACGAAGTGCTGCTGCAACGTGCGGCGCACCGTGGCCTGCCACGTCGGATTGCTGCGGGCCTTGTCTCCCGCAACCTCCTCCACCTTGCGGTAGATGAGGTCCAGCGTGGCCTGGCCGCCCAACTTCATCAGCGAGAACCGGACCACGGTGGCCCAGGTCCCGTTGATGCGCCGCTTCATCTCGTAGGCCTTGTCCAGCGATAGGGCCACGAATGTCTGGGCAACACGCTCCCAGACGATCAGATACTCGTGCAGCACCCGCGGATGCTTCATGCGGGCATAGCTCCGAGCATCGGAAACGCAGTTGTGCTGCGTCTTGATGATGATGCCCCGAAGCTCGTTCCTGGGCATCATCGAGATGAAGTCGGCCTGGTAGCTGGTGTACTGGCCCTTGTGGCGACGGTCGCCGATCAGGGTCATGTACAGGCCGCCAGGATCCACGGCGTCCCGCTGGTTGAGCAGCATGAACCGGCTCTTCTCCAGGAACTCCTCTTCCGAGCACCGGGAGGTGTCCGACTCATGCGGCGCGCCCCACATGTTGCCCGAATACTGGATCATCGGGCCGTAGGGCGGGTGCGAGAAACAGACATCGGCCGCGCGCCCGAAGACGCGCTCCACCGCCTGCCGCACCGAATCCTTCGTGAAATCGAAGGATCCAACCTGCGGGTTGGCCTCCGGGTTCAGGTCCAGGCCCAGGAACTTCACGCCCGGAAACAGGTCCTGAACCACATCGCGGCTGGTGCCCCCGCCAAGGGTGACATCCACGAAGATGCCACCCTTCGGGACGTACTGCTCGATCACGTCCTTGATGAGACGCCCCGAGCAGTTGCCCCGGTAGCGGGCATCGCCCCACTTGCCGCGATCCGGGTAGTCGGCGACGGAGCCCTTGAACGCCATCGCCTTCAGCCCTTGGCCGTGGCCTCGATGTACTGGAGCTTGCGCCAGGCGGCGACCAGCTCCTCCATCGGCACCTCGCGAACCTCGACGCCCTCATCAACGGCAGCGTCAACGATGTCGTCCAGGTCGCCTTCCAGCAGCAGGTAGTCCGCCTTCTTCGGCAGAATGACCAGCTTGCTCCCCGGCACGCAGCTCCAGGTTTCGCCGTCGCTCAGACCCACGAGCATGAGCGGCTCGCGGGCCTGTGCCAGCTCCACGTCGCCAGAAGCGGCGAACGCCTTCTCGTTCTCTGTCTTCTCGGTCATGCAACCCTCCTGTACCCGTGGTTGTAGGTAATGCCAACAGGCACGCTGGCATCCATCATGGCCTGCTCCGCCGCCTCGCCGATCAGGTACCGGGCATTGAACTCGCCCAGAATGACCTTGAGCTTCAGCGTCGCCAGGCCCACGTCCGGTAGCATGAGGGCTCGCTCGGCCAACAGCGCCTTGCGCTCCTTCTCGGAGGCCGCCTCGACAATGCGACGCTTCAACTCGAAGAAACGGCGCACCGTGCGAAGGCAGACCTCCGCTACCTTTTGCTCAATATCCATCGCTTGTCTCCTCGGATGGAACTACGCTCCCGCGACGGGGAGCGTCCAGGAATGAGTCAGAAGTTGACGGCTTCCTGCTCCGGTTCCTGCCTGCTCTTGAACGCCTGGCCGTAATGGGCGTCCATCGCATGCGCGAACCGTTGCACCCGCTCGCTTCCGAACTCTTCGCAAGCCTTCAGATACGCCTTGTCGAAGGCCTCCATCACCGGGCCGCGGAACTGCTCGACCTCCTCATCGCTGGCCTGGCCAGCGAAGGTCTTGTTGAGCAGATAGAAGAACCGGCTGAACGCCTTGCGCTCCGCCTCCCCTATCGTCCGCTTCTCGGTGCTGTCCGGCTTGTCGCCGCTCATGGCGCGGCCAACCGGATTGTCACCGGACCGTGAACCGTCCGGCCAAGAAAAGCCGCCAGCTTGCGGCGGAGCGCCTGGGCTCCGGCCTGGGCGGCCTCCAGGAATGGGCGGGCCTTGTCGCCTTCGGTGAAGAAGATCACCTCGCCCGACTGAACGACGGCCACATAATCATTGTAGCCGTCGGCGATGATCTCTCCCATCTGGACCTCCATGATCCAAGGGAAATAGACACCCCTCTAACAAGCAGTGTCTCCATCAATAGCGCCATTCTATACCAAGGCCCAAGAAAATCAAACCAGAACTTCAATCATTGCGCCGGCGCATGCGCTCGCGCAGCGTCAGCCGAATGCTGCCGATCAAGTCCGTAACCATGCCGTGCGCCCGGCCCGCGAACGCACCCGTGGCCGCCAGCCATGCAATTGCATCCCGCCGCGCCTTGCGCCGCTCCATGCGCTCCAGCTCCTCCAGCCTGGCCTCCTCGACCAGGTACCGGCGCCAACGCCGCCGCGCGCGCATCCGCTCATCCGTGTCTCCTTCCCGTCGCCTGCGACGCCTGCCAGCCAGCAGAAACAGCCCGAACACGAGGGCCAGCGCCAGACCCGCAACAGCTCCGGCCAGGACCGCGTGAGCGACCACGACATCCTGCATCTCCCCGCCAGGAGACAGCGCCGGTATGCCGAGGCTAGATTCCAACTTCCGAAGCCGAATGCTCGGGCGCCCGCAGCATGGCCATGGCCCAGCATGCCGTTACCGCCGTCGGCGCCAGGTAGCGACCGTCAATCGCGAACACCATCGAGGTCAGGTAGGCCAACAGCGGCAGCGCCGTGCAGACCAGCAGCTCCGGCGGCACCCAGCGGCCCCGCAACCGGAACCACCATGGCAACAGCAGCCCCGCCGCGAAAAACAGCAGGTTCGACATCAGGATCAGGCCCAGCCATGTGCCGTATCGGATGCCACCGTGCCCGTCATCAAACACCTGGTCAGGGAAGAAATACACGAACAGCTTGCGCGTCTGCCATACGTCTTCCCGTAGCTGCCGCCACAGGCCCCGGTGCTGGATGCAGGACAGTCCCAGTTCGAAGAAGAAACGCTTGTTCCACGGCATCCAGGGCGTCACCAGGAACGGCCGGTCGGCAAACTCCATCAGCGCCGGCGGCTGCCCGTAAATGCGGCCGTTGCACGCCTTCAGCTCGTCCATGCTCGTCTTCACCCACATCGAACGCGCAAGCGGCGGATGGATGCGCCGATAGAGCGCGCAGTCGTTGAAATCCTCACCCTTCAGCAGCAACGGGTTGACGATGGCCCAGCCGCCCGGCCGGCACTGGTGCATGAAGAATACCAGCGCACCGTTGCCGCCCAGTCCGTGAATCCGGCCGGCGGACAGGTGCGAAACCGTCGCCGACTCCGCCAGCACCGGCCCGAGAAATCCCACGAACAGCGCCAACGCTCGGCCAAGCCAGAGCTTCCAGTCCGAAACACGGACCGCAATCACGCCGGCCAGAACCAGGCCGAACAGGCCATAGGCCGGCCGCATGGCCGCCGCCAGTCCGAACAGGGCGCCCGCAAGCAGCACCAGGCGGATCCCCAGTGGACGCCAGAGCAGCAGGCACAACGCCCATACCAGCGCCGGCTGCGCGTAGCCCTCGCTCAATACATGGCCGTTCAGATGCAACATCGGCGGAAAGAGCCCGTACAGCAGCGCCGCCATCAGCGCCGCGCCCTCGCTCGCCAGCAGCGCCAGGCCGGCGCGAAACACCGCATAGACCGCAGAGACATGGAGCATGGCCACCGTGACCAGGTAGAACTCCAGGCGATGCCCCGACAGCCCCAGCGCGTCCGCCAGCTTTATCGTCCATGCCATGAAGATGTGCGGAAACACGGGCCAGACGACCCACTGCTCCAGCGCGTCCGTTCGCCCGGCCAGGTGGTTGAGCGCGCGCTCCCAGAAGTAGCCCATGTCCGATACCAGAAGCTCCCGGTACGGCAGGAACAGGAAATCGTATCCGACCTGGACGCCAAGCACGGCGACCAGCAGCCACGCCAGCCGCGCGCGCGCGGAAACCGACATCAACGCCCCACGGCCTCCCGGCACAGGTGCACCGCGTCCGAGGCCTCCACGGCATTGGCCACCAGTTCCTCGGCGACCAGGAACCGGGGACGCGCCTTCACCTCGTCATAGATGCGCGACAAATACTCGCCAATGATGCCAAGCGAGAGCATCAGCAAGCTCGACGTGACCAGGATCAGCAGGATCACCGTCGCAAACCCCGTCACCGCCTGGCCGGCCCAGTAGCGCCACAGCGTCTGCGCCGCCATCAGCACCGCGAACACCAGGAACACGCCCCCCGCGGCCGTCACCAGGCGCAACGGCGCCGACGAGTAGGCCGTCATCGCGCGCACGGCCAGACCCAGAAGACGCCACGGCGTCCAGGTGCTCGAACCCGCATTGCGCTCGCGCACGTCAAACTTCACCTGCCTGCGCGTAAAGCCGATCCAGGACGACATGCCCCGGAAAAACACGCCACGCTCCGGCATCGCCAGCAGCGCGTCCATCGCCCGGCGCGACAGCAGCCGGTAATCGCTGGCCGAGCGCATGTCGAAGCCGGCCATGCGCGTCATCAGTCCATAGAAGGCATTGGCTGCCCAGCGGTATAGCCTGCTCTCCCTGCCCCGGTCACGCTTGACGCCCTCCACCACGTCCGCGCCCGTTGCCGCATGCTCCTCGATCAGGCGCGCCATCACCTCCGGCGGATGCTGCATGTCCGCGTCCGCCACGATCACCGCATCCGCGCCAAGGCTCCGCGCACGCTCGATTCCGGCCAGGATCGCCGCCTCCTTGCCGAAGTTGCGGCTCAGACGCAGCGCATCGAACACGAATCCGCCCCTGCCGGACGGCCATGCCGTAGCCATGTCCCGCAAGACCTGCCAGGTCGCGTCCCTGGAACCGTCGTCCACCACCACGAATCCCGAAATCCGGAATCCGTCGTCACGCTCATCGTTGATTCGCTCCGCCTCCGCCATGAACGCCGAAACCGTGAACTGGATGGCGCACTGCTCGTTGTGCGCCGGGAACACCACGAATATCCGCCTGTCCGCCATCTGCGTCTCCCTTGCCGTTGGTGCGCTCATTCTTCCCGTTCCAATGCCGCAAGGCAAGCCGCCCCCAAAGAGAAGGGCGCGCTTTCGCGCGCCCTGCCCCCGGAGGAAAACGGGATCAGTAATGAACCGTCGCCGTCGCCGCCAGGCCCCAAATCTTGCCCTTGGCGCCCGTCACCGGCTTCGTCGCCTCCATGGCCATCACCACCCCCGGCAGCCAGACCGGACGCCTGGCCAACCACGCCGGGCACCGCGACACGCCCAGCTTCTCCAGCACCAATCCGGCGGGATAAGCATGAGCCAGCGGAATCCGGGACGGACGCACGAAGCCCGCACGCTTCAGGGCTCGCGCCAACGAGGACGCAGTGAAGTGGCTGATATGCTCCGGCAGCTTCCAGCTCGGCCATGACGTGCCCATCAGCCGCCTCAGCACGCTGCCCGCATTCGGAACCACGATCACCACCGAACCGCCAGGCTTCAAACGCTTCCGAAGCTCGGACAGGAACCAGACCGGACGATAGACATGCTCCAGCACCTCGATGGCCACCGCCACATCGTGAACCGGTTCCTCGCGTACCTGCTCGATCCCGCCAAGATGCACCGTTGCCGTCTCCACCCGTCCGGCCTGCTCAACCGCATCACGCGAGAAATCAGTGCCTACCAGCTCGTCGAAGTACCTGCGCGCCTCGTCCAGGAAATAGCCATAGCCGCAGCCGATCTCCAGCAAGCGGCCACCTCTCATGCCACGCTTGTCCATCTCCGACAGCAGGCGCCGGAACGTCCGGCGCAGCGCATCCTCCTGCGCCGCATACGACGAATAGCCGCCCTCCTCGCAGCCTGCGAAATACTCGTCCGACGCATACAGCGCGAACATCTCCGCCTCGGTCGGCCGGTTGCTCAGATACCAGTGGCCGCATACGCACTCGTCCACCCGGTAGCCGTCCATCAGGTAATTGCGGCCCGTCACGCCGTAGCCGTGGCACACAGGACACGGCTCCCTGGTCGCCATGTCCGCCTGTCTTTCCATCGTTCCTTCCATTCCAAGAATACTATGGGATGGGACGCGCCTTGCCAACAGGCACAAAAAAACCCGGAACACAATGGTTCCGGGTTTCGAGTCTCAGCCAAACCTGCGGCGGGCCTCCTCGATGATGCGCTCGCGCATCTCGTCGAAGAATTCTGCCGCCTCTCCGAGGCTTATCTCGTAGCTCACCTCACGAGCCAATGTGAGGTGGTCGAGCCACAGCTTCGGTGCTCCGCGCGGCGGGATCAGCTCATGGATCTTCTCCACCGGCGAAACGTCTTCGCCGAAGCCGAAGCCGGGGCCGGTCCCGTCGTTGTCCAGGAGGATCCGGCTGAAATCGAGAACGTAGATGTTCTCGTCCCGGTCGAACTTGGACACGGCCTTGTGCAGAGCATCCTCGGCATCATCCGGCCATGTGATGCAGTCGTCGTAGTAAAGACACTGCACCTCGTCTTCGGCCTGGGTGCGCTCCATCCGTTCCAGCAGACGCTCCAGGCAAGTCCGGACCCTCCACTCGGAGTTGTCCTCAGGGCTCGCCGGGATCGCTTCACGAATGGCGTCCACCACCCGGTCGGCGGCTTCGTCGTTGGCCGCCGCGAAATAGAATGCGACTTGGCAATCGCTCATCTTTTCCCCCTTTGGGATGGAATGCACCCGCGCGAACGGCGGGTGCCCAGAACAACTGCTCAGGCCGCATCCTTGGCCGTCAGGCGCTCGATCTCCTCGGCCATGACCTTCCGCGCGGCCTCGACGGCCTTGGTGGCCACCTCTACCCGCTGCTCCGGCGTGAGATTGTCGCCACCGGGAAAATCCCAGGTGGCAAAGTGGTCGAGCATCATCCTCGACCCGTCTTCGGCCGGGATCAGGCAATTGATATGGCGGATGGCGTCATACGGCGGGTAGTCGCCGAAGCTGCTGTCCTCCACATCCTGATCATCCTCGCCCAAGCGGACGAAGCGGCCTGAACATCCGAGGCTCTCCGCCTCCTCATCCAGGGTAATCCGAACGGAGTCGGCTTCCTCGTACCACTTTGTGTGGTCGAGGTAGATCGTCAAAACGGCCTTGTCGCCGTTTTCCTTCACACGGGCGGCATTCCGCAGGATCTCCAGCCACTCGCGGTCATCCGCCGTGAGCAGCTCCTCGAAATGCTCGCCATACTCCCGCTCGAAGAACGAGCCGGAGTCCAGTGCCGCCTTCAGGCGGCCGATGGCTTCCTTGCTGCCGGCATACGCGATGCCGACCTCGGACCGGTATCCCATGATTCTCTCCTTGGGATTTGGATACGCCTTGATGGCAAGGCGTCCTCAATGAAGCCGGCCGACATGGCCGGGCGGATTGACATGCCCGGAACCGGGCATCCAGAGACACCGTTCGCTAACATGAAACGGTCACAAGTTGGCCCATTCTAAACCCTCGGAAAATACAAGGCAAGCCAAGGGCTCGGCTTATCCACAGCCGCCTGTTGAAAAGGAGCCCGGAATGGCTCCGATCTCCCCTGCATCGGCGTGCCCAAATCTTGGGCAGGCGCCATCACGCCTCTCAGCCGCGCGAACCCGCCACGGCGTTGTGCGTCACGCCCGCGGCCGCATGGTTCCACGCCTGACCCAGCGCCACGCCCACAAGGACCGCAATGGCTGCAACCATCGCCATCATGCGCCAGCGACGCCCGTTCCTGTTCTCGCTCACCTTCAACCTCCGGCAAAAAACTTGCCGGACATCTCCTCTCCCACCATCGAATGCCGGGCTCGGCTCAACCCACGGCCCGGCGCGCCTCGTCGTCCTGCTCCCGCGTTTCCCTGTTGCCGGCCAGCACATTGACCGTGCGCGCAATGCTCGTCCTGACCGTGGACAGCACATCGAACCGGCTCTTGCTGTCGAAATGCTCCAGATACGGGAAGATGTGCCGCTCCTCGATGTAGATCGAGGCCGTCATCATCGTCTCCATCTCCAGGCAATGGGCGCGCATCGTCACCGAGTTGCCCCGCCGGATTCCTTTCCGATACCTGAAAATGAAACGCTCCATCATCCGGGCCGCCTGCTCGATGTCGCTGCTGAACATCTCCAGCGTCGCCTCCAGGCCCGGATCCCACGGCGCTGCCAGCCACGCAAAATCCATCAGCGGCTTCTCGTCCTCGCAGTGCCTCCGCCAGAGATGCTCCAAGTGCGCGACCGACGCTACCAGGTCTGGCGCCGTTCGCGTGTCGTTCACCGTCTCGATGGCGGCCAGGATATTTGCATGCTGGCGCTTGAGCCGCGCCACCTTCTCGGTCAGGCTCTCCTGACGCTTGAGGCTTATGCTGGCCCTTGAGCCACTCTTCCTTGAGTTTCGGCTGCTCACATCTGTTTTCATGGCAACCGCGTCGTCGCAGATTCCAGTTTCTGAGCCAAGATGATCTTTATCCCTTGTACTCCATAAGTGACAAGGCATCCATATCGCATGTTTCTTCCCCCCACAATTTCCTCAAGTTGTGACGTGGCGCACTGAAACGCCCGGCGACTCGGGGCCGCCGGGCGGGTTTATATCACCATCTGGCGAAGATTAGAATAACGGACATGAACAACACGCCTGCCGGAAGTGTCCGGACTATGCCTTCCCGAATGGGATATGGTACCTCGCGCAATAGGCCGCGCCCTCGGTCGGCCATTTCTCCAGCGGCGGCAGCCTGTCGAACCCGTCACGCGGCATTGAGGCGCGCATGCGGCGATATGCAGCGTAGAAATCCCTTGCCGTGTCCGAAAAATAACGCTCCCCGGACAGGACCCCCTCGCTGGTGACTGCGCCGATCTGGCCGTCCATTCCGGCACCCATCGCGCACAGTGTCCTGACTGCTTTCAAGGTGCCGCCGCGCGCATCGTGATAGGTGATGAGCGTCTCCGCGCTGGCCAAAGCCGGTTCCATGTACACCGGGCTGGACTTCGGAATGACAAGGGCTGCGGCAATGATCCCGCCGATCAACATTGCCCCGATTTCAAGGTTCGTAATTATCTTCATTTGCGTTCTCCTTTCTTGGATGTTTTTCAAGCCCCAAGCATCGCCAGGGCTTCCTCTGGCGCGCACTCCAGGATGTCGCGCACATATTGCTCCCACCCGCGCTCGCCCGGTTCGGGCTCGTGCGACAGGGGCAATCCGTCGTCCTCCAGCGCGCGGCCCCAGACGTGACCCACGATCTCGAACGCGGCCGGTTCCAGCACGAACATGCAGTCCACCGGCCAGTCGAAGTCTCCATCACCACGGATCAAAAGCCCAACAGAGCCGGATGCGTCCCCATGCAGCGCACCGTTGCAGTCCATCCACTCCCGCCAGTGCATCTCCAGCAACGGCACCTCCCCTTCCTTCAGGCACAGCATCGTCACCGCGTTTCCATAGCGCCTGGCCACGTTCGCGGAGGCCGATGTGCACAGGCATACACCGTCCGTTTTCTCGTTCCGGATCTCGGATACGAACGAGCGGCCGCCGTGATACCAGATGCGCTCCGCAATCTGTCTGCTTGCCCCGATGCGCTTCATGCCGTGACTGCCTCCGACTCGACCGCGTGCTGTCGCACCTCCGCAATCACGTTGGCGCGGACGATGGCACGGGCCACCGGCGGCGAAACGGAGTTGCCCACCATCCTGATCTGGGCCGTCTTGGTGAACCGTTCACCCCGCTCGCCGTGCTCGATCTCGTAGTGCTCGGGGAATCCCTGGCATCGGTAGAGCTCGCGCGGCGTCAGCATCCGCATGCCGATGTCGGCGATCATGTGCTGCCGCCCGGCCGCGCATACCAGCCCGAAACGAGCCTTCGAGGTGATGGTGTGAACAGGCTCATGCAAGCTCTGACCGATGGCCGTGCCGTAATACTTGACCAGGAACGCGTTGACCAGGCCAAGATGGTTGCCCCCGGCCGTGACCGTCGGCGCGGGCAAATCCATGCGCTGGCCGTGGCGGCAGGAACCGCGCAGCTTCACCATGTAAGGCGCAACCGCCGGCGCAAGCGTCGCCGTCGCCAACTGGTTCTGCGCCCCCTTGGAGAGAATCGTGGGGAACGGCTGGTCCATCCGGCACCCGGTCACGCCGCCAAAATGCTTGATAACCCAGGCCGCCTTGTCGCGCACGATGAACGGCTCTCCCGACAGCACGAACTTCTCCAGCCCGCGCGCGATGCGCTTCATCGTCGCCTCGGCCAAGGGCCGCTTGCGGCCGAAGATGCTCGGCGCAGGCACGTCCCAGTCCATGCACTCGGCCGCTGTCCGGTATGGCAGCCGGCCATCGCCATGCGTCGGCTCCGGCCAGACAATCGGCAGGCCATCGCAGCGCGCCACCAGGAACAGCCGCTTGCGGATCGTCGGCGCGCCGAAGTCGCATGCGCGCAACTCGCGCCATTCAACCCTGTAGCCAAGGTCGCGCAGCGCATTGACGAAACGCCGGAACGTCACGCCGCGGCGCGCAGGACATGGAACCATGACCGGCCGCCCGTCCCTGCCGATGACCGGCTTGCCGTCCGCGTCCAGTTTCGGAATCACCGGACCCCACTCCTGGAACTCCTCCACGTTCTCCAGGAAGATGATGCGCGGCCGCACCGCCTTGGCCCAACGCACCGCCACCCAGGCCAGCCCCCGGATACGCTTCTCCACCGGCTTGCTACCGCGCGACTTCGAGAAATGCTTGCAGTCCGGGCTGAACCAGGCCAAGGCCACGGGCTTGCCGCCGGTGGCCTCCATTGGATCCACCTCCCAGATGTCGGAACGCAAATGACGGGTGTGCGGATGGTTGGCCGCGTGCATGGACAGGGCCTCTGCATCGTGGTTGATGGCGATGTCCACATGTCGGCCAATCGCCTGCTCGATGCCGATGCTCGCGCCTCCGCCGCCGGCGAACGAGTCCACCACCAGCTCGTCGGTCGAAATGCGGATCAGGGGAGGACGAGAGCTCATTCTGCACCTCCAGAAGCAATGGGTTGGCGGATCGGGTGATTCTCAAACAAGGAAGGGCGGCAGCGTGACATACACGCCTTATTCATCCACAACACTTCTGTTCTGGACTTGGCGGTTGCAGTGTATGTCTTTCTTTGCAGGCGTTTCCATTCGCCATACAACTGACGGTATAGCTCACAATCGTAACCCGATATAATGACCATCCCCTTCAGTTCAGAGAGGATTTCTGCCAACCGAACGTGGGCATCATCATTCAATTCATACCGATAATCTCTCCCCTTGTCCCTAACCACAAATGGATAGGGAGGATCAACGTAGAATAACGTCTCTTCGGAATCCATTTTCTTGATCAACGAAAACGCATCCATATTTTCAATAATGACGCCTTGCAAGCGTTCGATTGTCGCAACCAGAGCTGCCGGATAATTGGCCCAGTCACTGGCGGCCGTCATTCCTTTTCGTTGATGCCGAAACCCAGTCCTAAAACCTGTTCGGGCGGCATGAGCATTACTTCCAACACCCATGAAGGACCGAACAACAGTCCTTCTTGCCCGTTCAACTGGATCAGTCGTGGATTGATACGATAATTCAAACTCATCTCTCGAAAATGGCGTGAGCCGCAGCAATTCAATGAGCTGCGAGCCATTGTCCCTAGCGACGCGAAAGAGATTCACGATCTCACCGTCCACGTCGTTGTACACCTCGGCAGGACTTCTCGGTTTCCTCAGCAACACAGAACCTCCGCCACCAAACGGTTCCACATAAATCTTATGAGGAGGAAAATGGCTGATTATCCAAGGGGCCAACTTCCACTTGCCGCCATGCCAACGAACCATTGGCCTGGTAGGGGAAGGTGTCGAAAACCGTAAATTCTTACCCATGTCTGCCAGCTCCCGCGCGCGCTCAAGCATCCTGTCCGTCTCGCTCATCCTGCAACTCCCTGATCTTCCGGCGCACAAGCTCCAGGGTGTCCCGGATCGCCGCCTCCTGCTCCAGCACCGGATCGGATTCATCGCGTCCCTCGCAGTTCCGGTACGAGGCCTCCTCGCGCTCGTCCAGGAACTCCAGCAGCTCCTTCAGCTTGCCGTCGCTCATTCGCAAGCCTCCAGCGGTTGCACATCCACCAGCCGGTAGTAGTCCTGCTTCTGCTGTTCGTTCATCACGAACCTCCATCTCTTGGATGATTCCATTATACCGGAGCGCATGCCGGCCTGCAACAGGTTTTTTGGAACACATGGAACGCTTGGGTTTCCGTGCCAGACGTGGTAGCCTGGAAGCCAAAGGAGGTGCAAATGGGCAAGATATACCAGTGCGAATGCGAGATCGTTTCCCGAGACGGGAAGGGTATGGCCCAGCTCAATTTCCTGGTCAACGGCCAGCCCCTCAATCCCCGGCGCGACCTGGTGAACCACTCGCCAACTGGCATGGAGTTCGGCTACGGCGGCTCCGGCCCGGCGCAGCTCGCGCTGGCCATCCTCGCAGACTACACCGGCGACGACGAGCTGGCTGTCGCGCTGCACCAGGATTTCAAATGGGCGTTCATTGCCCCGCTGGAGCGCCCCAGCCCCTTCGAGCCGGGCACCTTGTGGGTGATCCACGGCTCCGAGATTCGGGAATGGCTGGATAAGGCAAAGCAGGAAACGGCGACGGCCTCATAGCCGTCGCCGAAAAACACTGTTTTTCTCGACCCTCACCCTCGAATGGCCCAGGCAAACCAGGCCATCCCGGCATCCGCAACGAGGATGCCGGCAAGCCGGTTTCCATCCATGTAGGGGTTGCCCATAAGCCATAGGACAAGGGAAAGAACAGCATCGAGAATCACAATCGAAAAGAGCATGTGGAACCTCCATCTGAGTTTGGTTCTCTCCATGCTCTCCGGGAACCGGAATCCCGCAATTTTCCGGACGTAAAAAAGGCCCTGGGTGTCCAGGGCCTTTGTCCATGCGGGCGGCAACGGCCGTCACGCATCGCGCTTGCCGGATGCCCGCTTCCGACGCGCCCTCGCCTTCTTTCCGTCCTCAAATCCCAGGCGCCAGATAGCCGCGATCCGCGCCAGCGAATGCAGGCGCAGGCCGGATGCGTCCACCCCTACCTTTTGCGCCAGCGCATTCAGCTCCGAATCACGGAACGCAACCCAGGCGTTGCCGCCGGTGGAGCGCGGCTTGTTGCCCATCTCCCTGAATTCACGCTCGTAACGGTCCAGCAGCATCCGGACAGACTCCATGTTGCAGTCGCCCAGCGTCTCCTGGCGTTCCTTCGCCAGTTCCTTCAGCGCCGGCATCAGGAAATCGGGCATGATGAAGTTCCGCCGCTTCTTGCTCATGTCTGCTCCCCAATGGGCTTGAACGCGATCCAGCAGGCATCGAGCACTTCCACGGGGAGGGAACCCAGAGGTTGATCATACACGCTGGCCGAGCCCACGTCCTCTACCCAGCCCTGCTCGTTGCTCCAGTAGCCATCCTCCTGCTCTGAATGAATCAGGAACAACGGCCGGAAACGTGCCGGAATCCGCACGCCCGCGGCTTCCAGCACGCCGATCAGTTCCGGCAGTTCGGCCAGGCGCTCCATCATGGCTTGCTGGAGCTCCGTGCTGTAGCTCGCATCGCGCGTCATCTGCTCGACCAGCGCATCACGCGCCTCCGCGCCCATGTGCCCGTCCCAGGGGTTGTAGTTGCCCCTGCCCGCGAGGGCATCCAACGCATCGTCCGTGCTGGTCAGGTAGATCACCCTCTGCCGGTCGCGCCCAAGCCAGGCCATGATGGCATCCATCCTGCTCGGCGCATCCTCGTCAGACACCGGCACCCATTCATCGCTGGGGTAGGCGCAAACCAGCCGCGTGTCCGGCCCAAACTTGTCGTAGAGCGCCACGACATCGGCCAGGGACTCATCCTCGCGCGCTTCCTCGATGCTGACGCCATACTCCTCCAGCATTTCGGCCGGCGTCAGCGCCTCGTACAGCGTGGTTCCGTCGTTGCCCTGCTCGTGCGCGGCAACCACCCGGTCAATGAAATCTTCCCCGTCCAGCGCCGACCAGCACTCCGGGCGGCCGGTGTGGGGTATCTCGATCACATACATCATCGTTCGCCTCCGTTGAATAGTGTTCTACGACAGCCAGACGCTGATCTGGGTCTTGGATACCCTGAAACACACAAACTTGGCATCCGGGTTGTCGTTCAGCGCCCCGAGAATATCCTCGGCAGGGAAACGCTCGACGAAATCATCGCCGCCCACGGCCGCCGTCGTCCGCTCGTGGAGGCCGTCGTTGTCCTCGCCCTTCCGAAACTCGAAGCCCTCCGCGTACACCACATAGGAGCCATCGCCGTCCTCGGCCAGCATCCGCGGAATGCCATTCGACATGAGGTAAATGCCCGAGTCCTTCACCAGATGGAGGGCAGGCTTCACCTTGGCGTGATCCACGTCCTCGGGTTTCGGAAACGAACCCGGCTTGACGGTCGCGCCGTCCTTCAGCACGTCTCCTTCCAGCATCTCCCCGAACGTCGGGGAGTGCTCATCACACGCCAGCGTGTGATCCAGCAGCTTGCGAACCTCGCTCGCCTTGAACTTCAATGTTGCGCTCATGTCTCCTCTCTCGCGCGGCCGTTGCTGCGCTTATGTCCATTATACCGAAATTGCGGCCCCGGTCAACCCTGGCTCTTGACATTCGCACCCTAGTGCGCCATTTTCGCACTACCCGACCCGGGCAATCGGAGGATACAATGCTTGCAACCCACCAGCTCATAATCATCGGCCTGTTCCTCGCCGCCGTGGCAGTCGTCCTGCTCTATCTGCACTACCCCGACAAGGAGAGCTCCAGGGCAATGCGGCTTCTTGGCTGGATCTCCCTGGCGGCAAGCGGCGTGTGCTTCATCCTGGGGCTTTCCGCAATCCTGTAATAGGAGAATTTCCATGAAAAAGTCCGTGTCCCTGTCCGATCAGGCCGTAGCAGCCATCCAGATGCTCTCGCTCGACAGCAAGCGGCCCGAATGGTCCCGCGTCATCAACCAGCAGATCGAGGCCTCGATGTGGCTGTTCCGCTCCTCGCTTCCCGATTTGTCCGACGCGGAATGGGAATACATCCTGAACGCCTACGCCGGGTCATGGGAGCCGATGAAATTTCCGCCCTATCGCGTCGCCAGCGATCTCATGGACCACGAAGGCGTGCTGGATGTGAACGACCATCCCATGCCTGATCTCGTGCGCCGCATCCACGCCATGAGCCAGGCCGAACAATATGCCATCCTCATGTTCGTGCAGATGTTCTGGCGCAACGACTGGAATCACCACGGCACGTTCGGCGAAATCAGGGACGCGATTCTTGGCGGAGGCGATGCCCGTGATTGATACGATCCTGCAAACCCTGGCCATCTGGAGCTTAGGCGTTTCGGCCGGATTGTTCGCCATCGCCTGGAAACGCAATAGCGATGGATGGTTCTCGGCTGCCTCCGTATTCCTGGTGGCAAGCCTCCTTATCAGCACGGCCGACCTCGTGATCCTCTGCTTGGAGTGACGCTGGACATCGCCCGGAAGAGCCTGAACGCAGGCACGACACCACGGCGGAGGCCCCGCAGCAACCGTTGCGGGGCCTTCTTCTTGCGGCATCGCGGCCGGTCAGGCCGCAACCTTCACCGCATCCCGGAAATCATGGCCGCTCGCATACCCGTGCAGCTTCGCCAGGTCCTCGACGAAACGGCCGAGAATCGTGTCCAGATGCACAAACTCCTGGTCGGCCAGCCGCGGATCTCCCCAGTCCAGACCCGCCTGTATCGCGTCCGCCTTCATCTCCACCATTTGCCGCTCGTATTCGTCAATGCTGCCCGGCAGATGCAGGAACAGGTGCCGGGGCTTGCGCGTCTGCTGCGGCCGCTCAATCCGGTTGCGCGCCTGGTATTCCGTCCGCGCCTCCCAGGATCGGTCGAAGAAATAGGTGGTGTCGGCCTGCCACAAGTTCAGGCCCTTCTGGGTGATGCCCAGCGAGGCCAGAAGCACCGGCGCGTCGCCATAGCGGAATCGCCGGTTGAGTTCGACGGTGCGCTTCTCGCGCGGCATGCCGCCGTGATACAGCACGCCCTCGATCCCCCGCTGCCGCAACCCCTCGCCCACCAGCTCCAGCGTCATCACGTTGCGGGCATAGAACACGACCTTGCGCCCCTGCCCCGCCAGCTCCGCCAGATCGTCCACGACGCGCCGCTGCTTGCTCGTGAGCCCTCCGCTCCACCGCAGGCCCAGGGGAGCCATCTGCGGGCAGCTCGCGGCCACGCACACCGCGTTGATGCGGGCCAGAATCCGGGCCAGGTTGTTCGATTCCCGGCCGTCCTTCACCCGCCGCCAGTATTCCGCGAAATCGTCAGCCACGCGCAGGTAGAAGGCCAGGTGCTCCATGTCCCATTCGACCTCGCGAACCTCGGTTTCGCCTTCCGGGATCGAAACGTAGCGGGCCACGTCCGGCTCGCCGACCACGCGGCGCTTGACCAGCGGCGCCAGCCACTCGCGATAGCGAACCACGTCCGCAATCTTCGGCACCTCGCGCTTCGCGCCCTCGCGGTTCTCCTCGGCAAACTCGTTCGTCACCCACTCGGTCACGATGAAGTCGTCCCGGAATCGGTCAATGCCGCGCCGGGACTCGGCCATCGAGCGCGCCAACTCCGGCGTCATGTAAGCCCTGCGCCAGCCATACGGCTGCGCGGCCGTGCCGTCGCCCGCCGTCCACACCGACAGAGGATGCAGGTCGCGGGGATAGTTGCGCGCCGGCGTGGCCGACAGCGCATAGCGGCGCTTCGGCGCAAGCTGCGCCACCGCGCGCGACTGCTGGCTGTTCGGATTGCACAGGATGTCCGCCTCGTCGGCCACCACGATGCCAAACCTTCGCCGCATCAGCTTCGCATAGTTGCGCCTGCTCCCCCGCTCGACCTGCATCCGCAGCCGCGTGTAGGAGATCACGTTGACGCGGCGCAAATCCCGCGCCTGCCCGGGCGTTTCGATCACCTGCCATTCGGAAGCCGGAATCGGCAGACCGGCAAGCTCCGCCTTCATCTCGTCTATTAGGCCCGCCTCGACCACGATCAGGCCGCGCCTGCACTCGCTTGCCAGCACGAGAGCCACGGCCAGGCGCGCCTTGCCCAGTCCGGTGTCCCAGCTCACGATGGCCGCGCGCTTCATCAGAACCTCGACCAGATCGGCAAACTGGTAATCGCTCCAGGTCAGCATTCCGTCCACCCCGGCGCGCAGCGCCCGGGCACGCACGGCGGCGGCTTGCGCCGGAAACCGCCGGGGCAACGGCTCGACGATCTCGACCCACTGGCCGGCGCCGCCCTGCCCCGTTCCCGTATCCGCCTCGAAGAACTCGTAGAACTCGTGCGCCGGAATCTCCCACTTGCGGCCACCATCCTCGATCCAGAACCGACCGCCGCGGCGTTCCACTTCAATGCGCTCGCCGCGCATCACGGCCGGAGCGGCCAGGTTCGTCGGCTCGCACAGCCACGTCCGGCGCGCAACCGCCTCGAAGCGCCCGTCCCCTTCCCCATCCGGCCGGAATATCCAGCGGCCAAACGGCGCCCGCTCGATGCGCGTCCTGCGCTCCAGCTTCCGCAGCCGGTTCGCCACGGCCTCGTCCACAACCGGATCGAAACCGACACCCCGAATCTCGCGCTCCAGGCGCTCAAGGCAGGCCGCCGGATTTCCGGTCGCCAGCCATGCCTCGACATCCAGCAACCCCTCGCCCTCGTAGCGCACGCCGCTTGGCAACCGCACGGCATCCGGGCCGCGCCTGCGGTCAATGCGCGCGCGGTAGATCGCGTTCAGCACCCGCGCCTCGGCATAGCCGCACGCGAACATCAACCGGACGCGCCGGCCGGCCAGCACGATACGCACCCGCCTGTCTCCAGTGACCGGGCGCGTCACCACCGGCTCGCCCGGATCGTGATAGACCGACCCCAGCGCCGCCGTCCCCCATGCGGGCTCGAACGCCAGCCAATCCAGGGAATCGGAATCGAAATCGGCCAGGGGCATCCGGCGCACATGCTCGTTCTTGCCCCTCTCCGCGCCGAACACGGCCACGGACACGCGCACCTGCGCGCCTTCCTCGGCAAAGGCATTGCCCGGCACGTCCACCAGCGCCCGCAGCCTCGGAGCCAGGCTCGCGTCCCGCTCAACCTCGGCCGCATAGGTGGCCGGCAGAATCGCCGCCACCACCGGCGCCGCATCCAGCGCCTGGTGCAGCGCATATTCGTGCGACAGCGCCGACGTATGCGGCCCGAAACGGCCAAAATGCGTGCAGGGATACTCGGCCATCGCCGGCGACTCCAGGTGAACCGAGAACGGCGGATTGATCAGCGCCACGTCCATATTCCGCGGGCGCGCTTCTTCCATGCCCATTGCCGCAATGCGGCCCAGCACGCCGCCGGCCTCGGCCGCGACCGCCAGCCTTTCCACCAGCGGCTCGTCCACGTCGCAACCGAACACGACATGCTCGTGCTTGCGCGCAAACTGGACCAGGCGGCCGGAGCCGATGCTGCCGTCAAATACCGCCACGGGACGCTGGCCCCGCACCGATGACCGCACATGCTCCACAACCCGCCACAACGAGCGCGCCAGCCAGTCGGGCGTGAAAAACTGCCCCTCGTGCTCGCGCCTGGCGGCGGCCAAACCGGCAAGGGAGCCGGGACGCTTTGCCCGGCTGCCCTTGCTGCGGTGTTCCGCAAGATCGCGCGCCCAGTCTTTCATCAGAACAGGCACGCACTCCAGCAGGAGAAATTGGCACGGACGACAACATGCTTGCCGTCCACTCTCAGCACCTTCCCCGCATCTTCGGACATGAGGACGTTCTGCTCGGTCACGAGCGAGTAGCCATCGTCAGCATAAGACATGCTGCATACCTCGCCGCTTTCCATGTCCACGACGATGTACCCGTTCCCGCAGCCGGCATACGGCAGGCGCTCGGGGAGCCGGTATGCCGCCCGAAGCATGAATGGCGCAGGATCCGCCTCAACGAACATCTTCGGATCGTCGCTGCCCTTCAGCGGTTCGTGGCCATACAGTTCTTCCGTCTGATCGCCAAAGCGAACCGTCAGCCTGTCGGCACGAGGTAAGTGCTCGACCTTGATGATCTCGCCCTCTCCAAGTTCCGGGTGCCGAACGCGGGCTCCTTCCTGGTAGATGGGGCGATTCGTTCTTACCGCCCAGCTCTCCTGGCTGTCATCGCCATCCTTCTCGTCCTCGTCCGCGCATTCCTCGACGGAAAGCTCGGCCAGGAAATCATCATCGGTCGGGAACCGCGGGTATTCGCCGCCGATGAGGCCCTGCTCATGCGCCTCGCGCAGCGCATCCTGGATTGCTTCTTCCGGCGTTTCTCCCACGCCCATTTCCATGTCGTTGAGCCATGCCTTGAACATCTGCATCACCTCGTCGCCTTCAATCTGGCGGATTGATTATATTCCCATTCGCATATCGCATCAAGCCTTGCGCGGTGACTTCCGTATCTGGTATAATGAAGCTACAAAGGAGGCAAGGCATGGGAAGTCGAAAAGAAAAGATCGGCACGGTTCGCGTTTCGGCCAGGCCGGAACGGGGGATGCCTCTGCCGCCCAATCGCATCCACAGAAACCGGAAGCGAGCGGCCCAGATCGCGCGCAAGGGCCGGTTTCGGCAACTGCCGACGGGAGAAAGCGAATGATGAATACAATCAAGGTTATCGAGGAGCAGGCTCGCGCCATCATCGAGCCGTTGCAGGCCGTCAAGGTGAGCATGGAGGGAAAGTTGGCCGAGGCCAACGAGGCGCTGGAACGCGCCGGCGTCAGCGGACGCCTGTATGGCACCGGCGCCAGCCTGCAACTGGACAAGATCATCAGGGAGTTCCGCGCCGATTTCACCGAGGCGGCCCTGCGCGTGTTCGCGCAGGAAATCGGTGTCGGTTCGAGCTTGATCGAGGAACAGGATGGCGTTGCCGCGCTTGTCAGCAAGGCCAGGGAAACCCTGGATCTCGCCGCCTTCGTCCAGGGCCTGCGCGAACTGGTCAACGGCGACGAGGCGCACCGGCGCGAGCAGGCGCGGGCCGCCAACCGGCTCGCCTGCTACTTCAACAACGGCATTGAATTCAAGCGCGACGAGCTTTGCTTCTCCGTTTGGGCTACCACCGACGATTACAGCGGTCACTACAGCTACCATGTCCACGGCTCCTTCCGGGAGATGGTGCATGCCATCAACTGCTTCCTGAAGTGGCGCGGGGGCTCGGTCTTCAACCGTTACACCGAAGTGGATGTCGCGCTGTTCAACAACAAGATTCGGTCGCGGGACCGCATCACCCTCTTTCGCGCCGCCGACGATTCCGGCCGCGTGGACATCATCACCTTCAAGAGCAAGATCGAGTTTCGCATCACCGGCGAGATGGGGCGCGATTTCGTGGCGTGGTTGAAGAAGTTCGCGGATCCGGCGAGGCTGGCGGCATGAAGCTCAAGCCCTGCCCCTGCGGCGCCGTGCCGGAAAGCCTGTTGATCGAGGCCGACGCGGGCGGAAACGCCCGCGCCGCCGGCGACTGCTGCGGCCGGTGGCATGTGGTGTTCACCTTCAACAGCGAACAAGGCATAACCGTAGCGGCGATGGAGTCGCTGGCCGACCAGGCCTGGAACAATGCTCCCCGCCGGCCGTTTCCGAGAGCGGAAATCGAGAGCGTGGCAAGCGTCCTCGAAGCCGTCGAGCAGGAGCCGGAACAGGCTGCCATCGTTTGCGGCAACATGGCTGCCAGGTTGCGACGGCTGCTGGAGGAATAGGTTCCAGCCTTGTCCTGATTTATGCAATAAGGTATAATCAGGGCATGAGCAGAAACCGTCGAACCCGGGTAATCGTCAAGGTCGGCGACGGACAGGTGACGCTTGAGCACGGCTCCGTCCGCCTCACCGGACGCATCCTGAACCCCGAACCGCCGGCCGCAGGCGACGTGATCATTCTCGACCGCCTGCTGCACGAGCCGGATTTCGACTCGGACACTCACGAGTTCCGCGGGTGTTACGTCACCGAACTGCATCCCAAGAAGGAGGTACGCAATGACGGATGAACAGACAACACAGGCAGTCCTGCCGCCGATGCTCCAGGCAGCCAGGTCGGCGCTCAAGCACCACGGCGACGCAGGGTTGGACGAGGAAAAGGCAAGCCTGCTCGAACAACGCCTGGACGAGCTTGCCCAGTGCCAAGAGGAGCACATCCAATCGGCCTACCTACTGTATATCACCTACGGCGGCCGCGCCCGCACCCGGTTCTCGGAACTGGCTCAAAACGTCCTTGGTGTTGCGGCCGATTCGGAGCGCGGCCAGGGCGTCTATGACGCGCTCATCAAGATTTCCCGCGTCATGGGCGTCGGATACGGCTGGGTGCGCCCTTGAGTGCGAATGCCGGCAACCGTGGCTGGATACGCCTGGACAACGGCGTAGCAATCGAATACGAGCTCGATCCCGGGCACCCGTCCGGGGTCCGGTGGTTCGCGGTTGAGACACAGTTCCACAAGCGCCGCGAGCGGCCACGGGATGCCCGGGTCGGGATCGGCAAACAAAAAACCGGAGCGCGTCGCGCCCCGGTTTCCTCGTCTCACATTTCGATCTCGGTACGGTAGATGCGAACTTCCGCCGCCGAATCGCGCTCCTTCTCGACCAGATCGAATGCCTTGGCCTGGTCATAGAAGGGGCCATGGCGAACCACATGCGGATCGAGGTGAATGATCGGTCGCAATCGTCCCAGACCACCCGATACTTTGGATGGTCTTTCCCATCCACGATCAGGATGGTCCCCTTGATCGAGCAGTGACTCCATCCCCGCTCGCGCACCCGCAGCTTCTGGACTGCCGACACATCCACCGTCGGCAGGTCCATCCGGCGAATGCCATGCTCGATGGCGGCCATCCGCTTGACCCGATAGAAGGAATTGATGGTTATCGAGTTCGCCGTCGAGCGCGTGACAACGCCCCACGAGCGCCGGCTTCCATCGGTGAACAGAACTGGCTCCTCAAATTCCACCAGATCTCCCACCTTCAGGCCGCGGATGGCCTTGCGCCGACGAATGTTCTCCCAGCATGCCTCGCGCCATTGCTGGGCAAACTTGCTGTCCGTCGGCGTCAGCAGCTTCAGGATGCGCTCGGGACAATCGCGCTCACACGGACCCATGCTCTCGTCCATGTCCTTGAAACCGAAGTTCTCGTATGAGGCCTTCGGCCAGTATTGCAGCAGGCAGACCACCGCGAACACAATGCGCTGACCCGTCTGCTTGCTGGTTCGCTCGATGGCCATGTAGGCCGTCCGGCGGTTCTTGATGGCCACGTCGAGCACCTTCCAAGAATGCTTTTCCCCGTCATCCGTGAACCGATCAACGAGGAACTCCCGAGTCGTGATGTAACTCGGCTTGTAGGTGGTCGTCCAACCCATGGTCGGACCCCCTTCTCAAGTGCTAAACCGGGCGTATCCCGGTTTCCCGGATCGTCTCGGATGCGCCCGAAAATGGGCGCCCATGGAATGCCCGCGCCGTAACGCGAACACGAACAGATGCAGCCATCATAGGAACTCTCCTCTCAAAATGCAAGAAAACGCCCACGCCGCCAGGCCATTCCCCGCTTGCCCTTCCGGCCGTTTTATGGCAATATACATAACCCAGCGGAGGTGAAATGAACGCCGAAATTCAGGAAAACATCGAGCGACTCTTTCGCCAACTCGCCAAGCACGGCCTGGTGCGGCGGGAAGGCCAGATCGCCATGAGCGAGCGCATCGCCGACAGCATCGCGCGCGGCCGCATTGCCGTATGCGAGGCCGGAACCGGCATCGGCAAGAGCTACGCATCGCTGATCGGGGCGCTGGCCGCCAGGCCGGCGCTGGAAGCCGCGCTCAAGGAAGCGGCCGAGAAGAACGGCGCCGACGAGCCGGACCGCATCACCATCGTCTATTCGACGGGAACCGTCGCACTGCAACACCAGATCTTCGAGCGCGACCTGCCCAACCTTCAACGCATGCTGGACATCAACCTGGACTTCCGGCTGGTCAAGGGTCGCGGTCGCTACCTCTGCCCCAACAAGGTCATGGGCGCCATCGGCGAAAGCCTCACGCCCGACATGTTCGCGGACGACGAGTTCACATCGGACGCCGCGATCTCCGGCGCCGCGGCCGACCAGCTCTCCGACATGCTCCAGAAGTTCGATTCCGGTAGCTGGAACGGCGACCTGGACGAATGGGACGGCGCCCTGAGCGCAGAAGTGCGCGCCAGCGCCACCATTGAAGCGGCGGCGTGCAGCAAGAGCCGCTGCCCGATGTACGACAATTGCCCCTTTTACAAGGCGCGCAAGGCGCTCTACCAGGCCGACGTGCTGGTGGTCAACCACGCCCTGTTGCTCACCGACCTCGCCGCCGGCGGCGGGCGCGTCATCCCGGCCAAGCCGGAAAACACCATCTACCTCATTGACGAGGCCCACCGCATCCCCGAGGTGGCCGTCGAACAGCTCGGCTCCAACTTCCAGGTCGAGGGCTCCATCGCCCTCGTGGCCAACTTCGCCAATACCATGAACAAGCTGGCCCGCGGCCTTGCCACGAACCAGGAAACGGTCATCGAACTGCTCAAGGAAGCGGCCGAGGCCGGAACGCCCATGCGCGATGCCCTGATGGAGATCCAGACCGCGCTGGACGCCAATACGCAGGCCTTCGAGGACGGCAAGCCGTGGATGTTCGACGTGCCGCCCGAGGCGCTCGCCGAGCCGGCCAAGCGACTGCGCTCGGCCACGGATGCCGCCATCAAGAAACTGTCGGTGCTGCTCGATGCGCTCGGCGATTCCGACGGCGACAAGGACGCCATCGCCAAGGCCACCTCGCGCGCAGGACTCTTCGCCGAACGCTTCGGCAAGATCGCCGCCTGCCTCGACGCGCTCCTCGACGGCGACGCTCCAGACCTTCCGACCGCGCGCTGGATCGAATGCGAGACGGGACGCGACAACCTCGCCAAGCGGCGCATCAACGCCTACCCCGTCTCCGCCGCGCGCATGCTCCATCAACTGCTCTGGGACAAGGCACTGGCCGGCGCGGCATACTCGGCAACCCTGCGCTCGCTGGGCAACTTCGACATGTTCATCCGCAACGTCGGCCTGAACCTCGGCCGCGCGCACGATACCGGGCACTTCCTGTCCGACTTCCCCTATTCCGAATCTCGCATCTACATCGCCGCCGGCGGCGTGAATCCCAATCACGAGGACCATCCCGCCATCACCGCGCGCGCCGTCATCGGTGCCGCCGAGAAGAACTCCGGCGGCATCCTCGGCCTGTTCACCAGCCGCCGCTACATGGACAGGGTACTGGAACTGCTCCAGGAGATGCGACCCGACATCGCGGGGCTCGTGCTGGCCCAGGGCAACCACAGCAAATCGCGCATCATCGAAAGCCACCGGAAGCGCATCGCCAAGGGCGAGAAAAGCATCATCTTCGGACTGGCCTCGTTCGCCGAAGGCGTGGACCTGCCTGGCAACTTGTGCAACGTGGTCATCATCCCGCGCGTGCCCTTCGCCGTGCCCGATACCCCAATCGAAAACAAGCGCATGGAATGGATCAAGCAAAGCGGCGGCAATCCGTTCTACGATCACACCCTGCCGTCCGCGTCCGTGCGCCTGACCCAGATGATCGGACGCCTGATCCGGGATCTCTTGGACCGGGGCCACATCATCATCCTCGACAACCGAATCCACGGGAAATCCTACGGGCGCCTGCTCGCCATGAACTGGCCCCCGTTCACCATCGTCCCGTTCGACATGCGGCAATACGCCGAAAGGAGAGCAGCATGAACGTGAAGACCATGCCAAATCCGGAAACCGGAACGCAGGACGCCTGCGAACGGTTTGAGACGGCCTACCTGGAGCTGGGCCGGCGCATCATCGAGGAAGGAACCTGGATCGAGAACGCGCGAACCGGCAAGCGATGCAAGACCGTCATTGGCCACCGCTTCGTCGTGGACGCATCCACCGAGCGCGCGCCCGTGCTTACATCGCGCAAGATGGGCATCCGCACCGCCGCGGCCGAGATCGTCGGATACCTGCGCGGCGTGGACAACGCCGCCGAGTTCGAGCGGCTCGGAACAAAGTCCTGGTACGCCAACGCGAACCAGACACCCGCATGGCTCGCCAACCCGAACCGCAAGGGCGAGAACGACTGCGGCCGCATCTATGGCGTCCAGGGCCGCCGCTATCGCCGTCCCGACGGCACCGAGTTCGACCAGCTCGCCAAGATCGTGGATCACCTCTCGCGCGGCATTGACGACCGGGGCGAGATCCTCATGTTCTACAATCCCGGCGAAATCGAGCTTGGATGCCTGCGCCCCTGCATGTACGAGCACGTCTTCTCGCTCGTGGGCGACGATTTGTATCTACACAGTACCCAGAGGTCCATGGACTTGCCTATCGGCGGGGCTGTCAACACCTTGCAATGCTGGCTGCTGCTCAGGTTGATGGCCCAGATCACGAACAAGAATCCGAAAACCGTGTTCCACACGGTCATCAACGCCCACATCTATGAAGACCAGGTGGATCTGTTCGGGCAGCAGCTCGAACGGGCCGACGATCTCTATCCCGAGCCCATCGTGCGGATTGATCCGTTCATCCGAAGCCTGAACGACATTGACACATGGGTGACGGCCGACAGCTTTGAGCTGGATCAATACCAGGCGCATCCGCCCATCAAGTACCCATTCGCGGTGTGAGCCGGAGGTCTGCATGGCTGAACAACATCCCAAGCCCATCCTGTCTCGCCTCAACCTCACCCGCGTCGTGGGGCAGGTGCCCAAGGCGAAACTCGCCGAGTGGCTCAATGCCCCCGCCTCGACCCGCAAGGCAACGCTCGTCTCGGATGTCATCGCTCGCATCTCCTCATCCGAGCTCGCGCTACGGTGGTTCTTTTCCGATTTCCGGAAGGAAACCGCCCTGTCCGGGCCGGACATCGAGACGCTGCTCGGCATCACCAAGACGGAGCGGCTGCGGTGGACCAAGGATGGCCGCTTGCCAGTGTCCCACCTGATCGAGGTCAGCAAGTACGGAAAGACGCTCGAAGTCCCGCAGTACGACGCGCTGGGCGCGCTCAAGGCGCATGACAAGGTGGCCGAATGGCGGGAGGAGCACGCACGGGAAGCCCGAAAGGCCAGGGCCGGCAGTGCAGCCAAGGCGGCCGAAAGCCGGCAGAGAAACAGGGCCATGCGCGAGAAAACGCGCGAAGCGATCAGGCAACGGGTCGCATCATGGGCCGCAACGGGCGACATCCGCCTGGCCAGAACCATGGAGTTGGCCATGTGGACCATGTGGGCCAACCGCTGGGCCAAGGAGCGGAGCCTTCTGGCCGACCGCGCCAGGAAACCGGAACGGAGATATGAGCATATCCACGCAGAAATGGAGCTCTGGAAGCTGAAGCACCAGGCGGTCGCCATCCTGGCCCGCTCGGGCTTCGCCACCCTGTCCGCCTACGTTCCGGAGAACCCTCACAGGTTCCGGTTCGACCTATGCCCGTTGCATCTCGACATCTTCCGCGAGGAAAGGCGGGGCGGCCTTTACCGCACGGCGAACGAATTCTTCTTCGACAACATGGACGAGATCATGGACTGCCACGGATGCGTGGTGAACGTGAACGAGCACTATTATTCGCTCTATTTCTTGGAAGTTCGCGCCGATGGCATCAAGGACACGTTCTCGTTCCATGTCCCCTATCCCATCGGGAATGGGTTCCTTCCCGATTTCGCGTCACTGCCGCAGGTTCACCACGAACACGACGAAGCCTGGGAGGGTTTCCGGTTTGGGCGCTCGTTGTTCGACGATGAGAAGATCCTGTTCCCTGAATCCGATGTCCGGAAGCGAATGTGCGAGCTCATGCGGTTGCTGGACGCCTAGCGCCGGAATCCAGCCACGCGCCTCATCCCTGCCGTATTCAGCGCACTCGATACCTCTCCCCGCCGGGCTCGGAAGCCGCGCCCAGATCGTCCCGGTTGACCAGCACCGGCTCGATCCACACCAACTTGCGCTTGTTCAGGCCCGGGCCATAGGGCTGCATCCGGAAATGCCCGCGCCGCCAGTGCGGACGGACCGTTCGGCCAGAGCCGCTCGCAACCCCTGAACCGCCAACCGGCTCAGGGCCGATAATCCGAACCACGTTGAAACTGCGCGCCGCCTTGCGTCTGGCCTTCTCGGCCTTCTTGCCCTTCCGCCTTTCCGCCTCGGCCAAATGGCGGTCGCGCTCATCGAGACGAACCATCCTGTTCCGAACATCGGGGATGTTCATGTACAGGATGAACTTGGCCAGGTGCAGCGTTATATCGCGCACCGTCCTGGCATTCTGGCGGATGTGCACCTGGCTGATCCGGTCGCCGATCTGCTTGCGGAACTCCTCGCCAATCCGATAGCTCTCCTCCACCACCTCGGCCACCATCGCGTCCTCGCGGATCGGCAATGATACCCACTGGTTCGCATCGTCCAGCAGATTCGAGCTGTTCTCGTTCGGCAACGCCGTGATGCTGATGGTAATCGTGTGCGCCGCCCCCTCGAACAGCGGCACGAACAGGGGGTGGGTCTTGATACCACCCTCCGACACGGGCCGGAAATAGAGATACGCGCCATCCACCGGGTGTTCCCCCGTCTCGGCATCGAACAATTTCCACCTGCCCTGCTGCCCGAACGCGACATAGATCGCCGGGTACGGCAGCGCGAGCATCGTGGTCGGCACGTCCTTCAGGTCGGTTTGAACTAGGCGCTCGTGCAAATCGGCGTCTTCGTAGAATATCCGGCGGCCGAACGCATCGAAGATCGCCTGCATTGCCGGAACGATCATGTCGTCCTGGGACATCCGGAATCCGAGTCTCGGAAGCATCTCCCGCTCGGCGAGGAACTCCGGCGTCGGCATCTGCTCCCTGATGCGCCTGTAGGCCTCGTCCCTTCCCGGATACGGCCAGAACACGATGTCCTCCGAGACGCCGAACATTTCCGCCGTCGTTCGCAAGGCCCTCAAGGGGTGGATGTTGGTCTTGCGCCAGTTGGCGCTCATCGGAGCCTGCCGAGCAGCCTGTCGCAAACCACCTCGTGATCCCGAAGCCGGTCGCGCTCCGCCTCGCGCGCAGTAATCGGCCGGTTTCGGTAATAGAAACAGCGCCGGAAACCCCGCTCCCGGTTCCAGATGGCCTTCCAGAAGGCCACCGGAATGGCAATGCCGCTCTTGCGAAGCCTGTGGCTGTAATCGCCGTACTCGACGCCATTGAGCACCACGGCATGACCCAGACGCCGGGCCACCAGGCGCTCATACTTCTCGGCCTTGATCCATGTCTTGCGGTTGATGCGGAAGTATTGAGGGATGACATTCGCCATCGAGTAGGTTTCCCGCAGGCTGGCTCTCGACCAGTCGAAGCTCGCATCCGGGGCCAGGTGCCCGCGGTCGGCATGGAACTCGTTGTGCGTGTAGTCCGACGGATAGGTGCGGTAACGCGCGGGAATGGCCATCTCGGGATAGAACCGCGGACGCTTCTTGATGTTCACCGCATCCACCTTGCTGCCGTCCAGCACATAGCCGACATACCTGGCGCCCTTGGCGCGGTAGTCGTAGCAGATGTGGAAGTAACGCTTGTCCACCACCTGGTCGCAGGCCTGGCGGCTGAAGAAGCGCGCACGCAGCCCCTTCGGCGCGTGATGGCTTGTGGCGACAATCGCCGCGGTCGCTCCCGCGATCACGGAAGACGGAACGGCCATGGCGGCCGCGGGAAACTGCGCCAGCAACGCGCTGGCAATCACGAACAACTTCATCCTCATGCTCTCACCTCAATGGCCCTGTTGGCCTTGGGAATGCGGCCGTTCAAAATGAACACCCACGCCGCAACGTGGCTCGTCAGGTACAACGCCGCACCCCAGCAAACCACCGACGCCTTGAACAACCAGGTGGTTTCCACGTCCAGGACCGCGTAGGCATAGGCAACCTTGCCCAGGAAGGCCAGCACGGTCCAAAGAATCCATGTCGCATCCGCATTCCGGACGGTCCCGCTCCAGACAATCTCCCAGGCCGACTTGTGCCGTTCCCTGGCGGCACGGGACAAGCGAACGCGCACCCATCCGAACGCCGCCGACAACGCCAGCCAGGCGCTCACGGGAAACCAGCGGTTGACCGCCTCGAACACGCGCAGATTGCGCCCGACAGAAAAATCGGGGATAGAAATGTCGGATGCCAGCGCGGCGACCAGCAACACCAGGATGCAGATGGCGGTCGAGGACAATGTGAGCCCCAATGGAACCGGCGCCGGAGTACGCCCTCTCACAGATCGCCCTCCTGCAACACGCGCCCCAGCCCCTCGCGCTCCAACCACTCATAGGCGTGCAGCTTCGACAGCCAGGACGCCACCAGCTCCTCGGCCAGATCGCGCGTGTCCGCAAACACCACCTGGATGCCATGCCGCGCGGAAATCGCCGCCAGGCTGCCGGCAACCCCGTTCGGGTGCGCCTTCACGCCGTCCGCGAAACCATACGGGCTCTTGACCTCGGACAGCGAGGCCTCGATGCACAGCATCTTGTGAGGGAAGCTGGCCATGCGCTCCATCTCGCGCAGGAACCGCGGCCGGTCTGTCATCAGCGAACGCACCAAATCGTTGAGCGTCTTGCGCTCGATGCGGGCCACGTCTTCCATGCCCTCGATGGCATAGTCGCCCGTATCCAAGGCCCTGCTCACCGTGCCATCCAGCCAGTTGCCGAAACGCGAAAAGTCGTATGGCCGCTGCTCGCGCGTGTCCACCACGATTCGCGGTTTCGGAACCATCCTCGTCGTCGTGCGGCCATCGCGCTTGATGACTAGCGGGCTTCTCGTCGGGGCAACCGGCCTCATCGAACACCTCCTTGCAAGGATATTCGATGATACCACGATTAGGTGTAAGCGTTCAAGTTGTTCCAAGAAAGCAGGACGGTGCTGGTCGTGGCCGTGCAACCATCAGCCACCTCATTCCCGCAACAACTGACCCTCCATGTCCGGATACACCGACAGAACCATCCGCTCCATCCGCTCGGCCAGTTCCTCTCCGGTCGAACCGAACAGGATCCGGAGGTCGGCGCAGACCACCAGCAGCATCGAGGCCAGCGTCCTGGACATCGTGAACGACATGCGGCCGGCAAACTCCTTTCGCAACGCCTCGATATTCGCCTTGTACTCCTCGCGCCTGGGCTCCGAGCGCCCGGCGATCCATGCCCGGGCCGCATTCCACGAGCAGCCCACCGCCTCGGCCAGCGCCGCGGCAGGCCCCATGCGGCCATCGTCCTTGCTCCGGCGCTTGGCCAGCATCACCGCCAGCCTGGCAATGTCCGGCGCATTGCAGTTCCGAATCTCGTGTTCCAGCTTCGCCGCCGCCCAGGCGCCGGCCGCTCCGGCGCTCTCCCGCAACTGCTTGGCGCAGAATCGAAGCAAATGCGCCTCCTGCGGCGACACCCGAATCTCCGCCGACGGAAAGTGCTCCTCGATCAGCTCCTCCAGCTTCGCCTGGTAGGACTTCCTGTTCGGAAACGACTCGCCCTCAATCCAGCTCTTGGCCGTGCTCCATGAACACCCCACCGCCTTGGCCAACGCCGAGGCCTCCTCTGCTGGCCGGCCAGGCCCCCGGCGCACACGATCCCTGTCCTGCTCCCTGGCCAGCATCACCGACAACTGGCGAATGTCTTCCCGCGACGGGGGCATCAACAGCCGTGCGGCCGGATCCGACGGAACCTCATACGGCGAATGCCCTCCCCCTGTTCCTGGCACGACGCCTCCTCGTTCTCGTTGTTCTATTTCCGAATGACGAAATCTAAAACACCTTCCATTATGCCGCAAAGCATAGCAGCCCTTGACAGAAAAATCGCCCAGGACCATAATCGCACCTGATTCTTGTGCCGTTTCAATTCAGGTTGAGCGGCTGAAGATTATCGCGCGGGCTTTCCATGCTCCGCGCCTTCCTGTCATCACTCCTGTCGCTGTCTTATGGCCCTGGCATCAGGCCGGCGCCATAAATCCAGCGACAGGAGAAAAGCGATGGCAGGAAAGAAAATCGTCATTTCCCAAATCCACATCAGGGCAGAGAAACCGGAAGCGGAGCGGCGCAAGGCGCTCAAGGTCTGGGAGAAGTTCCTCCAGATCGTCGCCGCCGATCAGGACTGGCAGATCGTGCCGGAAGGACTCGTCACGGTCCGCGGACACCGGTGCTACCGCTACAAGGTCGAGGTGACGGAACGCAAGGCCTACCACATCATGGGGCACCCCGAGATGCCGGCCCTGCGCGCCTGATTCCCAAAACCCGAATGCCCGGTGTGGACGTGGGAAGGAAAAACGAACCCGTCCGCACCCGTGCGGACGGGTTTTTCGTTTCCGGCTAGAGAATCCGACTGATAATGATGCCCGGGATCTCTCCTGCCTTCTCAAGAATGACGGCATCCGGGGCCGAATCGCCCCTGCCGACGACAATATCCTCGGTTTCCTCATCGGCCATCAGCACCCGGTCGCCCACGTCCAGCAGCATGCTTCTGAGCACTAACAGGTCCCACACGACAGACGGCACGCCTCCCTTCCCCTGCTTCATCCTGGAGCCTACGGCATAACCCGCAAGCGCAACGAGAAGCAATGCCAATCCTGTCGCTCCCTCCCGCCATCCGTGGTCGCCCGAAAACAGGCTCGTGAGCAACCAGATCGCGGCCGCCAGGACAACAGCCGTGAACGCCTCGAAATAGTTGAACACGAACTTGCGGATCATGGCGCCGGGCTTTTTCCGCCGCCCTCGGACCTGGAGCCCCAGATCACCCTATCTCCAACCTCCAACCTTGAAGGCGCGTTCTTTGTTCGACATCACGCATTCTCCCCTTGGCGATTCAGGCACGATACCCGCCCATCCGGTCAACGATCATGCCGAGGACATTTGCCACGTCGGCGCCCTCAAGCCGAAGCTTGTCAATTAGCTCCCGTCGGCGTTTATCGTTCGCCGCGAACTCAATCTCACGCAGGGCGTCCATGAACTCATGGAACTCCTCGGCGGCTTTCTTGATCAAGAATTCTTCTGTGCAGCCGCCGTGCAGCCATCCACGCTGCCCGTCGGGGCCTTTCGGCCAGCCCTTTTTGTTCGCGTTTGCCTCCAGCTTGTATTGCATGGCATGAGCCATGCCGCGCACCATCGGATGCAATGCTCCGAGCGACTCACGAGAGCCCATATCAGGCATCACTTGCCCTCGCCCGCCAGATTCATTCGCCTTCCTCCTCGCTGCCGCCTTCGGCCAGCGCCTTCATGGTCTTGCAGGCCTCGTAGAAGGGCGCCTCTGATCGCTCCAGGTTTTCGATGCTGTCGCGGATGCCTTGGCGCAGTCGCGCGATCTCCTGCTTCAGCTTCTCGAACTCGTCCCTGCATTCGGGACAGGGCTCGAAATCCAAGTCTGCCCGCCAGTCTGCCATTGTTCAAACCTCCTTCGTTTGGGTGATTATACCTTATGGAATAAGGCTGATCAACCCTCGCTTCTTCACTGCCCGCGCTTCTTCACTGCGGATCATGGTGCTGCATCCCCCATGCCCGGAATCGAAGTGCGGCGCCAGGCTGCGGCCACCGCGAAACACGACAGGAACATCGCCATGCCGGCCATGTCCGCCGCGAAATCCTGCCAGGCATCGGCGAAGGGAATGTGGTTCGTGCGGGGATCCCAGATGATCTCGTTCCAGATCGAAACGAGCGCCGTCAGGAACAGGCCCGTTCCCATGCTCCAGCCTGGCTTCCAGACGAGGCGGAACGGAAGCAGCGACCAGCCAGTGAAACACCTGGTTGCGGTCGGACGGCCAACCAGGCCAAGCAGGAACGGCCCCACACCGCCGAACAAGAGATGAGACAACCAATAGTTCTGCTTGAGGAGCGAAGCGCCGCCGTCCGCAGGGGTCGTCCAGACAATAAATATCGCGAAGATTCCAACTGTCGAAATCGCAGCGACACCCCACTGGCAGGATTGCCCATTCTCATTCCCGACCAGATAGGCGTTCGATTTCATCGTTTGATCTCCATGTCACTGTTCATGGCCACCACGCAGTCCGGCCACATGCGGATGGCCGCCAACGCCGCGTCCTCGCCCGTCTCGCGCCGCAGTTCGAGGAACCGGGCGATCACGTCGCCATGGCAGGCTTCCGGCTTGCAATAGCAGCCGAGACGCTTGCCCTCGCAGGACAGCACCGCCTCACGGAAGTCCGGCTCGGTGCGGAACCGCAACGGGAAATCGTAGGCATACTTGCGGATCACCTCGTCGCGTTCGCCGTCCGGGCCGATGCGATACGGATTGCCCAGCGGCGAGCCGCGCCCGATATACACGTCGAACGCCTCGCGCCGGCGGTTGACCACGGTGGTTGTTTCTCCATTCATTGCCATTGCCTTGCCTTCACTCACACAAGCCATACGCCGACGCGCAGGCCGGCGATTCCAGTGCAGCCATCAGGTCATACTGCCGTCCGCCGCGCGTGGTCACTTGCCATCTCCCGACGATGATTCGTCTCTCGACTTGATTGAAATCGCTTGCTTTTCGTCAACCAGATAGAGACGGCAATCGCCACAGATCGAAAAGCGGTCCTTTGTTATCTGCCTCCAAGCGGCAATCAACCCCTGATTGAAGTCATCGTCGGCATCCAGTTCCCAATATGGGATAAACCGAATGCCATCATCAGTGTTTTCTTGTCTCCACACGGGAGTTGGCCTTACATGGGGCGGCACGGCCAGCTTTGCTCCAGCTTTCGTAAGCAGGGCGATATATTGCGTATCAACATTCGACTTGATCTCTCCATTATGCGAGATCAGCCGCCCTAGCTTGTTGTAAAACTCTGCTTCCGGCGATCTTTTCAGGTACGCCCTTGAGGCTCGGACAATATCATCCAAGCTCATGGATGCCCGTTGCTGTTCGGTAAAACTGGTTTTGACAAAATCACGTATTGCATCATATCTTGGCAGCCATCCATGGTAATCAGCAAACCGATAGGCAATCATCATAATCACAGGCAGCATGAAAAAGATGGCGAATGCCACCGTATAATCGCAATTCCTTTTCAGATCAGCACGTATTTCATCCATTTCAGCACCTCCGATGTTCATCAACTTCGTCATTCACGTCTCCTACATTGATTTCCTTCCCAACGCACCAGAACTCGTACACCTTCGTATCCGGATAGCGACGAACCAAGTCCATGAAGCCTTCCCAGTCATGCCAGAAAACAGCCATCTTCGGGACCCATTGTGTTGCAACGAACGCCTCGATGATCGGTCGCACCCGCTCCGCCCGGAGCCATGTCGTCTGGACGACAATAGCCGCGTCGGAGTATTGCGTGACCTCAGACACCTTCTCCGGCTGCCGGTAGAGGTCGCACAATTTCACGACCTGTTTCCCGTGGCCCGCGAGAATGTCCGCCAGCATCTCGGAATCCGAATGCAGGAATTTTCCGCCTTCAAGGAAGATGGCCGTATCCGGAAACAAGGATGCCACCCTCCTGTTGCTCAAGATTTCCCGCATTGCCGACCTCCCGGCTCCGGCTCTTTGCCATCCAATGCTTTCCTGCCCTCGTCCGTGAGAAAGAACTGCCGACCTTCATGTTCGCGATACTGCCAGTCAATCAGGCCGGCCTTACGCAAACGACCGAGGTATCCGCCCGAGGCCAGACGCATGCCGACGCCATAGGTTGATCCATAGCCGCACTTGCCGACCTTTCGCCAGCCTTCCGCATCGGGCCACATGAAATACCCGAAGTCGGTGGGACAGCGGATCTCGTCGCCGTGTTGGCTGATGATCTCAAGCGCCTTGCGCTGGCTCTGCGTCAGGGTGCTCATTCCTTCACCCACCTCCCGTTCTGCATTGCTTCGACCCGCACGTTTTCCGGGCGCATCTGTTCCTCGACACGGCGCATGAGCGCCCGCTTGTCTGTCATGGCCTCCGCCGCCTTGCGCCGGAGCCACGTTCGGAACTCGGGGCTGTCCACCAGACGGCGGAACGCCATGCGCCTGTTGACATGCTGGCTGCGGTTGTCCCGCGCCTCGCCAACCGCGCCCGATTCCGGATGCCGGATACGAACGCCCGAGTCGGTCTTGTTCTGGTGCTGCCCGCCCGGCCCGCCGGATCGGAACGTCTGGATGACGAAATCCTTGCGGGTGACGGAGAACAGCAGTTCACGTTCGCGGTTTCGCTTCATTTACCCTTCCTTTCCGCATTCTTCCTCAACCCAGCGGCATTCCTCTGGCTTGGATGCCTTGCATTCGTCCGGTTTGCGCGTGCCGTCCTCTCGCCACATATCATGGTGCGAGCATCCAAAACACCATGAAGAATTACATTGGTTCCTGTAGTGCTCGAACACTTCTTCCATTTCACGGGTCTGCTTCATTTCTTCACCTCCACAACCTTGAACTCAATCACCCACACCAAGGGATTGTCGTGCCACGACAGGCCCGGACGGCCGTCGTAGATGGAGTCCCACAACTGCCGGAAGGCGTCCACGGGGCCGCCGGCGTCGAAGAACCGGCCGTCCTCCAGATGCCAGCCCCAGCCCTCGTGGCACGGCTGGATGCCCTCGGCCAGCGCGTCATCGTCGCTCATGGACTGCAAACGCTCCAGCCGCGCGTCCGTGATCTCCAGCGTGATGCGGCTGAACATCTTGAGCATGTGCATGGCCGGACGCCAGCGCCAGCCCTCGTAGTTCTCGCCCCACTCCGGCTCCGTGGCCCGATAGACGACCCATGCGTCGGACGGGTGCATGATCTGGGCGGTCGAGGCCCAAGTCTCCCGCACGGCGATCCTGTCGCCCGGCCCGCCAATCGGGCACTCGCCGGACTTGCGCGAAGCACCGCCTGCCGGGCGGCGCGTCACGGTCTTGCGGCCATCGAGGATGGCCCGGACCATCTCATCGGAAAAAGACATGCAACGCGTCCTGCTCAATGGCGCGTCCCTCCCGCCACTTCGGCCGTCATCTCCATCGTCTCCTGCATCGTTGCCGGGACAGTCCCGACGATGCCCAGCTCGCTTTGCGTGAACGGCGACCGCACATCCCCTTCCAGCGAGAGGATCGCCGTCTTCAGGGACAGGCCGGGTGACAGCATGGGAGCATGTGTCTCGATATGGGCGCGGATGGCCTCGTCCTTGTCTTCCATGGCTACCAGCGTGAACGTGGCGCCGCACGAGCAGCGTTCGATTTCCATGAAGCTCAGGGGCGGCATCGGCCCGTCGCAGAACGGGCAGTCCATGTGCAGGTTTGACACCTCCTGGCGAATCCGGGCAGCGACGGCTTCCAGCTCCCGAATCGCCTGGCCGGCAACACCCGCGCACAGGGTTGCCAAGACCGGGCTCGGCTCGGCCAGCGGATTCGCGCCCATGCGGAGGCCGGCCAGCAATCCGAGCGTCGGAATCGTGGACAGCATGACCAGCGACGGGTAGCGCGCCTTGTTTCCGACCAGCATGGCTTCCAGCCGCTCCAACGGCTCGCATTCCAGCCGCTCCTCCGGATGCTCGACAGCAGCAAGCTCGACCAGAACCCGCTCGAATTCCGCCCCGTGATGCAGGCGGTCCACGCACAGCACGAACGCCGTGCGGATCAGGTTCTCCGTGTCATCCAGCGCCTTGTTCCATGTGGTACCGGGCTCAAGGCCAAGCATGCGGTCAAGGTCGTATGCCAAGTCCCTGTTTGCAATGAGTGGCTGGTTCTCGGTCATCTGGCTCGTCCTGGCGCGAGGTGTCGCGCCGGTTCATTATACCTTATGCCATATCCCGATGCAACCTCCCAGCACCTTCGGCTCAATGGCGCGTAGTCGTTCCCTCGGTGACATCCTCGGGCGACGGGCCAGCGCAATACACCGCCAGCTCGGTGTTCTCGAACGGCGATTCGGTTATCCCCTGCAACGAGATCATCCTCCCTCCCACCATCATGCCCGGTTCCAGCATTTTTTCGAGCAGCTCGAATCCTCCTCGGATAGCCGTCTCCTGGTCGTTCTCGGTCGCCAGCGTTGCGGTGGCGCCGCAGGCGCAGGCCACGGGATCGAGGAACCGAAGATTGGGAAGCCTCTCGCCGCAGAACGGGCAGTCCAGTTCAATGTCTTGCATTCGGACCTCGATTTCTCCCTGCAACGTCTTCGCCTCGTTCAGCGCCCTCCGGGCAACGAGGGCCAGCAGGGCGGCAAACGTCCTGTCCGTGTTCACCAGCGGGTTTTCCCGAAATGACAGGCTCATCATCATTCCCAGTGTCGGAATGCGCGCCATCATCAGAATGGAACGCTCGCGCGAGAAGCCGGACGCCAGCATGCCAACAAGATCATCAAAGGCATCGCAGCCAACGCGGTCGCTCCAATCACGCATGCTGGCCAGATGTTCGAGCACTCGCTCAAAATCCCGACCGTGGTTGATTCGGTCAAGGCACATGGCCGCCCCAATATAGGCCAGTTCCTCCATCTCCTCGTTCATGCTGGCCAATGACTCGCCCTCCGGCTTGCCCAGCATCTTGTCCATGATCGCTCCGATGGCCTCCGGCGTGATCTCCTCGCCCGGACCTTCAGGCATGTGGTCGCTCATGCGAATCCTCCTTGAAGCATTTCGTTCATGCCCATTGTGCCGAATCATCGCCATGCCACCAAGCGCGACTTCGCTTCAGGTTGTCGGAATCGAGATGGCGCTTGAACCCTGCTTTCGCATTGTGCCACAATCCAAGGCATGTCCGATCCGATCCATCCCGCGCGAACGCGCCGATACCCCATGCTCCGGCCCGGCGCCGTCGTCGAGCTTGAGCCCTGCCCGCCGGTTGTTCGGATCGTTCCCGCCCCGCAATCCGGGTTCATCGCATGCAACGTGCCCCGCACCGCCGTCCACTACTCCCGGTGCGCCCGGCTCGACCGATACTTCGCCAGCCGCGAGGGCCGGCTGGATCTCGCCATCAACATCCTCAACGGAATCTGCGCCCGAAGCGTGCCCTGCCACGCCGACGCGCTGCTGCCCTGCCGCATCGGCATCGCGCATACGCTGGCCATGGAGTTCGCGCGGACATTCGCAGACGAGTTCCTGAACCGGATCCCGGATGGCGGACGCCAGATTCCCGCCTTCTTCATCGAGGCCTGGCTGCGCGCTAAGGTGCAGATGGCCAACGATCCCCGGCGCGCAGGACAACAGGCCGCCTGAACGGAAACGGCATCCCACTCGCCCATGCGCGACATACCGCAGATTCATCACGGCATCCATGGCCTCCCGCAGGTGCGGAAAGCGGCGAAACTCCAGTTTGTTCAGCTGAACCTCCCCACGGCTAAAGCCGGGGGGTTCTAGCGGGAACCGCCGCCGCCTCTCTTCCGGCCCATGCAAGGTCGGAAGCCTCAGCGTTGGCTGTCCCGCCTTGTCCGGACGACCCGCTCTGACTCCGGTAGCCGCCGAAGGAGGAAGGACGCCTGCCCTTCCAATCGCAGGTTGCATCCCTCCACGCCGCCCGGAGGAGCGGTTCCGCACCCGGCCAGCGCGATTGCGCCAGCCCCGCGTGGAGGGCGCCCTCCTCGACGCAGCTTGCCAGGAACGCGCTGTAGAGGTCGCGTTGCATGACGATCCCACACCCGCAGGCGTGGATGCGCCGGGAAAGCGGCTTCTTCTGCCGCGACCCGCAGCCGTGGCACACCTGGCTCAGGCATGTCGTGCGGGTCGGAAACTCAACCACCTCACCGCCGGCGCTTTCAGCCTTGCGGCGGAGGCGGTTGACGAAACCGGCGGGCGCGCGGTCGCGGACGCTGCGCCCGTATTGTTTCTGGAACGACCGGTAGGACAGCTTCTCCATGCGGATGTTTCGTCCCATGGCGATGACGCGGTTAGCCAGGTTGCCGTGCTCGGTCTTGCGCGTCTCGGCGAGCCGGCGCTGCAATTCCCGCAGCTCCGCACGGAGGCGCAGGTAGCCATGGGAGTACACCCAGCGTTTCGGGCCTTTTCTGATCGTCCCGTCGGGGTTGTAGTTGTCCGGATTGGTGGCGCGACGGGATCGGTCCATGGCCCGCTGGATACGGCGTATCTTCCGGGACAGGAACTCGACGGACGGGCAGAACGGCTCCAGCAGCGCCGCCTCCTCGCCGGAAGCGGCGATGGTGGACGGGCCGATGTCCAGGCCCACGATGCCGTCGCCGACGGGGTTCCTGTCCTTCCATTTCGGGCGTCCGCGCAGGACGAGTTGGACATACCAGCGCCGCCGGCCGTGCATCCAGCGCCATACGAGACGGACGTACTGGACCGGGCACTGGAGGGCAAACGCCTGGACGCCGTGCCGGTCCTTCCGGTCGAACAGCGGGGACAGGACAAGTCCCTTCCACTCCACGCGGTCGCCGCGCCAGCGGATGCCGGCGGCGTTGCTCTTGCCCTCGACGGCGGTGACGGCCTTGAAGCGGCCCTTGAAGCGGGGGCGTCCGCGCTTGCCAAAGCCGTATTGCCGCACTGCCTCGAAGGCGCGCCGCGCCACCTTCTGGGAAGTGTGGGCGTCGAGGTGCTCGCCGATCCAGCAGGCGTTCTTGCAGGTGGTGCCGAACGCCTCAATGGCGAAGGCCGTGAAGCCGTATCTGTTGGTTGCGGCGCGGAACGCCCGACGGCGCTCGTCCTTTTGCTCCCGGGGTATCCGCCGCGCGGCCTGCCATTCCTCCGAGGCACGCATCCGGTCCAGCCGCCTCAGCGCCTCGCCCAGGCAGGCGTTGTAGAGCTGGCGCGCGGCCTCGAAACGGACAAGCAGCACGCGCTCGTCCGCGCGGCTCACGCGTAGCGGAAGCTCAAGCACGAAGGCCGGCGGCTTGTTGCGCCTGGGCATCAGGCAATGCTCCGTGCGGTGGGTTCGGGCATGGCTTCATTGTACGGCATTGCGTCCTCGCGGGAAACATCCCGCCGCTCGACCCCATGCCTGAAGGCAGGGGCTTGCGCGGCGGTTTTGGTCAAGCTCCATTCCGCTGCTCCTCGTTTCGGATGTTCCATTATACCATAACCCCACGGCAAAAAAAAGAGGGCTGGCATTGCGCCAACCCTCTTTTCCATCATCACGCCGGATACATCTCCAAGACATCGCTCAGGCTCCATCCCTCGGCGAACATCTCGACGATCTCCGACACCTCCGAGCCGCTGAACCGGCGATGCGGCCGCGACTCGAAGAACATCCCGATCTGGTACACCGTGTCGTCTTCCATTCCGGAAACCGGAACGCCAAGACCCGCGGGTTCCCAGTAGCCGGGATCGCATTCCGGCTTCGGATCGGACGGGAGCGATTCCCAGTCCACCCGCAGCACCGCCGGAATCAGCGTGTTCAGCAGGAATGCCGAATCCACCATCTCGTCCGGCGAATGCTCGTGAACATACCCGACCGAAATGTTCGTGTAGTTCACCAGCCGGTCGTGCAATACAGCCGAATCCGTCACCGAGCCCGTCGGATCGGGCATGAAGCCCTCTCCCAGCCTGCGGCACAGCTCGGTCGCAAACGCATCCGAGCAGCACGGACCTTCCATCATCGAGGTGATGACGGAACCCGTCCCGCGGCGGTCGAACGAGATGGCCTGGTCAATGCAGTCCGGCACGCTCGACGCGGCCTTGTGCATGCCCTGGCAGCCAATCTCCTCGGCCGTCGTGAACAGGTACAAACCCGGGATTCGGTTTCGGATCATCTCCACCATCACCCGGATTCCGCAGCGGTCGTCGCCGCCCAGCGCCGTCTGGCCGCATGACGGATCCAGCGCAATCATGCCGTCCTCCCGAACCAGCGCCGAAACCGGGCGGTCGTTGTGAACGGCATCCATGTGCGACAAGAACAGCGTCCGGCTGTCGCCAACCTCCACCCAGAGATTGCCGGCGGCATCCACGTCGCCGCCGACCTCCCGCTGGATGATGGCCCGCGTCGCCGACTCGCTCCACGCCGGAGAAGGCGTCCGAAGAAGCTCCAGAAGCAGGTTCATGCCGACACCTCCTCCGTTGCTTCATCTGCCTTCTCCGCGCATGCCTCGCAGAGATCGTGATGTTGCAACCACACGTCTCCGCATTCCTCGCAGCGTTTTGCGTCGCTCGGAAGACAGCCTTTACACACCCATTCGTCCTCGTCCTGGATGTGGTTGATGTCCCGCTTCTCCACGTCACCGCAATACGCGCACTTGTGGTAGCCATGATACTCCTGGCATTCATGGCACACCTGGCCTTCCTCGTACCCCGAGTGGCTGGTTTGGTCCTCATCGGACCACTCGCCGCACTCGATGCAACGCACCCAGCCATCATCCTCGGCGCATCCCGCGTCGCAGTAGGCATAACCCCCGACACACAGGGGTTCCGTGAGGAATTCGGTGCCGCACTTCTCGCAGGTGTCGAAGCGTTCGTGGTAGCACGAGTTGCAGAACACCTCTCCCGTGTAGCAGTGCTCATGGTGCGTGTCATCCGTCTCCAAGTTGCCGCAAGCGCAGCATATGGGGCCAACGCACCAGTCGCCGTGCTCGTAGTCGCCCTGGGTGTCGAATCGCTCGTCCCTGTCTTCGTGATCGGCCGTGACCAGCGCATCGCCGGCCTTGTTCGGATGGCGGAAGCTGTCCAGGTATGGCCAGCCGTCGCCATCGAACGAAGTCACTCCACGAAGCGGGTGAGCAAACGACAAGTCCTCGTGGTCGTCATTGGCATGGCACAGGAATCCGTGCTTGTCCGCGAATTCCTTCGCGAACTCGCGCGATTCCGGACAGGCCGGATACATCCGGTCCAGATACCATGCCTTCCGACCCTCGGAACCCAGAATCACCGGCCACAGGAAGGCGCGCAGCTCGCCTGCGCCTTCCGAGATCGTGGCCGGCACCCTGCGCCATACCAGGGCCGCAGGACCCGTGCCGTCCGGCCAGTCATCCGGATCCTCCGGAAGCGCATCGGGCGCTGGATGCAGCGCCTCGTCCTCCAGATTCCGCCAGAAATCCGGCCGCACATACATGCACGAGCCCAAGGCGTCCTCGGTGCTCAACGCGCCCCTCGCGAAGGGCAGCACCTCGGGTTCTTCCCAACCCTTGAATATCGGATTGGCCTCATTGACCGCCTCGGCGATCTTCTGGAGCTCCTCGTCCGAGAGATTCGGCAGATGGCGCGACAACACCCTGCCGGTACGCCCCCTGACGCGCTTCTCGGAGCCGTCTCCCAGAATCACGCCATAGGACACCATGGGCTTGTCGCCCTCGACGTTCCACCACAGACGCGCACGGAAGACTTCCTCCTTCACGTCGTCCCAGGACAGCGCCGTGAAACGACGAATCGCATCACGCAGTACCTGGTGAAAGTCGCCGAAGTGCCAACGACCCTCGGCGTAGATGCCGCCGAACGTAATCGTGTATTTCATGTTTTTCCTCCGAAAAACGGAAACGGGCCGGAGGGAAAACCGAAGGCCGCCACGGGCCATCGGAAACCAATCCCTCCGGCCCGCGCCGGTTTGCATAGATAACCCCGCGCCAGGGCGGGGTTCCTCGTCATTCTTCAGGCGGAATCGCGTAGTCCATCAGGAGCCGGCGCCGAACCTGCCATGGCAGATCCTTCCAGCCGATCTCCTGCTCGTCCTCCGCCGGCCGTATCGGTCCGTGAGCGTCGTCCTCGTACATGAACACGCCACGGGGCGATACGTCATCGGAGACGTAGTATCCGCCTCCGTCATCGAGGGATACCCGGTAGCGGTCGGTCGTCTTGCCACCGTTATCGAATATACCCTCGATTTCCGAAAGGCGGAGGTGAAGACCGACGTAGCCCACTCGGCTGTTCCACGAAAGGATCCGATCCCTCCCTGGCTCCTCGTAGGTCCGGTCTTCCTCGCCCCAAGGCGCATCCGGAACGGATTGCGCCTCCACCCGGGCGAGATACTCCGCCTCGCGCTCCTCGATGCTTGGCGTGAATGGGCCAAGCTCGACGCAGAGCGCGTCCATGACGACACCGGGGCCTCGCTCATCCAGCATGGACAGCCAGGCGTCCGCGTCGTCTCCTTGCGCGAAGAACACCGTCAGATAGCGCATCGCTGCACTTCCAACCGCTGGTTGGCCTTGTGCCACTCCAGCATGTCCAAGCGGTATGTGACCGTCTTGGGCGTGCCCTCGCATTTGGCGTCCCAACAGACCGAGACGGCCCATCGGTTCGCCATGACATCCCAGAACAGGTGGTCAATGGCGTCCACCAGGATGTCGTCGGTCACGAAGCGCGCTTCCGTGAGATCCATGTCCGCAGGTCGGACATCGAAATCAACCTCCACGCCCTTGACCGCTTCTCCGAGCGACTTGGCCGCCGCGTCGAAGTCCGGGCCGACCATGACGACCCGATTGTTGACGACCTTCTTCATGGCCATCCTCCTTCATGCAACCGCGAGCATGCCCGCCACGACGGCGTAGATCGCCGACGACACATACATGCCGGCGGCAAGCACCAGGCGCGCGCGCCAGGCCATGCAACTGCGGTTGGTGATGATGCCGGCCACGAGCGTGACCAGCGACAGTGCAGACAGGACATCTGCCATTCGTTTCCCCCTGGTTCGTGATGAAGTTGCATACCCGGGCAGGCCGGGTATCCAGGGGCGAGCCGGATCAGGCCGCGGCCTTCATCGGCTCGATGCGGTGGTACGCGGTGCCGCCCTCCTCGTAGGCCACGTCCCAGTGGATCGTGACATCGAGGCCCAGCTCCTGGACCTTGGCTTCGAGCGCCGCGATCACGCCCGTGGGCTCCGACCAGGCCGTGTCGAACTCCAGGATGAGCGAGCATCCGGTGTCCGTCACCTCCTGCTGGTGGCACGCGTTCCACTTCGTGCCCCACTCGCGGTACGCCCATTCGTACCAGGTGGGGCATCCGTAATTCCGGATGTTGGAAACCACCTTGCGGTAGTACTCCTCGCCGGAATCATCCTCGATGTCGCATTCGAGGATCCCGTAGGGCGAGTCCAGCCCCGCGATCTTCTTCCGAACCCTCTCCATCGCCTGCTCGGCGTTGATTCCGAGCAGGAACGGCTTGAGTTCCTCCTCGGTCAGGTCGCCCTGAATCAACGCCAGGCCGAAGGCGTCAAGCATCCGGGAGCCGGCCGTGATGTTGAGCGACTCGGGCATCGGCTTCAGGATGTTGAAATCCACCTCGCCCTTGTCGTTCACCAGCAGGCTCATCGCCTTCTGCTGGTCCTCGCCCTCGATCTCGACCTTGTTCATTGCCCAATTCGGCATGGGCACCTCCTTGTTGTGGTTGAAAATAAACCCCCTGGAGTCAGGGGGTTTCCACCACGCCTTTGGCCTTCCAGCCGTAGGCTCGCCCGTCGTCAAAACCGTGTTCGATCATCGCCTCGATATCCTCGGGCGTCATACTGCGGATACCCTCCAGTTGATATTGGGTGTCAATGAACGGGCCATCGCAATCCATGCCCAAAACATTGACCTCCCGGAGCAGTACCGCCACTCGAAACCCTTGGTTCACAAGTTCGTCCGCTTTGGACACGATCTCCTGAACACGTTGTTCGCCAAGCCAAAACTCGTATTCCTTGAGTTGGGCAGGTTCTGTCACCTCGAAAACCGCATAATCAGTCATGGTGACTTCTCCTTGTGGTTGAGAATAAACCCCCTGGGGTCAGGGGGTTTCCACCACGCGGCGGCGAAGAATGTCGTTGATGTCCTCGCCCTTGCGCTTCGGAATCAGCGCCTGGGCCGTCAGACATCGCGATCCGTCCTTCAACCGCTCGACCAGACGTTTCGCCGCGGCCGGACCCGGATAGATCGGGTTCCCCTGCTCGTCGAGCCTGGGATTGCCGTCCCGGTCCTTCAGCGGCTCCTCGTCGTTGTCGAACATGACCCGCACATGCTGGCCCGTCACCAACTCGTTCCAGTCATCACGCCATTGGCTGATGCCCGGAACGCAGATGATCGTGCCGGCAAATGCCAGCGTCCTCAGCGACAGCGCATCAATGATGCCCTCGCAGATGACCGTCATGTTCCCTTTGCCCGGCCAGAGCCAGGGATTCGGCGCCCGGCCATAACGGATGGACTTCGCGCCAAACTCCGGGTTCCGCTCCGGATACCGGAATTCGGCCGAATACACCCGTCCGTCATCGCCGCGATACGGCGTGACGACCTGGCGGTAGCAGACGCCCATCTTTCGGCCCTCTTCCTTCAGAATGCCCGACTTCAGCAAATCCTCGGTCGAAAACTCCGACCGCAGGAACGCATCCGTCCGGCCCGGTTCATCCGGAAGAAAGACCAACAGGCGCCTGGCCCAGGCCACCCGCAACACCTTCCGGGAGATGGCACGCTCGTTTTCGAGATACGAAATCGAACGCTTGAAGTCATCCCCGGTCAGCGTGCCGGCCCACTCGACGAGCCGCGTGAAGATGCGGGCCTTGACGGCATTGCTCTCCGCCTCGGCCTGCTGCATCTTCCTGCGCTGCTCCTCAAGCTCCCTGATCCTCTTGCGACGCCGCTCCATGTCGGCCGGCGATTCGTCGTCCTCGCCCAGGATGCGCTTGGCCGCCTCAACGGCGTTCAGATCATACGCCTCCCGGAACAGGAAGATCGGGTCGCCGCCCGTCTCGCAGACGTGACAAAAGTACAGGTTCTTGGCCGGGTCCACGTTCAGCCGCACCGAATCCGCGCCGCCCGCGCCGCAGTGCGGGCACTCGCGGGAGCGCAGCTTGCTGCCCACCTTCTTCAGCGGGATGTTGAACTCCCGCGCCAGAAGGTCGGCAATCGGCTCCTGGCTGGCCAGCTCGATCAACTCCCTTGCCGAGCGCATTGGAGCCTCCCAAGCCCGGCCACGAGCATGCACAGCGCCAGCAGGAACAAGCCTGCCGCCGCGATGCCCGCCATGACCGGATCGTGATGTACCTCGACGAAATACCCGAGGTACCCGAGTGATGCGAAGGCGAACAGAGCATACGCGCCAAAATCAAACGACGCGCGCTCGCCTCGGCGATACGCCATGACAAGCCTCGCCAACGTAAGGACGTAGGCCAGGTCAAAGATGACGCCGCCGAGAGCCGCCCACGCAGCAAAGATATGCTGCATGATAGCCCTCCTCTGATTGTTTGAGGGGTGGGAAAAACCGGAAAACCGCTCGCCTAGCAGCAAGCAGCCACAATATGCCGACAGCATAGCCGGCCCGGTCAATTATGACAAGTCTTTTGCGTCGAAACTCAGGCCGTCGGAACCAGCGCCGTAGCAATGTGACCGAAATTGAGAATCAGGCCGTCGAGCATGCCGTCGCCCGCCGCCAAGAAACGCCCGCGCCGCAGCGCGCGGCGAATGTCCTCCAACTGCTCTGGCGCGTCCTGGAGCGCAGTAGCAACATGGGCCTCGAAACTGTCGAAAAATTCAGGCGTGCCGTAATAGAGCGTCACCGTCACCCCGACAAAGGTGCTCCCGACGGTATAGACGGCGGTGGCCTTGCCGCGCAGATCGCCCACCACGTCGCGCGTCAGTCGGCGAACGTAGTCCGCGCTCGTCTCGCTCAATTCCCGGCGCAGGGCAAAGCCGCCCTGAATGTGCACCACCATCTCGACCTTGCCCATCAGGGCGCTCCAGACATGGTTCAGTCTTGACTTGACGCCACCCATATCAACTTCTCCCACCGAATCATCTGGGGCGAGCCTAGCATGAAAAATCATTTATGCAACTTTTCGGCTCCGGAACTTTGAGCGCGATTGACCATCCATCTTTTGCGGCTGTCTTGTGACCCAGCTCCCAGATTCCGGCTTACGGATCGCGCGAGCATGCCGGATACCGAGGATCGGACTTGAAGGCAGGCCCGACTCCGTGATACCATGAGGTATGCTGATGAACGAGCCGAAGATCGTCACCATCGAGGAAGCGCGCAAGCGCGCCAGGGCCGCAGCCAAAGATGCGCCGCGAATGTTTGAATTCAATCTCGCCAAACTGAATACGCAACTCGAATACGGGCTTGTGTCCATGGCCCTGATCGCCGTCGCGGCATCCCTGTCCATGGACATCCACTACGTCATCGGCATGTGCGTCGTCGCCGTCGCGGCCCTCGGATACATGCGCCTGAAGAACGGACGGCCCGTGCTGGCGCAGGCCGCCTGGATCGCCGCCTGGGGCGCCGTCGCCGTCGCCGTGCACATCTACGTCGCACCCATCACGACCTGGCGCAAGCCGCTGGCCATGCTCATGTCCGGCATCGCCATGGCCTACGTCCTGGTCATGCTCGCAACCAAGCGCCAGGCAGACAAAGCCTGATGCGCTGTCGGTGCTGCCAGTCGAACGGCGTCGTTCCGGATTTCGGACTCGGACTCTGCCGCCCGTGCCTGAACCAGCGCCTCGCCCAGGCGCTCGCGCGCATCGCGCACGCACCCGAAGATGTCGTCGAATCGGTCTTCGTCGCCGAACTCGAACGCTTCAACCTGGGACACCACGCAACCCAGGCTCTGCGCCAGATCGTCGCCGAAGAACAGCCCGGCATCCCCGTCTCCATTCACTGAAAAAAGGCCGGCGTCAGCCAGGCCCAGGCGATTACGGCCAGCTAACCTTGCATCCCGGCAGCGGGTCCCCGTTGTGGTCTATGCAGTCCTCGTATTCCCCCAGGTCATGCACGCGCCAACCCTCGGCGCGCAGGCGCCGAACCCGCTCCTTCTCCCGCTCGCGGTTCTGGCGCCAGGTGTACTCGGCCAGCTCGTCTTCCGTGATCCGGCCATCACCGTTCGCGTCCAGACGACGCATCGCGCGCTCCGTCTCACGGTTCGCCTGCTTCACCCAACGGCCAATCTGCTTGCGATCCATCTGCTCCCGTATCTGGCGCTCCCGTTCCAGCGCAAGCCGTCGGATCGCATCCGCATCACTCAGCCCCGACAGCTCCGCAGGCGTCGGAGCCGCGTTCGCCGGCTCGCCCGCATGCGCCGGCATGGCCAGGCCCAGAACGAAAAAGAGGCGCAGCACGAATGCCACGCCTCCGCGCGACCATCGAGGGGAGGGGATATTCCCAAGGGGAGGAGGAAAACCCATGATCAAGCGACGGTCGCAAACATGCCGGCCAACTCAGGCGTCGGCGTCGGCCTCCTTCTTGCCAAACCAGCCCTTCACGCGGGCCACCACGCCATCAATGAAGTTCTCCGTCGTGTCGCCGAACTCCTTGTAGTTCAGCATGAACTCCATCACGCCATAAGCCAGCCCACGCTGGTTGTCGTTCAGCTTTGCCGCCAGCTCGGTGATTTCCTCGACCGTGGCGGTCGTGCGCTCTTTTTCACTCATGCTTTCAAACCTCCTGATTTCTCAGGCGCCAGTCTCTCCCACGCCTTGGCCGCTGTTTCTACCGTTCAATACGTTCCAAGTCAACCCGCACAACCCAAAGAAAACACCCCTGCCGAAACGGCAGGGGTGTCCATCCAAGGAGGGAGCCAGAAACCTGTCAGGAAGACTGCCGCTCGCGGTTGGCCCGGCGCGGATCGAACAGCATCTCGCCGATGAAGCCATGCAACCCTTTGATCTTCTCGTCCAGGCCAACAAACATGCCGTCTTCCAGTTCGATCTCGCGGGACGCAATCTTCATGCGTCCATTCGCCAGATCATACACGGTCAGCATGCCATGGTCGCTGGTCAGCTCCGTCACGGTGTCCGTGATTCCCGTGTTGCGCGGCTCAACCACCACCAGGGCCGCCCCCTTCTCTGCACCCAGCGAGCTGGCATCGTCCAACATCACCACATCCGGCACATGAAGGCCCTTGGCGCGAATGTCATTGACATCCTTGGCCAGCATCTCGGACAGCTTCGACTTGACCTCGGCACGCTTGGCCCCGTCGTACATCTTCACCACGACGTACACCTTGTCGTAATCCTGAAGCTGGCCAAGAGCGTTCACCGCCTTCCCCGCCGCCTTCATGCTCTTGTGCGTGTCAATCGCGCTGTAGGCCGTCGAGGCCACGTCCACCGCCGCACAACCACTCATCAGCGAGCCGGCAGCCGCGATCAGCAGGCCCATCGCCAGGTAGATGATCTTGTTCGTGATGTGGTGCATCACCATTCGAGCTACTCGATTCATGTCGTTACTCCTTGCTTTTTGTTTTATGCAAATAAGTATATTCTCGACGGGCCGCCGTGTCAACCACCCACCGCGCTGTCAATGTCCGCCGCCCTCGCCCAGACCCGCGAACCACGCCGGTCCATGTAGGACGTGAACCCGTTGCTCGTGCCGCCACGCTTCATTTCCGCGTTCCGGAAAAACGTGAACAGCAATCCGCGCCCGTCCGTCACGAACACCACGCGCGCATGCACCGCCGCGGCATCCGTGATCAAGCACGAACGCCGAACCCGATCCTCCAGCATCAGCATGCACACATGCCCGTCGTCACTCAACCAGACGCCCCGGATCGAGTGCCGTTCAAGACGCCCGCTCACGTTCAGCCGCTTCGTCAGGGCGTCCGTCGAATCCGGAGCCTTGCGCTTCGCATGCGCCGGCACGGGCCGCTTCAGGTGCTTGTTGTGCAAGCCCCGATCCGGCGCGTCGGCCGCCAGCGCAGGACTACAGCAGATACCCAGCAGCGCCACTGCAACCAGCCACGACCGCGCGCCCATCACTGGCCCTCCGACCGGCGGCGGCCCTTGCCGCGACCGCGCCGCGACGAATGCTTCGCCTTCGACTCCACCATGTCCCTGATCTCGGAATCGAACTTGCCTTCCCCCAACTGGCCCAGGAAGTGGTTCCGGATCGCGTCCTCCGAAGCCTGTCCGGACACCGATACCTGGAACTTCGACAGGATGCGCGCCTGGCGACCCGAACGGAAACGAACCGTCACGCCGAATTCCGACGTGCCCTCCTCATCGCCAGGCCCAAGGCACACCGCCTCGATCTCGCACTGCCGACGCAACCCATCCATGTCCAACTGCTTGAACTTCGTCGTCTTCGGAACCTCCTTCACGCCCAGAATCTCGAAGCCGGACTCCTGTTCCCGAATACCGGATTCAAATGCCACCGCCGTCTCTCCCATGTCTCTTCTCCTTCTCAGCCTTCAAATACCGGCTCGCTCGCCGAATCGAACGAAACCGCCTGAATCTGCCGCGCAAACACGTCGCTGTAGCCGTCCAGGACAGCTCCGTACCAGATACGAATCAGGTCGTCCGCCTCGGACAGGACATCCAGCCGCCCCTCGCGCTCCAGGTGCCCCCGAATCCGCGAGATCAGCTCGTTCGCCGTCGTCAGCACGTCAAACGTCGCCGGCTCCCCGTCCGAGAACGAACGCGCCTCCAGGTGCCGATACATCACCGCGTCCGCTCCGAACCTCGTGTCCGAAAAGCTCCAGCAGCTCACGAACTGACCGTTGACCACCACCTCTCTCCCATTGTCATCCTGGTACACGCGAAATTCGCCGCTCTCGGGACCGGCAACCGGCAACGGCTCCGATACGATGCACATGTAAAGACGCGGAACCGAAACCCGGATGCACATGTCCGCATAAGCCTCCGCAAACTCGTCAATCGAACGCGTAATCAACTGCAATGCCCATTCCTCCTTTCTCCTTCATGCTCACCCTCCGGCCCGGAGCCGTGTCCTCCGTGGCCAGCAATACCTTCATCGGCCGTCCCTTCATCCGGGATACGCGCTTCGCATACGCCGCTCCGCGCAACGAACGCCTGATCCCGTGCCGGGACTTGCCCAGCCAGCCAGCCAGGCCCGCGTTGTACGCCGCCACCGCCTCCCAGCCATAGCCCAGATGCTTCACCAGTCCGGCCAGCAGGAATGCCCCGGCGCGCACGTTGAAACACGGCTCCAGCAACAATTCCGGCCTTCGTAATCCAAGCTCGCGCAGGTGAACCGTGTTCACCTGCATCAGGCCCACGTCCACGTCGCGTCCCGTCGAAACCAGGTGCCGGAGAAAGCTCGCCGCATCCCCCATCGGCAATCCACGATAAACATGCGCCCCACGCTTCATCACCGTCACATCGCCGCCCGACTCCGCACGGATCAGCTTCCACAGCAGCGCGCTGGATAGCCCGTACTCGCGCGCCGCCGAATCCACGCAGCGCCCGATGTCCACGCGGCGATATTCCACCGTCACCGGCGCATACGTCACCATCTGCCCCGCCAGCGCCACGCCCGGCGCCAGCAGCAACAGCATCAGCAACCCCTCAGACGCTCGACTTCGCAGCCACATACGGAACGATGAACCACAGGAACGTCAGCGGAATCAGAAAGTAGAAACCGAAAAGCGTGAACTCCGGGTCGAGCTGCCAGAAATACCACGCAGACAACAGCGCCGTCGGCAACGCATAGCTGCGGACAAAACCCACACGGCTGCGCTGCATCATGTCCTGCGCCAGCCCATCAAGGTTCTGGCTCTCCTTGCGCTTGACCAGCAAGCCCACCCCCGCCGCAAACATCGCAACGAACACCATCCACCCAATCGCCCACGGCTTCACCATCTTCAACAGCAGCTTGCTCACCTGCTCCAGGTACGACTTCGCGTTCGTCATGTTCTCCGCCGAACGGTCGCGGCGGTATCGCTTGATGTACATCGCCGCGCCCTGGAACATCCCGGGCACGTTCTTCTCCAACATCCGCTCCCTGAACTGCGGAACCTTCGACAGGCGCCGCGCGCTCAACGCCAGCTCCGAGTAATCGTCAGCCACGGCGTCATATTGCGCGTTGTACTCGTCCCGCTCCTGCTTGCGCGCAAACTGGTAGATGATGTCCAGCGGCTTCTTGTCCGACAGCCCCTCGTGCTTCAGGCCATCCGCAATCGTGCCGTTCACATAACCCCAGGCGGCCCGAACATACTCCATGTTCGGAACCACAAACATCACGAAGAACACCAGAATCCAGACGGTCTTCCAAAACGACTCGCCTGATCCGCTCATCACAAACATGCGCTACCCCCTTTCCGCGTTTCCCCGGAACATCGTGCGAGCGTTGCCAATGTTCCAATGCCGAACCATAGGCAATGATTCCGATTTGCGCAATCGAATCACTCGTTCAGATCCTTCGATAACGGATGCTCAATGTCCGGCATCATGCACACACGCATTCGCCATACACCCAACCGCGGAGAACGAATCAGCATCTCGCCCGGATGCAGGTTCATCAGCTCCTCCGGCTTGATGATCCGCTCTCGCGATTGCGACACGCCAATGCTCGTCGTCTCCTCCTTGTTTCGTCCCACCGTTCCAATGCCGCGGATGTTCGCCGACTCGGTGTACTTGTCGTACTCGCCGCAAAGCTCGCTGAAATAGTCGGCGCTCGCGTAATCGCCGCACCGGCCCCACACCGTCGTCAGCGCGTTCGACAAGATCACGCCCGCGCCGGCGTCCTTCAGGCGCCTCACCAACTGCCACTTCGATTGCATGATCAGGTTCATCGCCACGCGCGCCGAACGACCACGCGTGAAGAACGAGTCAATCGAGGGATAAAGAACCTTGTCAGCCTCGTCCGCCAGAACCGCAACCGGCTGATCCACGTCGCGGTTGATCTGCCGCTTGTTCGACAACGATTGCAGGGTCTGGAACACCATCTTCGCAATGCCATAAACCATCGGGCCAAACAGGTCCACCGGAAGCATGAAGTAGATGACCGAGCCCGTGCTCATCTCGCGCCGCAGGTCCAGCACGCGACCCTCGCTTACCTGCTCCTCCGTCGGATTGAACGTCTGCGCGAAATCGCCAATCGCCAGCCGCGCCAGGCGAACGTCCAGCGTCGAGGTGATCTTCTCGACGTAATCCTCCGGCTTCAGCAAGAACTTGTTCATCAGAATGCGCCCGTCCTCGTCCTGGGCATTGTCCATCAGGTTCTGCATCGCCACGCGATCCGACTGCAAACGCCACAGCGTCCGCAGCGTCAAGTCCTTGCCAAGAACGATCCGATCCTTCGTCTTGGTTTCGACATACGGAGTCCGACTGCTCATCGCGCAGCGCGCAATCGCCATCAACACCATCTCCGCCGTGTCCAGGAAGAACTGCTCGTCCGTGTCCTCCTGGATCGCGCCAATCACCCGCGCAACCAACTCGTCCGGCGTGTCCACGTTCGCAACCGGGTTCAGGTAGTAGGTGTGGTTCGGATAGTTCGGCGCAATCAGGCGGAACTTGTCCGATTTGCCCGCCATGTCCGACGCCCACTTCGCGCGATCCATCAGGCCAAGGTCCGGCTTGAAGTCGAAGATGATCTGCGTGTAGCCGTTCGCCACGAAGTTCACCACCTCAAGCTCCTGCAACACCGTCTTGCCATGACCCGTCGCGCCAGACGTGAACGCGTGATAGAAACGCTCGCCAATCTCCTGGTACATCGGCTCCAGCTTCTGTTCGGATTTCGGAACCGGAACCCCCTTCGGCGTGACAACCTGGATGCCCTCGCCGTAGTAGATGTATCCCTTCTTCATCTTCTTCAGAGCGAAGTTCTGCTTCGACTGGTGCTCAAGCGCCGCCTCAATCTGCTCCTCGAAACGCTCCTCGCTCTTCTTCCTGAACGGAATCGCCATCGTCAATCCTCCTTGTCAATGATCAGGTCTTCCGGGCGAATGGGACGGAACGGCTTTTCAAAGCCCGGCAGCGACGACTTGCGGCCTTTCTTCGCAGGCGCGTCCTGCTCCTTCTTCGGACGCACGATTCGGCCTGGCCGAGAAACACGGGCCTTACGGTCAAGATGCGTCTTGAGCTGGGTGCGTCGCACGAACCCGCCACGGAATTTCGAGTACCGAAACTCGGAGCCAAGACCGAGCCGCTTCTTGGCCTCGGCAACGGCCTTTTCGATCAGCGAGTCGGACACCATGTAAGTGTCCTTGAGCTCGCTCTTCAGGATCGGTTTCTTGTCAAAGTGGCGCTCAACAATGTCTCGAACTATCCGCTCGCGGAGCGTCGCTCCCCGGTTCGAGCCCTCAGCATCTGGGTGCGACATCTTCACATAGATTGTCCGCCCGACCAGACCAGCTTTCACCAGCTCCGTCCACAACGTAACAGGCAGCTTGTCACTCGTTACATAGGTGTCCGCCATGCTCCGATCACCCCCTTTCTCCAACTCGATTTCGGGCTCCGTCTAAAACCCTAAAAACCACATCCCGACTATAAAACACCGTGGTAAATAATACTCTACGAAAAATGTGCCTCATCTCGGTTTTTATAGACGTATATAAGAAAAACGTGAGGTTTTTTGTTTTGCGCCTCATTTTTCCTCTTTCTCCAGCCCGCAGTAGTTGAGCACCTCAACCGCATTGCGAGGCTCTGCTTCGCGCACAATCTTGAACGCACCTCCACCCTTGCCAGTGGGCAAAGTTGCCCAGCGGGGACAGATGAGATGATAGTCACTCGCAACCCTTCCCTTCTTCCCAGCGTTGACCTTGCATATCTGTATCTTGCGGTGGAAAGCATCCTGCATCCCTTCGCGTTGCAAACGCACAATGTGCTCGATCTCCTGCTTGAACAGAGGGCCGTAGTCAGGCACGGATTGAACCAGCTCCTTGAGACGTACATGAACCTCGTTCGTTCCAGCAGGCAAGAGCACGGTAAAGGTCATTCTCTTGTCGTTGATCGAGAGGCGACCGCTGGCAACCAACTCCGCGAGAGACTCGATCATTGCAGACCTGCGGCTGGGGTCGTAGTTGCCCGTCGTCATCAAGTCCAAAAGGTGCGCGGCATCCGTCGCATCAACAGCCGTATCATCGCTGTCACCATCGTCGGGCTTGTCCTGCATCTCGTCTCGGGTCTTCGCGTTGCCGGCCGCCTTGTCTGCCTCCACGAACTCCGCGCCAAGGATCTCGTCGAAGCCCTGCTGAACCGGTGCAGCTTCCCCGTCGTCCTCGGTGCATTTGGATGTTGCAACAGCCGCGTCGTCACCCTGCTTGCGCTTGCGCGGAGACTTCGTTGCCTGCGCCTGTTTCTCCCTCACATCATCACCGCGCTTGTCGTCGTTTCCAGGCTGCACCTTGTCCGCGCGCTTCCTGCTTGCAGCGCGCTTGGAAGATGCGTTGCCTGACCTGTTATCAACTGCATGACTTGGTGCGGATTGAGGCGCAGGTTCCTGCGTTGTCGGTTGCGTATCAGCCTGCTTATCATCGCGCGCATCATCCCGTGACATGGTGCGTTGTTTGTCCTGCGCTTTGTCTCCACTCTCGGACAAGATGACCGGCGCACTTTCCTCTTGAGGTTCCTTGTCGCGGCTGATCTGCGTGAACTGAAACAGGCTGCGCGTTCCGCGCTTCTCGTCGTTTGAGCCAAGGTAGTAAATCGGTAACGCAGGATTGTCGGTGTCAAACCCGATACCGAGCGTCACCGTGTCCAGCACCAGCGTGTCGAACTGCGCGTGAGAGATGGACGGAACGCGCACCGTGAACTGGAGCGGCTCGAAGCGATTCTCATCTTCATCAAGAGGCACGGCAATGCGGTGACGGGTCAGCTCACGGGCGAACATATCGTCCTTCACGTTCAGCGTCTTTCCGAACGTCTCAAGGTATTGCAGGAACACCTTGTAGAACCGCTGCCTCGGCACGAGGATGTAACGACCGCTCTTGCGGACATACACCGTCAGGTCGGCCGCCGCATTGGCGCGCACCACGCCGCCGAACTGCTCCGTGAAGAACTTGCGGATGAAGTCCACGAGACTGATCGCGTTCTTGTTCTCCCACTCCTCCGTAGAGTCCGAATCGGACTGGCGCAGGATGCCCAGCACGAAGTTGTGCGGATCGTGGTAGTTCATGTCGTTGTGATGGAGGATCGCCAGGTTCGTCAGGTGCAGGTAGGTGGCAATCTTCGGGAAGTTCTTCAGCGGGATCGTGCGGCTTTCGCGGTCCAGGGGGAACGCTCGCTCGGCCATGAAAGCGCCGATGAACGGCGCATACTTCTTGTCGTGCATGTGAGGCGTCAGGAGGTGCAAAAGAAGCCCCACCGATGACACGGCATGCCGCTGCGCCTCTCGCTCCGCATGCCAGGCGATGTGAGCCCTGCGACGGTCCACGTTGTTCTTCGCAAGCCAGATCTCGGGAAGCGATGACAATGCGTAGAAGTAGATGCCGGGCCTGCCGATGGCAATGGTCTGGTCGAACATCTTGCCAAGGTCGTGCGCCAGGGCCGCCAGAGCCACGGCAAAGCCCACGCGCTCGAACTGCTTGTTGGCGAGCATGTAGCGCACCTGCTCCCCGTCCTCGGCCAGCTCGCGCGCGACCAGCTCCGGCGTGTATCGCTGGTTGAAGATGGTCAGCGCGGTCAGCATCGTCTCGCACGAGTGGATGACCAGTCCGCCCATGTGATGATGGTGGTGATCCTCCGATGCCGCGAACGGCCACGCATAGCGGCAAACCGTTGTTGCAATGTCCGTGAGCAGGTGGCGGTACTGGTGCGGCATCAATGGCTGGGACTTGCCGATCAGGGAGTTGCACTCGGCCAGGATGCGGTCGCGCTCCTCGCGCCACGGACGGAACAGCGACGGCGTGGCAAACATGGCGTGCACCTTGCGGTCGAACTCCGGCATGTCGTCCTCGAGAATCGGCTCGACAGCCTTGCGAATCACTCCCTTGATCAGCCTCTTCACTTGACGCCTCCAGTCCAATCGGCCATTGTTTGCACGTTCTCGGTGTTTCAACCGGGCATTGTGAACAGGGGAACGCGTTTATGCAACAGACTGGGAATGCCGTGAGAAAAATTACCGAGCGCACCGAACTGGAAGCGCCAGAAATGCTCACGCCAGAAGACGCCGCGGCCGCGATGTCCCGGGCCATCCGGGAATCGTTCTCGCGGATCTACCTGCCGTCAGGCGTGATCTTCCAGTCCGTCAAGAAAGGTCGCTGGTCGTTCTTCTTCGGCGGCAACTACGCCAACCCGCCCAAGCGCACGCTCCAGATCGGCGAGTCCTGGGAACCGGCAGCCGGCGCCTTCCGCATGCGCTATGCCGAAGGCACGCGCCTGCTGCACTTCCTCTGGGACTTCCTCTGCGACCAGTTGCACCCCAAGGCATACCTGGACATCCGGAGCGAAGAGCGCGCGCTGCGCGTGTACCCAGACCAGGAAAACCGAACGGTATGCCTCCAGTACATTGACAACGGACAGCTACAGTCCACCCGCTTCTACCTGGAGGATCACCGGGTGCTCGACCTGTACCTCGGCATGCTCGCCGGGTTCCGGTTTATGATGCGCGGCAAGTTCGCCAACGCCGATGCGGCCATCGAACGCGGCGAGACGCCCGATTTCGACTCCGAAACGCTCATGGAAGCGTATCCGCTGGAAAAACGAACGGTGAACGTCGTGCTCAAGAGCCGGCACATGATCATCCTCAACGCGGTGGTCAACAACGAGCTGTTCCGCATCACCCAGGCGCATGCGCCGATGCTTTCCCACACGCTCACCGCACACCTGTACCGCACGCTCCGCAACCGAGTCACCTTCTCCGACTACATGGACTTCGACCTGCCAACCTATGCGCGGGCCAGCGAACAGGACAACGGAAGGCTCCGCCTCGGCATCTTCCACGCCGACTTCTCGCGGGTGCACACGCCCTTCCTGGTCGCGCTCCACCTCGGCAGCACCCACCTCATTGACGGGTTGCCCATGAGCATCTACCGATAGAAACACGAAAGGCGCTCAGAGCGATTCTGAGCGCCTTTTTCTTGGCCGGGCTACCACGGCCTTCCGCCCTTCCCAAAAGCCGCTCTCCGGCCGTCTGGCGCGACGACAAAAAAAGGGGAGCAAGGCAATGCCCTGCTCCCCCTCTGGTCATGCTGCGGCCTTGATGGCCTTCCTCCCGCCAATGGCGGACAGGACGTACAGGGCTTCCTGCACCCTCTCGTCCACGCTGCCGGACAACACCGCGTGCGGCATTCCCGAGCGCATCACGCACTCGACAATCTCCGCCTGCACGTTCCGGCGCTCCGCCTCATCGGTGCTGCGAACGCCGTCGTCCGGCGCCGCAAACTCGATGGGCAGGATGAATACCATGTCGTAGCGGACACGGTATCGCTTGATCAGCCTGTCATAGTCCAGGCTGGTCAGGCCCAAGGCCGCGTCATAACCCGCCGAATCGAAAATCGAACGATCCGAGATAAACTCCCGGCTCGAACCGTGCTCGATGGCGATGGCTTGCGCGACCATGCGCTGAAGCTCGGGCTCCTTGCCCTTGGCCCTGGCGTCGGCAACCGATTCCAGGCCCAGTTGCCGCATCACGCGGCGACCGGGGGACTTCAGCACGGGCAGTTCCAAGACCCCGTTCAGGGCCTCCAACGTCGTCGTCTTTCCGGTGCCCTGGGCGCCGGCGAATGCGATCTTCATAGAGCCTCCTTGAGTTGATTTGGACGGGAGGCGCTCACGCGCTCCCCACGACTCCAGCCAGGATGCCGCGACGGCTCGCCGGCCGCGAAGGCGCGGCAGGCTGCTGGGCATCCTCCACCGCAGGCGTGGCCTCGGACTCACGCGGAGCCTTGGCCGCCTGCTCGATCACGCGCGCGGCCTTTTCGAGGTCGCTCGCCGCCACCTCCGAGGCCTTGCCGGCCAGCGACATCATCTTCCGCAGCGAACGCTGCAACTTGATGACGTGATCCTGCCGGTCGGACACCTCGAAGGTGATCAGCCCGGTTTCCCGGACCAGCGTGCCAGCCTCGTCCACGACCGCCTGGATGCTCTCGTCGTTCATCCAGTTGAGCGCGGTCATGCGCTTGGCTGCCTCGTCAAACGCCTTCAGCGCGCGTCCGTTCAGGCGCCCGTTGCCGGCCTTCACGATGGCGTCGTACAGCTTCTTGGCTGCCTCGGCACACCGCTCGGCAAGCTGGACCGCGCAGGTGTCGGCAAAGCTGCCGATGGTTTCCTGCGTCTTCTGCCGCACCTTCTCCACCAGCTCGGCGCGATCCTTGGCCGAAGCCAGAACCTTCTGGAGAGACTCGCTCTCCATGATGCGCGCCTCCATGCCCTCGGGCACGGTGAACTCGGTGGCAGACCAGTCCATGCGGATACGGGACTTGATCTCCTCCACGCTGGGATAGAGGTCCCGGCTGATCTCCGGGTGCAGCGTCGTCCACTGCTCCTGAATCTCATCGTAATGCGCGATGAGTATCCCCTTCAGCTCCTCCAGGCGCTCCTCGGCCCGGGCCATCTCCAGCAGGGTTTCCCCCACCAGCGAATACGGCACGAACCGGATCAGCCCGTCGTAGAAGCTGTTCTGCTTGAGGATGTAATCCACGCGATCACGGACCGCGTTGAAATCCCGCATGCAGACCGGGAAACGCTCGTCCGGCTTGCGCGGAATGAGCGTCTTGGTGCCGAGATTGTACGTCTCCTTGATCTCGGCGCCGGGCAGGTCCTCCGGCTTGAGCTTCCGCAAGAATGTCAGAAGCCGCACGTTCGCCGTGACGACCATGCCCTCGGTGATCTTGATCTTCTGCTCCATTGGTCCCTCCAGTTGAGGGAATATGCCCGCAGAACGCGGGCATCCACGGTTATGCGACCATCCCCACGAGACGGTCCTGCAACAGCGACACCATCGCGCCGGGCAGTTGCCCGATGTCCATGATGGAACGCGAAATGGGCAACGCATGGCTGATGTCAACGCCCATGCCCAGCCCCAGCACCTCGAACTCGCCAGGGATGTGCATGCTCTCGGCCAGGCGGCATGCGCCGCCACCAACCTGTCCGTCCGTCGTCACCAAGAGGATCCTCCGGTCGGCCTCGCGCTGCATCAGCTTTGCCCAAGAGGCAATCATCGCCTCTTCGAGACGCGTGTAACCATGCGCGCGCATCCTGGCGATGGTCCTTCGCGCCTCCATCAGGGGCGTGCCAAAATCCTTGAAGCGGAACATGCGATGGTCATAGCCATACACCGCCACCTCGACATCCTGCATCGTGGCAAGCGCGTCGGTCATGGCCATCACGCTCTGCTTCTGGATTTCCATGCGACCTTCCATCGAGCCGCTGCAATCGGCCAATACGAGCACGGCCGTTCGGCCATCGGTGGATTGCCGCTCGCGTCGCCTGAACACGGTCAGCTCTCCCTTCGTGAGCAGCCGGTGAACATTGCGCTCGTCCACCTTGCCCACGAACTTCCGACGGTTCCAGTGCCGTTCCGTCTTGGCCTCCAGCAACGCCTGGAGACGACCCGCCAGGATGCGGGCCACGCCGGGAACCGGCTGGACCCTATCTCCAGGACTGATGATGATCAGATTCTCGTCCCAGACACCCAAGCCCATGCCGTTGTTCGCGGCCGTACAGTCGCCATACTCGCTGTCGGTCGTCTTCCCGGCAGCCTCGTTCAGGGCTTCGGCCAGCGCGGACTCGCCCTGCTCCGCAACATTCTCCAGGTCCTCCATGGAGATGCCGCCGGAACCCTGGCTTTCGTCCTGGCCCCGATTCCCGGAATCGGACTTGGCATTGCCGCCATCGCCCCCCCGGTTCTCGTCGCCGTTTTGGCCGTCCTCCTCGCCGTCGCCGGCTTCGGAGCCGCTGCCATCACGGTCATTGCCCTGCTCATCCGAGCCATGGCCGTCGTCCTCGTCCTTGTCACGGTTCTCGGAATCCGCCGCGTCGTCGCCGTCGCCGGCCGCGCCGCTTGCGTCTTCCTTGTCGCCGTCAGGCTTGGACTCGGACTTGTCGCCATTGCTATCCTGATCCTGCTGCTGGCCGGAATCGCCGGACTGGTTGCCCTCGTCACCGTCAGATTGCGGCGCATTCGGGTCCACCACCTCGTCCAGGATGTCCTGGGCCAGCATCACCACGTCGCGCGTGGTCATGCGGTCCGCATCGAAGCGTTGGTCCACGAGGGACTTCGCGCGTTCGATCCGGGCAGGATCAACACCCCCGGCAAGCAGTTTCAGCTCGGCAACCTCCTCGACATCGGCCATGAAGTCCCGACCCAGAACACGCTGTTCCAGTCTCGCGAGCAACATGAATCCGACCGCCGAAACAAGGTCGTCGGGCACCCTGATCTTGCCCTGGTCGTGCAATGCCTCGGCCGAGGCACTCAGGCTGATCTTGCAGCCGGGCCACTCCTTGCCCATACGATGTTCGATTCGGACATCCTCAAGCGCATTGGCGAGCGAATGAACTGCCTTCCGCGGATAGCGCAGCTTGCAGCTCTGCTCGGCTTGAAAGTCCGTATGAACGATATGGGCCGTCTCGTGGTCCAAGAACCCCTCGACCAGGCGGATGTAATCCGGATCGGTCGAATAAGGATTCCCAGGGAGATAGATGTTCCTGCCGTCCGTGCGGGCACCCGGGGCACCGAAGTGCACCCGGATCCCGTAGCGGCCGGACAGGCCCATGGCGACGGCCAAGGCCGTGCGCCCGAAGCCTCCCTTGTTCATGGGCAACTCCTAGAGTTGGAATAAACCCCGCTTCCGGGATTTCCCGTTTCCGAGTTCCGAACTGAACAGCTCCGGCCCTTCCGGTTCCCGCTGGGCGGGCTCCGGCTCGGGCGCAGCCGTGTCCGGCGTTCCAGGGGTCGCGTTTCCGGCTGCATCCACGAACAGGTCCACGAAGGGATCCCTGTCGCGGGCCATGTTCTTGAAGACCGGAATATCACTTGAACGGTTAGTCAGCACACTCAGAAGATGGGCTTTCTCCAGAATCGGAAAGATCTGGTATCCCTTCCTCTCCTTGGCTTCCACCGCGCCAGGCTCGCTCGCTTGATTTTGCATTCGACGAGCGGTAATGCCTGCTACGAAGCCGTCCCTGATCGGTCCCCAGAGCCGAACCGCCGTTCCATCCTTCAGCCGGGCGGAGATCCAGTATTTCCCTTCCTCTGCATTGAGGTAGGGATAAATCCCCACATCCATGTGGGTGATCCCCTCGCCTGCGTTGGCATGCGGCTTCAGTTCGAGATACAGCGACCTCATACGAGAGGATGCTTCCGGGCATATTCGCCCATGGCCTTCTCGTATGCCTTCTGAAGCACCTCGATGTGCTCCTGGTAGGTCAGCTTGTTCAGCATCGTCAGACGAATGCCGAACACCGCCGAGCCTCCCATTACTGCCAGCTTGGCGCAGTCAATCAGAGCGCGCGTGCTCACCGCCAACGGATAGGTCTGCGGCTCGCCCGAGTAGGCGTTACGCAGGAATCCCGCCATGCGGCACAGCGCCTCCGCTTCCTTCTTGTCAAGATCCGGCACGCGGTCGCACAGGATTTTGACTTCCTCGGAGAGCGGTAGGTAGTCCCACTTCATCACGATGAAGCGGTCCTCCAACGCGGCGTTCTGGCGAACCGCGCCAGCGAACAAGCCGTCCGTGTTGCCCGCCGTCAGCCCGGTGTTGCCGGTTGCAACGAACCGGAACATCGGATGCGACGGAACCTTCGCGCCGCCCGAGTAGGTCAGGCGCAGCTCACGGGACGGCTCCAGCACCGGGTTGTAGATGATGTTCCCGGCCGCCGGACCGTTCGGCAGCTCGTCGGCGAGGAACACGTCCCCGTTCTTGAGCGCCAACGGCAGCGGGCCGGGCTCACGCACCAGCTCCGGGCCAGTTTCGCCCGACTCCAGCGAGGTCGAGTACACGGCCGCCTCGGGGTCCATGTCCTGGTAGTGCTGCAAGCGGCGGACGTTGTAGTTCAGCGCCCCGTAGAACGCCTCCACAGCGACCGTCTTGCCGCAGCCGTTCGGACCCCAGAGATAGAGGTTCAAGTCCTCCAGGTGCGCCGCAACGAACGGCGCCAGCGTCTCCTTGGTCCAGACATAGCCCTCGATCTTGGGCGTGTACAGGCCGGGCGACGAATAGCCGTCCAGCATGACCCCGTTGAACTCGGGGACGCCGAAGGTCACTCCGGCGTCGAACTTCTTGATGTTGCGATTGGCCATAATACAGGCCTCCTTGGATGGAAATATACCCGCTCGCGCGGGTATCCAAGGCTTGGTCAGGCGGCCTTCTGCTTGGCCACCAAGGTGTCCGGCATTTCCCCGGTAATGCACAGCTCGCGGAAATCGCACATGTCGCAATGCGCGGCGAATCCGTGACCGGCAAACCGGAAACCGGGCATCCGGCGAAGCTGGTTCGCGGCCTTCACGAAGGTGATGAACTCCTCCATCTGCTCGACCGAACGGCTCACAGGGGATGGAGGAACATGCTCAGGTCCCTTCGCGTTGGCCCGCGTCGAACCGGGCTTGCGCTTGATGAACTGGTTGTACCCGACCATCAGGGTCGCCCCTTCCAGCTCGGGAATGCGCTCCTTCGCCTCGTCGCCTTCCATCAGGAATTGATAGCCGGTCAACTGGCCATCGTTGGCGATGAACGCGTCGGAATACGCACGCGCCGGCGTCTTGTGGTCCACGATGACCACGATCCGGCGTCCCCACTGGCGGTAGGAATACACCCAGTCAATCTGGCCCGAATACACGAGCCCCTTCTCAATACGCCGGGTCAAGTACAACTCGACACCCAGCGTCCGCACTTGCAGACCCTTGGCCCAGGCATGGAACTGCTCCAGGTGGATCAGCCCCATCTTCTCCAGGTCCTCCAGCGAATAACGACCGCTCGCTTCCATGCCCTTCTCGCGCGCCTCACGGAAGATCGCGGTGAACGCGTGCTTGGCCTCGGCCAGGCAATCGTCCGACCACGAATCCTCGATCAGCATGTGAGCAAGAGCTTCATGGATGGCCGTCCCATACTCCAGGGCCGGAGCCGCCACGACGGGGCGCAAGCCCGCGTCGTAGCTGTACTCCGCCTTCTTGGGGCATGTGAACGCGCTGGAGGCCTCGGACCAGGAAATCCGATGGCCCTGCTTCATGTCACTCCCATGAATGGCTTGAGGATAACCCCGGCCTGCTGTTCGTCGCCGGTGTTCCGAGCCTTGCGGAGCGCATCCAGCAGCGCCCGCGCGTCGTCCCGATCCGCCGGCTGGCGGATGGAATCCTGGACGCCAAGCTCCTCGGCATACTGGCTGATGGACAGGAGCTGGGCGCGCGTGGGTTGCAGATTCCTCCGCTTCACGCGCTCCTTCTCCTGGCCGCCGTCCGCCTCGGGCTTGTCCCCGGCAGGCGCATCCTCCGGCTCCGGCTGATCCACGGTCGCATCCGCGGACTCAGCGGGCTCGTCCGCATCCTCCAGCGAGGAGGAATACTGGATATAGCCCAGCGTCGTCAGCAGATCGCGGACGGCCGAAGCGCGAAGGCGCTGCACGGCGTTAGGGTCGCTCGCGGGATGCGTCGGCAACAGCTTAGACAGGCCCGTGGCAACCACCACGCCGTCCTTGAGGCGCACCAGCTCGACCGACATCGCGCCGATGTGAGCGATCTTCGGCGGAGACACGTTGACGCTCTCCGGCAGGATGCCGGAAGACAGCGCGGCAACGATGATGTCCGTCAAAGACCGGTCATACAGCAGCGACGAGGCCGGAACCGGCTGGAACCTCAAGGCGTGCTCGCGGCCCACCTTGTAATCCTCGACGAAACGGGGATACACCTCGGAGATCGGGACGATCTCGAAGGTTTCCCCCGTCCGGGGATCCAAAACCTCGACCGTGCGAGGTTTCCGGGTCTGGGTGGCCTTCTTTCCGCTCATGGTAGCCGTCAGAACGGAATGTCAGAATCACCCGGCACGGCATCCCAATCGGGCTGCTGCGGAGCCTGCTGCGGAGCCTGCTGGCCCTGCGTCTGGCCACCGCCGCCCTGCTGGGACTGTTGGCCCTGGCCGTTGCCGCCACGGAGCTTGATGTCCACGATGTGAACCTCCGTGGTGTAGCGGTCATTGCCGTCCCGGTCCTGCCACTTGCGGGTGCGAAGCGTGCCCACGAGGGAAATCTCGCGGCCCTTCTCAAGCCAGTCCTTGATGGCTTCCATCTGGCGCCCGAATCCAACGACCCGGTGCCACTCGGTGCGCTCCTGCCGCTCGCCATTCTTGTCCTTGTAGCGATACGAGGTCGCCAGGGACAGATTGGCGCAGCAGGTGCCATCCTGCATGTAGCGGATCTCGGCATCCTTACCGAGACGCCCACGCAGGATCACCATGTTGTCTTGGTCCAAGAACATAAATGAACCTCCTTTTGATATTCCACGGCACGGGGCCGTGGAGTGATGCAAGCCGCCGGTTGACGGCTCAAACCACTTCCGGCCCGTGCCCGAACATCTCGGGAGGTCGGTAGTGTCCAGTGCGAAAGCCCTGATCAGGCTCCCGCGAAAGAGCGCAATGCGCTCGACAATGGTTGAAGTCTAGGGAAGGAAAACTTGCGGGTCAACAAAAAAGGGAGCCGTCGCTTGCGGCTCCCTCATGTTCGTTCAGCAATGTCGAGCATCTGTCCTCGTCCGTCCGTCAGCCTCTCCATGCCATTACACCAGCTTCAGGAACGCGGACGCGCAGGCGCTCGATGCGGCAAAGGCCGGCGCCGCGCCGAAGCCTCCAGCCAAGCTGAAGGCCGCCAGCAGGATGCAGCCCATCGCCGATGCAATCACCACGTTACCGGGTCGAATGTTCATAGTCAGCTCCTTGAAATCTTTGATTCAAGGAGCGCCCGGTTCCGGGCGCTCCATTGAACCTGCCCGCGACGAACAGGCTCAATGGAACACCCGGAACCGAAGCAAAGACCCGGCGGGAGAAGCCGCCGAAGCGAACCTCTCCCGCCGAAATCTTCAACCCGCCACGCCCAGTACGAGCGTGGCGGTCCCGATTCCTCCCGCCACGGCAACGGTGGCGGGAGAAACCGCAGCCAGCACCAGCATCACGCTGGCGCCGGCAAGGATTGCTGCAATAGTTTTCATAACACCCCCTTCCCGACCGGACAGCGCACGCGCAGCCAACCGGGCGAGGGTGTGAACCCGACCGGACAACGCGAACGCTGCCCGAGTCGGGCCAAATTTTATCTTCTGCGCGAACGCTCTAGCACGTCCACGCATCCGGCGGAATCGGCAATGCCTCATCAGCCAGAAGTCCGCATTCAAGATCAGAGATCAGAAAGAATGCGAACAAATATGTTGCGAGTATGGACGAGCGTTCAAGCGCGTGTCAAGAAACACCATGAGAAAGGGCGCCCCGCAGGGCGCCCCGGCCAGAACGAACCGCCTAAGCGTCACGCACCTCCCTTCCCGCTCTTGAGATGCGAGACGAGCTGTTCATACGGAACGGCTCCCGCCACCACGTCGTGGCTGCCAACGAAGGCCACGATGGGCGTCGAGTTTCCGAAGCCCGCCTTCTGCGCGATGCGAATCCCCTCTTCCAGCCTCCGCGCCGCGAACTTCTCCAGCATGGGGCTGACCATGATGCCCTTGGCCTCCAGCGCCTGCTTCAGAACCTTCAGGTCGTCCGACTGGACATTGTGCAGAATGCCCTCGGCCTCCAGGCGCTGCTTGGCCGGCACGCTCAACAGCACCAGCGCCTTGGCCCGCGCGGTCGGATGCAGCATGGTCAGCGGCGTGTAATAGACCTCAAGCCCCACTTCCGGATGCTCGCGCAGCATGCGAACCACCGACGGCCGCAGCCGGTCGCAGAACGGGCAGTCCGGGTCGGTGAACAGGACCACCCGCACCTTGCCCGGGTGCACCACCGCCCACTGTTTCTTCTCGATCTCCGCCGCGGCCTTCGGCCCGGCCGGCGCCGCGCCCGGCATCTTGAGCATCACCATCTTCACCTGATCCTTGTCCACCGGCTCGCCGTTGGCGTCCATGAACGCGCCCGAGATCACGAGCGATTTGAGGCCGCGGTCGGCAACGTAGAACCGCAGCGGAAGGTCCACCTGCGAGCCGTTCGGACCGTTGACGACCAGGTGCATCACGCCGTAGTTCAGCGGCGGCACCGGCGACACGCGCCACTCCAGCTTCGGTGGGTTCCCCGGCGCGACCGAGTTGGCCAGCATCGGGTTCTGGCGGATCAGCTTGTCCGCCACCGTCCGCACGATGTTCTGCGCCTCAAGCGAAGGCACCTCGTGCCCGGGGCAGCCACCCACGTTGCACTTGCCGCCAGCCACGGCTGCCGCCGGCGCCGCCATGAACAGCCCGACCGCCGCAAGCATTCCCATCACGTTTCCCTTCTTCATCACTTCTTCTCCTTTTTCGGCTGTTTGCCGTGCTTGCCGGGCGCCCGTTCATGTTGAACGGGTTGTCCCGACTGAACTTTCGCGGCCTTCCCCATTCCGGTTCCGGCGTCCTTCTTCGCGTCCGAACGCTGCACCTGTTCATGTTGAACGGCCTTATTTTTCAACGAATTCAGCGCCTGATGCAGCGTGTCCTCGCGCACCGCGCCGCGCAGGCGCTTGCCATCCGGCAGCACCACCATCGGCACCACGTCAATGCCCCCGTCCAGCGCCCGCTTGCGCTGGCGCGCGATCAGTTTCCGGTTGCGCTCGACCAGCTCCTTCTGCGGATAGACATGCTGCGTATCCTGCAACCATTTCAGCAGATCCTTTTCCTTCACCGCGCCCTTGATCGCCGTCGCGGCATGGAAGGCGCGCATACGCAGGTGCAGCGGCGAAGACAGGATCAGGGCATCCGCCTCCCGGTTCCAGGCATCCACTCCAACCGGCCACAGGTAGATGTTCACGTTCATCGCGGACAGCCGCCTCAGCACGTCGTCGCAGTACTGGATGCCCGCGTCACAGAACACGCCCACATCGGGCTTGCCCTCCATGTAATCCGCGTTCATCAGGAACGCCGCGCCGTAGTCGCCGGTGTAGGCAACCACCCTCTTTTCCTTTTCGGCTGGCTTCACGTCGGCCAGCACCTTCACCTGCGGTTTCTTGAACACCGGCTTCCAGTCCTTGCCCAGCATGATGCCGTCCATGTACCAATGGCCGTTGATGTGCTGGTAGATGATTGGCACCTCCAGGTTGCCGCTTTTCACCCACGCGATGCCGCACTCGCCCACGCCGCACTCGGCCGGCTTGCGCGCCTCGAACGTGACCTCGACCTTCCTCTGCTGCTCCTCGGTCAGTCCAGCGTTCGCGCTTACATATTCCAGCACCGCCGCGGCCGGCGCGAGATCCGGCGCCGTGCCGGCGTTTTCGTCCTTCTTGCCGCACCCGGCGGCCACGGCTCCCGCCGCCACCAGGATCGCGATCTTTCCGCAAGTGTTGACCTTCATGTTTCCATCCTTCTATAGTTTGGAACATCTGGAACGGCCGATAATATGCGGCCTCGACCGAAAAGGCAAAGGTGGGAGACATGGCAAAGAGCACGAACCTGGGAAGCATTCCGCTGCGGCAGGCCCGAAAGGGCGGCTTGGAGGACCGATTGCAGGTCTTCGCGCATATCGCCGCCAATGGCGACGAAAAATCGTTCATCCAGCTTCGCATCAACCCGGAAGACAAAGAATACCAAGCCGTTCAGCTTGAACAGGCAAGAGCGAAGGCGGACGGGAACGCCGAAAAGCGCCAGGCGCTGGAAGGCGATTTGGAGGAGGCCAGGGCGAAACTCAAGCAGGCGGAGTCGGAGCTGCGGAAGGCCAGGGCCAAGCTGAAGAAGCTGAACGAGGCCGAGAAGAAGCCGACCAAGAAGGCAATGGCCGAGGCGGAGGAGGGCGTTGCCGCGGCGACGCAACAGCGCGACATGGCCAAGGCCACGGTCAAGGGGCTGGAAGCCGAGATCGAAAGCCTGGGCGACGTTCAGGATGAACAGAAGGAAGAACAACCGCCCGCGCGCCCCTGGGCCGGCGCACTCAACATCTATGACCTGTTTTCGCTGGTGCGCGCCCTCAATGACGTGGTGACACTATCCGAGAGCGTGCACCGGTTCTTCGACCGCGGAACGGCCATGACCATCCGGGGCGGCAAGTCCGGGCGGCGCGGATACACCGCGTTCGTGGCCCTCAACCGGAACCGGGACAACATGCGGTCCGGATACTTCCTGTCGCCGGACCAGGCCTACCGCATGCTCCAGCTCCTGCGCCCGATCTTCCGCAGGCTGCCGGTGCAATTCCCGGTCATCGTGTCCACGCGCTCACAACCCAAGTACGCGGAGGGCACGTTCGTGCGCGTAGGCAACACCACGCTCGTCACCCGCGTGGGTGCGGAAACCGTATCGCTGTCGGACGCGGACAACGAGTGGATGCGCTTCGCCACGACGGCAATCCAGCGCGCCAATGGCCACTCGGTGTCACACGTCACCCGGCCGGGCGGCTATGCCGTCAATCTCCAGCAGGGGATCATCACCTTGCCCGGTATGCGAATCCGCATGGATCGGCGCGTGCTGAACGCGGCTTCCGAGCTTCTATAACACCCTCCCTACAAGCTCCCGGGCGGGGCCGGCCACCGCGCCGGCCCCCTTTTTTGACCCTTGCCTGATTGGGTGTTGCACTTTTTGTCGCATCTCTCTATCGTTCGCGCTATGGAAAGTGCAACAGCTACCGAACCTCGCTCTGGCCGCATCTCCATGACGGTGACTGCCGACGAGGAAGCCATCATCGAGCGGGCGCGCGAGCAGGCCAAGCGCATTGGCGTCGGGCACGCAACCTTTCTCGCCCTGCTGATGGACTACTATTTGAATCACGGCATGCTCCCCGTTTCCGGGCCGGCCGTCATAGATCTGCCGGACGACTCCGGCTCGGCTCCGACCGAGCGCAAGTACATCCAGCTCAAGGGCAGGGCGCTTGAGGTCGCGCGCGCGTTCGTCGCGCACGCCACCGAACGGCAGATCCGTCCGGGCCGCCTGCTGGCCCTGCTCATCCTCGCCGCCGGCGACAATCTTGCCCGCGCGCGCATCCATCTCAGTTTCGACGCAACCAGCGTTCAGCAGGGGTGTTCAACGTGAACAGCAAGGAAAACAAGGCAAAAATCGTTGCAATCGCAAATCAGAAGGGGGGCGTGGGCAAGACGCTTTTCACGCGCCTGCTTGCTCACTACCTGGCCGAGGTCAAGCATCGCAAGGTGCTGGTCATTGATTTCGACAGCCAGGCGCACAGCACGATACGCATCCTTCCGGATTGGGCCGAACGGGGCGGCAGCCCGCGTGATACTTCGGACATGATCTCCGGTCGCAGGCCGCTTGCCGAAACCATCACCAAGGGCCACGAATACGGAGGTGGAGGGCGCATTGATCTGGTCGTATCGAGCAACTTGCTCGCCGACGAGGAGACGGCGACCGCCTACGCGGCGCCGGGCAAGGGGCTTGCACTGCGGGACGTGCTCTACGAGGCCGACGACGTGCTGGAAAGCTATGACGTGGTCCTGATTGACAATGGACCCGGGCCAATGCTGCAACGCCTGTCCATTGCCGCCGCGGACGCGATCCTCGTGCCCATGGAGCCGACCGAGGAATCTCGCCTCTCCACCGAGGCCATCAATGCCGACATGCGGCGCATCGCCAAGCGGTATAACGCAGGCCCGTGCGTCATCGGCTACGTCATCAACCGGTACGACCCGACATCACACCGCATGGCGCACCTCTACGAGCTGACTGCCAGCGACCTCGGCAAGCAGGGGTTCATCCTCGGCCCGATCCGCAGGCGCGGAGCCTACGAGAACTGGCCGGACGGCGCGCCGATGTCGTCCGTCAAGTGGCCCGCGGAGGTCCGGCGCGAAATCAATCTCACGCTGGAAGCAATCTGCGACCGCATCGAGCAGTCGCCGCACCAGGAAGCCAAGTTCGCCAGCAGCGACAGCAAGATTGACGAGCTGCTGGCAGGGGGTTGATTCATGGCAATCAAGTCGAAGCCGAAGAAAGGGCAACCGATGATGCTTGACCAGCTTCCAACGGGGAGCCTGGTCAATCCCAATGCGTTGCACCATCTGCCGGATGATGCCGAGGATGCGGCCGCGCAAGACGGGGTGTTCAGGCGGATCAAGGTTGCATACATCAATCCGAACCCGTACCAGCCACGCATCAACGTGGATCCGGAGTATTTCGAGCGGCTGAAGGACGACATCGCCGAGCACGGCATCGAAAGTCCGCCCGTGGTCATCGGATCCGGCAGGAAATATATCTGCATCCACGGCCACACCCGAATCCAGGCCGCCCGCGAGCTTGGATGGGACGAGGTGCTCGTGCGCGTCCACCCCAAGCCACTCAGCGAATGGAATCCGGAACTGCTGGCCATACGGGCGCTTGCAGAGAACATGCTGCGCTCCGACCTGACCGACCTGGAGAAGGCCAGGGCGCTCCAGTCGCTCACCGACCGCTATGGGCTCTCGTCCACGGATGCCGCCCGGAAAACTGGCATTCCGCCATCATCCGTGCGCGGCCTGCGCCTGCTGGTCAGCGAAGCCACGCCGGAGGTGCTGCGCCAGGCCATCGAGGAGTTTCCGCGCTACTACACCGTGGGACGGGTCAAAGGATGCAAGGAGCCGGCGGCCAAGGCCGTAGATGCCGCAGGGGAAGCCCAGGTCGCCATGGTGCTCGCCGAGGCGGCCAAGGAACAATGGATGACCAGCGCGCTGACCGCCCGACTGCGCCAGATGGCTGGCCGACGCACTAAGAAGGACAAGCCGAAAGTGCTGAAAATGCCCTGGGGCAAAGTCACCGTGAGGGAAGGGGCACGCGGCTACCGCCTCGCCGTCGAGATCAAACGCTCCCAGGGGCTGGACCAAGGCGCCGTCGAGCGCGCCATCCAGGCCATGGCCGATGTGTTCGAGCCCTTGGCAGAACGGTGAAAGTTTGGAATGATTGGAACATTGGAAAACGGAGGATGGACGTGACCTAGAAAAGGGAACGGACAGAAAAATCAAAAGGGGCGTTGCAGCGCCCCTTTGGAAGATCAGAAACCTTTTCGAGCAGGAGACGGAGTTGCAGCTCCGAATGCCCCACCAACAAGCGGCATTGTAGCTCCTGCCCACGGAAAAGGGAAGGGGTTTGTTGTGCCAATGAGAAAGGTTTTATGGGAGGCGTTTGCCGCCGCATCGCGCAAAACCTTCCTGGCCGTGAACCGCGATGTCGCGCGGGCAATAGCCAGCCGCGAACTGTCGCGGGATGGGATGAGCATGGCGATGACGTTGACATGGATGCTGGATGGGCCGTTTGCAGAACACGGGGCCATCGTCGGCCTGTCCAGGAGCGTCATCACGGGAGCCAACCTGACACCCGAGGAAAAGGAAAGGGCATCCTTTCCCGGAAACGGAATGGGGAGCGCATCCATTTCACGCGGCACCAGGGAAATCGTCGAGGAACACAAGCTGTTCTGCGCCATCCGCACGCGCATCCAGGGAAATGGCCGAAATTCGGCTAAAAACAAGGGTGTTCAAGATGAACAGCAGTTCGCGGGGCAGCCCGGGTGGACCTATTATCGTCTGCGCCAGCCGTTCGATCCGGAGAGCTGGAATGGAACCATGTGCCTCGTCGTCCGCAGGGCAGCCGAGCTCGAAGAACTCCACAACTGGGACGGACTCGACCAGATCCTCCCGCAAGAGGTCCGGAAGAAGTGGCGCAAGATTGACTCGGCATGCCTGTTCGCTCCGGCCCTCGGAATCTGCCCCGACCGACCCGTGACGCTCAACCAGATCATCGCTGAAATTGAACGGCGCGTCGAAAATGACAACAACGGCGGCAACTTGGCTAGTACGTCCGAATCTGGACGCACCCCCGTCCAAATACGGATGCACCCCCGTCCAAATACGGACGTGCCTGCATCCGAATCCGGATGCGCCCCCGTCCAGATGCGGACGCATAATACAGACCAACAACAAGTGAAGACCAACCAAGCAGAAAGACCAACCACAACCGAGACGGCTGCAACCATCGCTGCCGTCGCCAAGGCGCGGCCGGAGCTTTGCTACGAGCTCCCGGACGGCACGTTCGTGGTCGGTCGGTTGTTCAGAAGCGTTTTCTCGGCAAGGCCGGAAATGATGCAGACGCTCGCCGCCAAGCTGAAGGGCATCCCGGTCAACGTGTTCGTGACCGCCCTCGAACTCCAGTACGCGGCCAGCACTAGGACGCCGAAGGTCCCTGCACGCTTGCTGATGGCCGCCGCGGAGCAGTTCATCCTCCCGGACTGGCTCGACGCACAGCTCGCCCAGCTTCTGCACGATCCCGAACAGGAAGCCAAGGCGGCCGCCCAGCAACGTGACCACCTCGAAAAGCTGGCCGCCGCTGTCAGGGAAGCCGCCACCACCATTGTGGACCAGCATTCCGAGGCGCTGGAACAAATCCTCAATGACCCGAACCCGGAGCGGTTTGGCCTTGCCACACACCCCTTCGGCGGACGCCATCCGCCAATGCTCGCGGCCACCTGCATCGCCGAGGCCATCCTCGACCGGGGACTGGTCGCCGATGACGGCGAACCCTCGGACATCGCCCAGAACATCGTATCGGCTTTCGGCACTATCGCCGCCAACGGAGGATTCGATGAGCAACGACCGCCAGCGTGAAATCATCGAGCAGGCCCGCTCGGTTGACATCATCCGGCTGCTGCGCCGGCTGGACGTGCCCGTGCAGCCCGGCCAGGTGCTGATCCGGTGCTTCCGGCCGGAAAACCACAAGCACAATGACGAACACCCCTCGATGCACATTGACCGCGCGCGCAACCGGGTGCGGTGCTTCGTGTGCGACCGGGCGCCGCTGGATCCAATTGACGTGGTTCGCATCATGCGAGGCTGCGGCTTCCGCGAAGCGGTCGAATTCATCACCCACCGCAATATCGGCCAGTACGTTCCCACCTCCAAGGAAGATGACCGCAGCGCCCTCGACCGCTGGCGGGCACAGGCGTTCAAAATCCTCAACTGCTCCGATGACCAGGAAGTGCAGTCGCTCGGCTCGGAAGAGGGCAGGGGAGGGGACATGGTGCGCCTGGTCAAGAAATCGAACGCCATCTACGCGGAGCTCCCGGCGCCGTCCTTTGCCATCACCAAGTATTACGTCGAAAACCGTGGCGTTGATTTCGATACGCTGCTCGCATCCGGCATCCGCTACGTCAAGGAACCCGAGCGTCTGGCGCTCGAAACGGAAATGTTCGAGCCGGCGCTGGCCGAAGAACATTTTGCCGCCATCCCCCACAGGGCGTTTGCAAGAACCGACGGGCCGGTGCTCTATTTCCACCTGCGCGCACTCAACTCCACGGCAAAGCCGAAGGAGCTGTTTGCCCGACGCTGCCCCATGTTTGCCACATTCAACGCGCCCGGCACATACCGTCCCGGTGAGCCTGTCCTGATCTGCGAAGGCCACGTTGACGCGCTCACCGCCGCCGCGCGCGGACTCAATGCGATCTCGCTTCCCGGCGGAATTACCTCATGGCGCGATTTCTATGCGCGCGAGCTGAAGGGAAGGGGACTCGTGCCGATCCTGGCCTTCGATTCCGAGCCCGAGGCCGACCGCAAGGCGTTCGAGATCCTAGGCGAGCTGGTTTCAGAACACATCATCGGCTACCGCGCAGCACTGCCGCCAGGCGAGGACATCAATAGCTGGCTCCTCAAATGCGAGAGAGCCATGTCGCGCCTGGCGCGGCTGGACGTGCCACTTCTGGATCCAAGCGCGACCGAGGTGGGCTGGCTACGTCTTGATTTCGACCTTCGGAAAGGGAAATACTGCTGGAAGGGCGAGTGGCAATCCCGATACAAGGATCAGCACCCGGAATAGGCGGGTTGAAGTTTTATGCTTATTGGTATATATTGAGTGTGGATGCCAATTGGCATCTAACGGAGTTAGAAGATGAACAAGATTCCTGTTATTGGCCTCATTGAACATGGCGTTATCTGCAAAACGACCGGATGGGCCGATGGAGATGAAGAATTTTTGAGCACGGATGGAATTGCCTCTCACCTTCTGTTTCCTGGCATGATGAGTGTTGCCATTGTACTCATGCTTGATGGAACTGCCATGGGTGGGGATACCGTGCATACGTTCAAGTCCATCTTGAACGCAGTGTGGAACCTCAATCTCTCCGGAGAGGTTGTCGAGCATTTTGTGACTATTTCGGCGTTTGCTTTAGCCTATCTTCTACGCCTTGTTCTTTTGCCGCTGGCGCGGAAAATGAAGGTTCTGGTGATTGACATAGCGCCCTGGATACAGATATTTTCCCCTCGTTTTTGGTATGCAGGATTCTGTTCTTGGGCGACAGATCGTTTCCTGTCGTCTTACGAACATCCTCCCTTGTTTGCTGAGAGGTTGTTTGAGACGGCGTTCTATACGATGGGGATATTGCCCCTCGTGATCTTGCCTTTTATTACCGGTGCCTTGGTAGTAGTATTTATTCACGAAATGGCCATATTTCTGATGCACATCATCTAGGCTGCGCCCCATGGGAAAAGCCCATGGGGCGCACTTCCTAGATCACCTTTCCTATTGCCGACTTCAATATCTCCGCACGACGCGACATCGAGGTGTCCTCGTCGAAGAACTCCCGTAGATGTCCATCTTTCTCAACCTGGTTCATCACCTTCTCAATCGAGTTATGCTCTAGGCCCGCAAGTGTTTCAACCGCAAACACATAGGGATTGAGCGATGCCACGCCAAGAGCAAAATCACCCGCCAAATTCCCAGTGGATGGCAGAGCTGTCCAATCCGTGATTTTCCTCGTTATATTTTTTGCTGTTTCACTTGAAATAATGCCTTGGCCAGCAGCAAACGACACTACCACCTTCGCTGCCAGTGCAGCCTTGCTTTTCGGAATACTGATCGTGCGTCCGGCGACGGCAGCCCCATTTACTGCCCGGCCAGCAGCCGTTGCGGCGTGATAGGTTGCACCAGCAACCGTACCGCGGACTACGCCATCTTCAAATGCCGAATCCTCTTCTTGCTCACCTTCGTCTGATTCGGATCCGCCAACATCTTCAGGCGATGATGCGCCATGGTTGGCGCTTGATCGGCCATGGGAACGGACAGCAGCACGGTTCGCGGCAGGCTGCGAATCGGATGGAGAGCCAGGCTGTTGATCTGGTGCTTCACCAGCGTTGGCCGTGGCCGCTCCACCAGCCACGACCGCGCCTGCCGTAGCCGTCAAGCCGATGACCGGCGCCTTGGTTGATCTCTTGCCCTTCGGACGGGGTGTGGCGCTTACATTGGAGGGAGGCGTAGGCTTGGCTTCCGGCATCTCAGACGGCTCCCCGGTAAGTCGTGGAGATACGTTACCTCCTCCCCCATGGCTTTCTGATTGCGATCCTTTCACAGACTGTTGCAAGGGATCAATATTCTCTTTAGTTCGAGCATCGGAGTGCGTCTCCGAGGAACCGTGGTTTGAGGGGCGGGATTCGCCTACTGAAGGAGTCCCTTCAGATGGTTGACCCTTTCGCGACTTTATTCCGCTGTAGAGTTTGCCCCCAACGCTTTTCCCTTTTTTCAACATTCCGCGCGCCAGATTCTTTGCCGAAGAGTGCCCTATAAACGCCAACGCTGTACCCGCCGCACCTGCGGCAAAAGAGCCAACAGTCTGCGCTGCTGACGTGCCATCTCGCGCCTGGTTGGGGTCATCGGTTTCGGTCAGTTTGCCAGTTATTCTATGGAACGTACTCAGAATACCGGACTTGATGGACTGCGTGACCTGCTCGGCTTCACCCTGGTTGACACCCAAGGCCATCATCGAATTTTCCATCTTACCTAAGATGCGATTTATCTGATCTTGGGTAGAATTCGGGTCGCGGAGGATCGCTTTATCGCCATCGGACAGGTTAGCTGCTGCCATTGCTGTCGCCAAGTGCTTATAGGCTTCGCTGCCGCTCTGGATGCCAAGCATCCTGGCATACTGCCTGACTCCATTGTTGAAGTTGCCGCCACCGGCCGCCGTAATGGCCGCAACCAGCTTGGACGTGTCTCCGCCAGCCTCGGCTTTTGCAACTTGCAGCGCCTTGTCCAGGGCAGCGCCATCCGAAAGCCCACCCTGCTTGTACTGCTCGAAGCGTCCCTTGATCCGGCCGGCCTCTTCATTTGCGAGCATGGTGGCGAACTTGCCAATCGCTTCATTGCTGGTCCCCAATTGCTCCATCATCGCAAACTTTTGAACCATGCCCATCAACTGCTCGCCAGACAGGTGGCCTGCGAACTCGGAAACAGCGTTTCGATCAAACCCACCATGTCCATCGCCGAGCGTTTGCAGAAGCCGCTGGCCAAGCGAAGCCGCCTGGGCTCTGTCGGTTGTCTGGAGTGCAGCAAGCCCTTTTGCCAGATTGTCCAGGTCGCCGCCGGCTATCTTCTTCATGTGTTCGCCATGGTATCCCTGCGCCAGCTTTTGCAATGCCTGAACGGCACCCTCGCCCTGCGCCATTTTCCTGAAATACTCCATTGGCTTCATGCCATGCTTCTTGGCTTGCTCCCTCAGTTCCTCCGTCGCAAACGCCTGCTGGCCCTGATCGAGGCCCATCATGGTGCCAAGCGCATTGAGCGCCTTGCGCGCTCCTTCGTCACCACCGCCGAATAGGTTCGTCAGCGTATCGAAACCCTGGGACGTGGCGAGCTGCTTCTGGAGTTGGCCGGATTGAGCAGCCTTGGTCATTTCTGCAACGCTTCCATACCCCAGCTTCTTAGCGAGGGAGGCGGCAGACATGGCCTTGCCATACTGGGATTGGGTTTCCACATTGGCCAAGAACTTCGCAAGCTGTCCCATCGTCATGCCGTTGGAATTTGCGACGTTTTGGTATGCCTCCGCCGTTCCGAACCTCTTGTGCGCCTCATATTCCGCTGCCTGGAACAGCGCATGCGTCATCTGGTCGAGAGAAGCGTGCTCCAGGTCCACGCCCTTATCTTCGAGGAACCTATGTACCCGCGCGGCCCACTGGGACGTGGCATCTCCGTCTTCCAATCTCTGCCTTGAGTATGCGGCCTTGTGCGCGGCAGGGGAAATTTGGCCACCTCCTGAAACCTCTGTGGCCGCAGCAGCGCCAGCGGCACGCCCCGTGGTGTTTTCAGCAATGTCCCGGCTCGTTTCTTGCACCGCTCCCGTCACAGTGCTGCCTGGATGTTCATACTGGGATGCCTTCACCTGTCCCTGCGCTTGCCCCACCTCGGAGGCCTTGTGAACAGCCGAAGTCTGGGCGAGATCATGCAGGGCTCCCGGAAGTCCTCCCGGATGCTCCTTCGCATACTGCAAGAAACCTTCCAGATCGCGCGTAGGCGACGAATGCTGGCTGAAGCTCTTCTGATCTGCCGCGAACCGATCCAGCGAAGTTTGCTCCGCCGTCTGCTGCGCTCCCCTGGTCAGGTTCTGGAAGGCATGGGTGAAGGCAACCTCGCCGCCCTTGACCAGGCCAATCGCGATGATCGGCACGGCCGTCAGCATATAGCCCATGGCGGAAACCGGACCTTCCGCGTGCGCGGCAATCTGCACCACGCCAAGCGCGGCAGTCGGTGGCAGCTTGCCAAAGGCGCTAATGGCATGCGCCAGGTCCGACAACTGGAAGGTGTAGTAGTTCATAATGGCGTTGATGACCGCGATCATCGGCGGCCAGAAGGCAATGGACAGCATCACGCTGAAATACGAGACGATGCGCTCCATCGTCGCGGCGGTCATCACCATGACCAGCAAGGCCAGCGGGAAAAAGGCACAGATGATGGCCAAGCACACGTCCGTAATCGTGGGTAGATAATCAATCATCACGCGCGCGAAGGTCTTGCCCGTCTCCGCGTTCGCAACCTGCGTGAACATGGTCTTCAGCGCGTTGTTCGACACATCTGCGCCACGGTAGTCAATCAGCGATTCGGCGAGCATCTTGCCGAGCGAGCGCATGCCGTAGGCGTCCATTGGCGTGGCTGTTCCGCCGGGTCCAAGTCCTGCAATCTTGGAGAGGAACCCTGTTGTTTCGCGCAGCACCTTGTCCGGACTCACGCCCAGCCAGCTTGCATTTTTCGCACTCATCTTCGTGGACCATGTATCCAGCGCGGCATACACCGTGAGATAGAAGTCAGAGCATGCCACGTTGCTCCCGGGCGCTCCTGTTGCTACGCCGGGGTCAGTCACGACCATCGCTGGCGACACATAATTCACAAGATCCTTTGCCGGAATGTACGGGAGGCAACTGGTTGGAGTTGGCTTTACGGAAGGAGCTGCCTGCGTGCAATCCTGATAGGCAAGCGTTGAATTGAACGGTACGCTGTCATTGGCGCTTCCATCGGTTAGCGTCCCCGTGGCATTGCCAACGGCCGCGCGAGGAATGATGCAGGTGTTGAACAGAACCCGCATCCTTTGCACCAGATCGGCAGGCGGCAGAACCTTGGCGTAATCCTCCAGCGTCTTGAGCGTCAGCCCTGGCCCGGACTGCTGATTGTAGATGCGGGTGGAAGAGGGCATGAGGGCCGACGAGGCAAACACCGCATACATCGCCTGCTCCGACTGCTCACCCAGCCATTTCCCGGCTGTCGAGAAGATGGACATGGGAAACGCGACGATGTACGGCACGCTGAACACGGTTCGCGTACTGCTTGCCGGCAGGCTTACCGATTTCACCGTGACGGTCGCGGACGGCATCATAATGAACATGAACAGCGCCAGGCCCAGGAGGAAGTTGATCACGATCCCGAACTTCGCCTGCATCGAGTTGATGACGGCGCCCAGAAAGCCGATCAGCGCAAAGATGGTCAAGAGCGACTTGAACACCGTCGAGTGCACCATGAGGGCGATGAAATTCAGT
>WFQE01000226.1 GCA_015487165.1 Paracoccaceae bacterium | reverse complement strand
GCCATATCCCCTGCGATGCGGTGGCCATGTCGGGCGGCTGGTCGCCGGTGGTGCATTTGTGGTCACATTGCGGCGGCAAGCTGCGCTGGGACGACAAACAGGCCCTGTTCCGTCCCGACCCCGACCGCCCCCCGCGCGGCGCCGATGGCAGCGGTTTCGTGATCTCGGCGGGCACGGCAAACGGGCATCTCGATACCTCACCGGCCCTGCATGACGCCTTTGACGCGGGACAGCGGGCAGCGCACGAGCTTGGCCACAGGGGCAAGGGCAGCAAGGCCCCGAGCGCGCCCGCCGAGGAACACGCCCCGGTTCAGCCGGTCTGGATGATGCCCCAGGGGGCAAGTGCGCATTTGCAGGAAAAGGCCTTTCTCGACTATCAGAACGACGTCAAGGTTTCAGACGTGCGCCTTGCCGCGCAAGAGGGCTATGAAAGCGTCGAGCATACCAAGCGTTATACCACGCTGGGCATGGCCTCGGATCAGGGCAAGCTGTCCAACATCAACGGGCTGGCGGTGCTGGCCGACAGCCTTGGCCGCGAGATCCCGCAGGTCGGCACCACCACCTTTCGCCCGCCCTATCAGCCGATCAGCTTCGGCGCCATTGCGGGCACGGCGCGCGGCCCGCTGTTTCAGCCCCTCCGCAAGACGCCGATTCACGACTGGCTGGCCGAAAACGGCGCCCATTGGGAACCTGTTGGCCAGTGGCGCAGGCCCTATTGCTTCCGCCGCGCGGGCGAAAGCGTGGAACAGGCGGTCACGCGCGAGATTTTGAATACACGGCGCAATGTGGGGCTGCTGGATGCCTCGACCCTGGGCAAGATCATCGTCAAGGGGCCGGATGCCGCGCGTTTCATGGACATGCTTTACACCAACATGATGTCCACGCTGAAACTCGGGCGTTGCCGTTACGGGCTGATGTGCAACGAAAACGGGTTCCTGTTCGACGATGGCGTGGTGGCGCGGCTGTCTGACGATACATTCCTGTGCCACACCACCTCGGGCGGGGCGGATCATGTCCATGCCTGGATGGAGGAATGGCTGCAGACCGAATGGTGGGACTGGCAGGTCTTTGTCGCCAATGTGACCGAGCAGTTCGGCCAGATCGCCGTGGTCGGCCCCAATGCGCGCAAGCTGCTGGCCGACATGGAAACCGATATCGACCTGTCGGCCGAGGCGCTGCCCTTCATGGGCTGGGCCGAGGGGAATATCGCGGGCATCCCCGCACGCGTCTATCGCATCTCGTTTTCGGGCGAGCTGTCCTTCGAGGTCGCCGTGCCCGCAGGTCGGGCGCTGGAATTCTGGCGCGCGGCGCTGGCGGCGGGCGAACGCCACGGTGTGCAGCCCTATGGCACCGAGGCGCTGCATGTGATGCGGGCCGAAAAGGGCTTCATCATGGTGGGCGACGAAACCGACGGCACGGTCATCCCGCAGGATCTGAACCTCGGCTGGGCGGTATCACGGAAAAAGGCCGATTTCCTTGGCAAGCGCGGGATGGAACGCCCCCACATGCAAGGCGACGACCGCAAGCAGCTGGTCGGCCTGCTGACCGAGAACCCCGACGACGTGCTGCCCACTGGCGCCCATGCTGTCGAGGGCGGGCTGCGTGAAAACGGCATGGAAAACATGATCGGGCATGTGACCTCCAGCTATTTCTCGCCGACGCTGGGCCATTCCATCGCCATGGCCCTGATCCGGGGCGGCAGCCGGCGCATGGGGGAAACGCTGTCCTTCCCGCTAGAGGGCGGCAGGGTGATCCGGGCGCGGGTGGTCGATCCCGTGTTCTATGACAAGGAAGGAGAGCGGCAGAATGTCTGAGCCCTGGATGCAGGCCCCGCTGCAAAGTTTTGAAGGCGCGGTTCTGGTCGCGCGTCGTGCACCCGTGGGCATGGTCACCCTGCGCGGCGACCTTAGCGCGCCCGAGATGGCGGCGGCCGTCAAGGGGGCGGTTGGGCTGGCCATGCCTGCACAGCGCCGCATCCGCAGCGGCAAGCGTGGCGCGGTGGCCTGGATGTCGCCCGACGAGTTGCTGTTGTTCATGGATCACGACCGCGCCCCCGCTGCCGTCGGCAGGCTGGACAAGGCGCTTGCCGACCAGCACCACCTGGCGGTGGACGTGTCCGACGCCCGCGCCCTGTTCACCCTGACAGGCGCCGGTGTGCGCGAGGTCATCGCCAAGGGCAGCCCCGCCGACATGGCCCCCGACGCGCTGCCGGTTGGCGAATTCCGCCGCTCGCGCATCGGGCAGGTGGCCGCGGCCTGGTGGCTGAGCGACGCCCAGACCCTGCATCTGCTGTGTTTCCGGTCCGTAGGCGATTACATGTTCGACTGGCTCTGCAAGGCGGCGGCCGAGGACAGCTTGCCAGGGGCCCTTGCCGGTTGACTGCACGTTGAGGTCGCCGCGAAACCGCGTTACAGGGGGGCATGAGCAACCAGACCCCCCGCCCCGTCATTCGCATGCGTCCCAACAAGTCACCCCAAAGGGTGCGTTTCGGCGCGCCTTGGGTTTTTGCCGACGAGGTGGTGCTTGATCGCCGCGCGCGCAAGATCCCGGCCGGTTCGATCATAGAGCTGCACGCCAATGATGGCGAACGCCTGGGCCTGTGCGCCTTCAACGCCGAATCCCGCATCGTCTGCCGGGTGCTTGATCGTGACCTTGACGCAGTGATCGACCGCAACTGGCTGCGCGCACGTGTCCAGCGCGCGCTGGAGCTGCGCGAACGGTTGTATGACAGCCCCTTCTACCGCCTTGTCCATGCCGAGGCCGACGGCCTGCCCGGCGTGGTGATCGACCGTTTCGGAGATGTTGCCGCGATCCAGCCCAACGCGGCATGGGCAGAGGCAATGTTTGACGATCTTGTTGCCGCCGTCACCGAGGTGACCGGCATTTCGACCGTGGTCAAGAACGGCTTAGGGCGGGCGCGCAAGCTGGAAGGTCTGGCCGAGGAGCTTTTGGTCGTTCAGGGCCGGCTTGACGCGCCGGTCAGGGTGCAGATGAACGGTGCCACCTATTTTGCCGATCTCCTGAAAGGGCAGAAGACCGGGCTGTTCTTTGACCAGCGCGACAACCATGCCTTTGCCGCGCGGCTGGCGCGCGATGCCAGCGTTCTGGACGTCTTTTCCCATGTCGGCGGCTTTGCCCTTGCGGCGCTGGCGGGGGGCGCGCGCTGTGCCGATGTTGTCGATGCGTCTGCCGCAGCACTTGACCTTGCCGTGCACGGGGCCGAGGCCTCGGGTTTTGCGGGCCAGTTTGCCACCATCCGCGGGGATGCGTTCGAAATCATGTCGTCACTTGCCTCAGAGGGCAGGGATTATGGCCTTGTCGTTTGCGACCCGCCCGCCTTTGCCCCTGCGAAACCCGCGCTCGAGGCCGGTCTGCGTGCCTATGAACGGGTTGCGCGTCTTGGTGCGGGGCTGGTTTCGCGGGGCGGCTATCTGGTGTTGTGTTCCTGCTCGCACGCGGTTGATCCGGCCCGCTTCAAGGCGGCCTCGGTGCGCGGTATCGGGCGCGCCGGACGGCAGGCGCAGCTGATCCATTCGGGCAGCGCCGGCCCCGACCACCCGCAGCATCCGCATCTGGCGGAATCGGGGTATCTCAAGGCGCTGTTCTTCCGGCTTGACTGATGCGGGTGTTGCTGGATGCCTGTGTCCTGTATCCCACGGTGACACGCGAAATCATGCTGGGCTGCGCCGGGCATGGGTGTTTCGTGCCGCTGTGGTCGGCCCGTATCCTTGAGGAATGGGCGCGCGCCGTTGCCCGTAATCTGCCCGACCAGCAGGATGTTGCGCGCGCGGAAATCGCGCTGCTGCGGCATCACTGGCCGAAAAGCGAAATTGCCGCCGACGATCAACTGGAGGCCAGCCTGACCCTGCCCGACATCAATGACCGCCATGTTCTGGCCGCCGCGGTCACGGGGCACGCCGACGGGCTGCTGACCTATAACCGCCGCGATTTCCCCGCGCGCGTGCTGGCCGGCTTTGGTATTCGCCGGCTGGATCCCGACATGTTTGCGATGGAACTGCTGGCGGCGCAGCCGGGGATCGTGCGCGATACCTGCGAAGCGGTGCGCCAAAGGGCCGAAGAACTGTCAGGCGCGGCCCAGCCGATGCGCGCCCTGCTGAAACGCGCGCGTCTGCCGCGTCTGGGAAAGGCATTGCAGGCCGGGGGCTGAGCAGCACCGCGATCCGGCGCGCCCCGTATTCAGCCAAATATTTCGTCAAGCAGGCCCTGCAGGCGCTGGGCGTCTTGCGCATCAAAGGCCGCCGGTTGGTTGCTGTCGATATCAAGCACGCCGGTCAGATGGTCACCGGGGTCGTTGAAGGGGATCACCAGCTCGGAGCGCGTGCTTGACGCACAGGCGATATGGCCGGGAAAGGCATCGACATCGTCAACAATCTGCACCTTGCCGGTTCTCGCCGCCGCCCCGCAGACCCCGCGCGAAAACGGGATCGTCAGGCATCCGTGCCCGCCCTGATACGGGCCGATCTTGAGCGTTTCATTGCCGACATTGCGGTAAAATCCGACCCAGTCGAAACGCTTGTCCGCGTGGAAAACCTCGCAGGCGATGCTTGCCATCAGGGCGACGTGGTCGGTTTCGCCGGCGCATAGGGCGCGCAGGCGCTGTGAGAGCTCGTCATAGTCGATATGGGCCATGCTGTCCCCGGGCTTTGTTTGACAACTCAAGTTGCAATGATCGGACCTTCATGCGACCATATCTTCTGTTTTTATCCGTGTATTGGGGTGTTGTCATGACTATTGCCCGCTATTTGCCTTTTGCTATTTATTTTGTGCTGTCCATCTTCGGATGGTCGAGTGCCGTCTCTGCCGGTGAACCGGTCGTGCCAGACCGGCGCGCGGTATTGATCCGCAACATGGATTTTCCTGGCAAGGATCTGGCCCCGATCTTCGAAACCACCTTTGACAGCTGCCTGAAATCCTGCCTGAAAGACAACCAGTGCAAGGCATTCACCTATAATTTCAAAAGCAACGCCTGTTTCCCCAAAACGGGCGTCGGTGAAATGACGCCATTCGAGGGGGCAGTTTCCGCGCGCATCATCCCGACCGACCCGAAGGTGCTGAAGATCCGCGACCAACGCCTTGCGCAGCTTTCCCTGTTGCCGCCGCGCTATCTGAAAGAGGCGGGCAAGGTGGCGCGCGACATGGGCCGCAACTATCTGGCCAATCAGTGGAAGGCCGAGGATTTTCTTGCCGCTGCCTCTAAGGCCACGGCCAGCAAGGACTTGAACAAGGCGCTCAAGCTGGTCGGCGCGGCCGTCGGTGTCAGCGACGCGCCCGAACACTGGCTGTTTTTCGGCCGCATTGCCGGCGCGGTCACGGCGAACAGCTACAAGGAGAAACAGCGCCTGAAACGTCTTCGCACGGCGGCCGCGATCAATGCCTTTCTGCGGGCCACGACGCCGGATCTGCAGGCGACGGCCCTGCGCGATCTTGCCGATGCCCTGGCGGCGCGCTCTGACGGAAGGCGTGGGCTGAGTATCTTGCGACTGGCGCAGGAAATATATCCAAGCCCGAAAACAGCCGACAAGATCGCACGATTTGTCGAACTCTACGGCTTTCGCGTGGTCGAGCATCAGGTAGACAACAACGCCGCCCTGCCGCGCATCTGCGCGACATTTTCGGAAGATCTTGTTGCCGCCGGGGTGGACTATGCCGACTATGTGCAATTGCCCGAGCCCGGCCTTGCGGTCGAGACACAGGGCCGGCAGCTGTGCGTCGAAGGTGTCAGCCGGGGCAAGACCCATGTCCTGCGGTTCCGCAAGGGGATGCCGGCGGCAAGTGGCGAAAAGCTGGTCAAGCCGATTACCCTGAAGGTCTATGTCCGTGACCGCGACCCCTCGGCGCATTTCGTGGGCCGGGCCTATGTTCTGCCCCGGGGCAAGACCGCGACCATCCCCATCGTGACGGTGAACCTGTCGGAAGTGGACCTCAAGATCCACCGCGTGGTGGATCGCAACCTCGTCAGGGCGTTTCGCAAGGGATATTTCGGCCGGGCGCTGTCGCCCTGGGATGAACGCGATATCGTCAACTCGCTGGGCGAAGAGGTCTGGGCAGGGCGCGGCAAGGTCGAGTTGCAGCTGAACAAAGAGGTCGTGACCGCGCTGCCCATCGGCGATGTCATCAGCGATTTCAAGCCCGGCGTCTATGTGATGCGCGCGCGTGTGCCCGGGGCCGACCCGTATGACAGGGCCGCGGCGGCGCAGTGGTTCATCGTTACCGATCTTGGAATTTCCACCATGAAGGGCGGTGACGGGCTGCATGTGTTCCTGCGCTCGCTCAGGGATGCATCTGCCACGGCCGGCGCGCGGGTCAGGCTGATCGCCCGCAATAACGACATTCTGGCCGAGGCGGTGACCGACGCAAAGGGCTATGCCCATTTCGCGCCCGGCCTGCTGGCGGGCAGGGCCGGCAAGCGGGTGCAGATGATCACCGTCGAAAAACAGGACGATTTTGCCTTTCTCAACCTGACAGATGCGGCCTTTGACCTGTCGGACCGGGGGGTCGCGGGGCGCAAGTCTCCGCCGCCGATTGACGTGTTCATGACAACCGAACGCGGCGCCTATCGCCCCGGCGAAACGGTGTTTCTGACGGCGCTGGTGCGTGACAGCCGCGCCGAGGCATTGCAGGGGCTTGCGCTGACCGCCATCATCACCCGCCCCGACGGGGTTGAATTCACGCGCCGGCAGCTGCCGGATCTGGGCGCTGGCGGGCATGTGCTGGAGCTGCCGCTGCCAAAGGCCGCGATGCGCGGGACATGGACGGTCAACCTGCATGCCGACCCCAAGGCGCCGCCGCTGGCGTCGGGCAAGTTCCTTGTCGAGGATCTGATGCCCGACCGGGTGGAATTCGACATTGATGCCCCTAAACGCCCCGTTCACCTTGGCAAGAACCCGGTGATCGGCCTGTCGGCGCGCTATCTGTATGGCGCCCCGGCCGCAGGGTTGAATATCGAGGCCGAAGCCCGGCTGCATCTTGCCGAGGGGCTGAAGGGCTTTCCCGGCTATCGCTTTGGCCGCTACGACCAGCCTTTCAACGGCCGGCTGGAATACACGAAAGGCAATTTGCAGACCGATGCGGACGGAAAGGCGCGCTTTGGCCTGACCATGCCCCGCGCGGGCGACGTATCGCGCCCGCTTTCCCTGACCGCGATCGTGCGCCTCAGGGAAGGTTCCGGCCGCCCGGTAGAGCGTTCGATTGAGCTGCCGGTTGCGCCTTCGCATATGGTGATCGGCATTCGTCCGCTGTTCGACGGCGATCTGCCCGAAGGGGCCAACGCCGCCTTTGACGTGATTGCGGTCGGCCCCGATCTTGAACAACAGGCCATGCCCGCCGCGCGCTGGGTTCTGAACCGGATCAGGACGCGCTATCAGTGGTATGAATCCTTTGGTGAGTGGAACTATGAACCCGTCACCACCCGCGTTCGCGTGGCCGGGGGCGAGATCGCGGCCGGAACCCGTGGCCCGGTCAGGATCGAGGTGCCGGTCGATTGGGGCCATTACGAGTTGCGGGTCGAAACCACGGGTGCAAACCCCACCATATCGTCAACGGATTTCCGCGCGGGCTGGTATGCCTCGGCTGCGAGTGTGAACACGCCTGATGCGCTGGAAATCGGTCTGGACAAGGACAAGTACCGTGTTGGCGATACCGCAAGGCTGCGCCTTGTGCCGCGCAGCAGCGGGGTTGCGCTGATCACGGTGATGTCGAACCATCTGATCGACATGAAGACGGTCAAGGTCGTCAAGGGGGAAAACCTGGTCGATCTTGATGTCACCGAGGATTGGGGCGCCGGCGCCTATGTCACGGCGACGGTTATCCGGCCGATGGATACCGAAGCCGGCCATAACCCGGCACGCGCAATCGGGCTGAACTGGGCACAGGTCGATCCCCAGGATCACCGGCTGCGCGCCCGGCTGATTACCGCGCCCGAATCCGCACCCCGCGGGCCGATGCGCGTTCGGCTGAAGGTTGACGGGGTGCGCCCGGGTGAAACCGCCTATGCCACCATTGCCGCGGTCGATGTCGGCATCCTCAACCTGACACGTTTTCAGGCGCCCGACCCGGATGCGCATTATTTCGGGCAGAGGCGGCTGGGGATGCAGATCCGCGACATGTATGGGCGGCTGATCGACGGCACGCAGGGCAATCCGGGGCAGCTGCGTTCGGGCGGCGATGGCGCCATGGCCGAGCGCCTGCAAAGCCCGCCCCCGACCGAAGAACTGGTCGCCTATTTCAGCGGCCCGCTGACCGTGGGGCCGGACGGAACGGT
>WFQE01000225.1 GCA_015487165.1 Paracoccaceae bacterium | reverse complement strand
TCTCATGTACTACCACTGTCACGGCAAGTTCCGGGATGCCCGGGGCAAGGTCACGATGGGCCATCTTTTGCCGGAAACCTGCGTGCCTTCCGTGCCGGTCCGCATCACTGGATACGCCTTTCGCGACGCAGCCTTTCAGCGCGTTGCAGACGCGCAGACCGGGTTCGAGCTGTTCTCGCCCGTGGCAGCACACAAAGCGCCCGACGATGCCGAGGGCATCTTGCTGCGCATCACACCGAATATCGAAATCAGCGAACCGTTGATTGCCTGTTGTCGGGCGGCGGGTTGGCAACGGGCCTCGGTTCACGGGGTCGGCAGCCTGATCGGGGCGCATTTCGCCAATGGCGGCGTTCTGGAAAGCTATGCCACCGAATTCTATTTCACCGATGGCCGGATCGACCTGACAGGCGACGCCCCATCCGCCGCGCTGGACATCGCGCTTGTCGGACTGGACGGCAACTGGATGGAAGGTCGGCTGCAACAGGGGCGCAACCCTGTTCTGATCACCGCGGAAATACTGCTGAGGCAACAGAAATGACGCAAGACACCGATTTTTCCCGCCCCATTGTCACGTTGGAACGACTGGTTCCCGAAAGCTGGACCGACTATAACGGCCACATGAACGAGGCCCGCTATCTGGAGGCCTTTTCCAACGCGACCGACCGTTTCATGGAAATGATCGGGGCGGATGCCGCCTATATCGCCGGCGGCAACAGCTATTTCACCGCCGAAACCCATATCCGCCATCTGGGCGAGGTGCGTGCGGGCAACCCGATCCGCGTCGAAACGCTGCTGTTATCCGGGCAGGGAAAGAAAATGCATGTGTTCGGCATGATGTATGATGGCGAAGGCGCGTTGCTGGCGACCTGTGAACAGATGCTGATCCATGTCAGCCTTGAAACCCGGCGGGCCTGCGCCCCGCAGCCGGAGATTGCCCGAAAGCTGGCCGAGATCGAGCGCCTTCACGCCCGCCTGCCGCGCCCCGAAGGCATCGGGCGGGCCATCGGCCAGCCCCGCTGAGGCAGGCGCGCCCTCGACGCGGGCGGTGCGCCATGGCAGACAGGGGCCATGCCGCTTTGGATCCCGATCACCATCTTTGCCGCTTTTGCGCAAAACCTGCGCTTCATGTTGCAGAAACATCTGAAGGACACCCGCCTGTCCACCGGCGGGGCCACCTTTTCGCGCTTTGTCTTTGCCGCACCGCTGGCGGTTGTGCTGGTACTGGCGTTGACCGCATCAGGCCTGCGCGAGATGCCGGCCATGAACGCGCGTTTCCTGGGTTTCGCCATGATCGGCGGGCTGTCGCAGATTTTGGCAACGCTATGCGTCGTTGCCCTGTTTGCCAGCCGCAATTTCACCGTCGGGATCACCCTGAAAAAGACGGAAACCGTGCAGACCGCGCTGATCGCGCTGATCCTGCTGGGCGAAAGGATCTCGGCCGCGGGCATGAGTGCCATCGTGATCGGGCTGGTCGGCGTGATCCTGCTGGCCGACCCGCCGCGCCCGGCCGCGCCGCTACCCTGGCGCCGGCGGCTGATCAACCGGGCCTCGGTTCTGGGGCTGGCATCGGGGGCGCTGTTCGGAGTGTCGGCAACCGGCTATCGCGGGGCCTCGCTGGCGCTGGAGGGGGGCGATTTCGTGATCCGGGCGGCGGTGACGCTGGCCTTTGTCACGGTTTTCCAAAGCCTTGTCATGGCCGCCTGGCTGGTCTGGCGCGAGCGCGGGCAAATCTCGACTGTGCTGCGCAGCTGGCGCGTGACGGCGCTTGTCGGGCTGACCGGCGTTCTGGGATCATATGGCTGGTTCATGGCCTTTACGCTGCAACATGCGGCCTATGTCAAGGCGCTGGGGCAGATCGAGCTGCTGTTCACCTTTGCCGCCTCGACCCTGTTCTTTCACGAACGCCACAGTGGGCGCGAGCTGGCCGGCATGGCGCTGGTGGTGGGCAGCATATTGATGCTGGTGACTGTGACATGAAAGGCGAGCCGGGCACGTCGGAAACAACATACGCTTCATTCAATTGGCAGAAAGAAGGCAAGGTTCGCGCCCGGTCCCGAGGGGGGGCGCACCGAGACCCGCGCGCCGGCTTTCACGAGTGAAACGCTGCAACCTGTTGAAACGATACCACCAATTCGCGCCCGCCCTGGGGGGCGGGGCCGGGCGCGAACCGGATTGCAGGCAATCCGGGGAATAGAAAACCAGTGTAGCGAGCTTCAGATTCGGGTGGCTAAGGTATGTTTACCCGCCCCACAGGCAGGCGCCTACGCACCCACCTCGGGGCAGGCGTTTCCCTCGGCTTCATGCCACGGGGCAGCCGAACCCACCAGCCAACGCCCTTGCATCACAACCCCGCCTGCCCGATATTCCACGCCATGAGCCTGCCACCCGGATTCCTTGACGAACTGCGTTCGCGCGTGTCGCTGGCGGCTGTTGCCGGGCGCAAGCTGGTATGGGATGCGCGCAAGTCGAACCCCGCCAAGGGCGATTACTGGGCACCCTGCCCCTTTCATCAGGAAAAGACCCCGTCCTTTCACCTCGATGACCGCAAGGGGTTCTATTACTGCTTTGGCTGCCACGCCAAGGGCGACGCGCTGACATTCGTGCGCGAGACCGAAAATGTCAGCTTCATGGAGGCGGTCGAGATCCTCGCCCGCGAGGCCGGGATGACCATGCCCGCGCGCGACCCCAAGGCGCAGGAAAAGGCAGATCTGCGCAGCCAGCTGGTCGAGGTGATGGAACAGGCGGCGCAATTCTATCGCCTGCATCTGAACATGGCCGAGGGTGCGCGGGCGCGTACATATCTGCAAGACCGGGCGCTTTCGGACGAAATGATCAACCGCTTCGAGATCGGCTTTGCCCCCGACAGCCGCACCGCGCTGTTCCAGCACCTCACCGGCAAGGGGGTCGCGCCCAATCTGGTGGTGCAGGCGGGGCTGGCCATCAAGCCCGACGATGGCGGCCACCCCTATGACCGTTTTCGCGGCCGCATCATGTTTCCGATCCGCGATTCACGGGGCCGCTGCATCGCCTTTGGCGGCCGCGCGCTGGATCCGAATGCGCGGGCAAAATATCTGAACTCGCCCGAAACACCCCTGTTCGACAAGGGCCGCAGCCTGTTCAATTTCGTCCCCGCGCGCGAGGCCGCCGGCAAGACGGGCCGCCTGATCGTGGCCGAGGGCTATATGGATGTGATCGCGCTGTCGCAGGCCGGTTTCCGCGATGTGGTGGCCCCCCTTGGCACCGCGATCACCGCCGATCAGCTGCGCCTGATGTGGCGTATCGCTCCCGAGCCGATCATCGCGCTGGACGGCGACAAGGCCGGGCTGAACGCCGCCATGCGTCTGATCGACGTGGCGCTGCCGCTGCTGGCGCCAAACCAGACATTGCGTTTCTGCCTGCTGCCCGAGGGGCTGGACCCCGACGACCTGTTGCGTGCCCAGGGCCCCGGCGCCATGCAAAAGCTGCTGGATACGGCGCGTCCGCTGGTCGATCTGCTGTGGCAGCGTGAAACGACGGGAAAGATATTCGACAGCCCCGAAAGACGCGCCGCACTGGATGCCAGCCTGAAATCGGCGCTGGGGCGTATCAATGACCCGATCGTGCGCAACCACTATGCCGCGGCCCTGCGCGAGAAGCGCTACACATTGTTCGCCCCTTCGGGCGACCGGCGCGGCAGGCCGGCACAAGGATCGGCACAAGGATCGGCACGGGGCCGGTCGGGGCGCTCGGGAAAACAGGCACGCGGCTGGCTGGATGCCCCCACCGAAAGCACCCGCTCATCGCTGCTGGCAAATGCATCGGGCCAACAGGAAACTGAAGACCGCCTGCGCGAGGCCGTCATCCTGGCCATCTGCCTGACCTATCCCGAGCTGATCGCCGATTTCGAAACCGCGCTGGAAAAGCTGCATTTCCACGGCCGCGACCATGATCGCCTGCGCGACGCGCTGTTGCATCACGCCCAGGCACCCGGAGATTCGGCCGCGTTGCGCGAAAAAATTTCCGGCGAACTGGGCCCCGAAGTGGTTGAAAATCTGCTGTCCCTGCGCCATGTGCGTATCACACCCACGATCCGCAAGCAGGTGGACCGGGAAACGGCCAGACTGGCGCTGGCCGAGGAGCTGGCCAAGCTCGAAGCCTACAGGGGCAGTGCGCTGGAAATCCTCGAGGCCATGCAGGATATGGCCGGAATGGTCGATGAGGGCCTGACCTGGCGCCTGCAACAGGCCGCAGAGGCGCGCGAAAAGGCAAGCCGGTCTTCCCTTCCCGAGGGCGGGGCCGAGGCCGAAGATCGCGAGCTTTTGTCCCGATACCTGCAAAATCTGATCGATAATCAGGTCTGGGTGAAGAAAAAACACTGAATTGCATTGCGAATCGCTGATTCGCAGTGTTGATTCGCACAAATGATTCGCGCGAATCACCCTTCGGTGATTTTGCCCTTCTGACGACGGAGTGACCTATGGCCGCCAAGGACACGGATGTGACAAAACCCGACGACACCAGCAACGACGCGGCAGCACTTGGCGATCTCAGCCAGGCAGCCGTCAAGAAGATGATAGCCGAAGCGCGCGAGCGTGGCTATGTCACCTATGACGAGCTGAACAAGGTGCTGCCGCAGGAACAGGTTTCCAGCGAGCAGATCGAGGACGTGATGTCCATGCTCAGCGAAATGGGCATCAACATCATCGAGGATGACGAAGCCGAGGAAGAAGAACAGAAATCGACCGATCTGGTCGAAACCTCTTCTTCCAAGGAGGTGGCGGTCGCCAAGACCGAAACCGAAAAGCTGGACCGCACCGACGACCCCGTGCGCATGTATCTGCGCGAGATGGGCAGCGTCGAACTGTTGTCACGCGAGGGCGAAATCGCCATCGCCAAGCGTATCGAGGCCGGCCGCAACACCATGATCGCGGGCCTGTGCGAAAGCCCGCTGACCTTTCAGGCCATCACCATCTGGCGCGATGAATTGCTGGAAGAAGAAATCCTTCTGCGCGATGTGATCGACCTGGAAACCACCTTTTCCGGCGCCATGGGCGACGATGACGAGGAAGAGGTCACACCGAATCCCGATATCCTGAAAACCGCCACGGACGGCAAGAAGCCGGAAAAGAAAGAGCCCGAAACCGACGCCGACGGCAACCCGATTGCCTCGGACGACGATGATGATGACGAGGACGATCAGGCCAATCTTTCGCTTTCCGCGATGGAGGCCGCACTCAAGCCCAAGGTGCTTGAAACGCTGGATCGCATTGCCTCCGATTATGCCAAGCTGGAGGAAATGCAGAATAGCCGCATGTCGGCCACATTGAACGAAGCCACGACATTTTCGAAAAAGGACGAGGCAACCTATCAGAAGCTGCGTTCGGAAATCGTCGAGTTGGTCAACTCGTTGCACCTGCACAACAACCGTATCGAGGCCCTGATCGATCAGCTTTACGGCATCAACCGCAAGATCATGTCCATCGACAGCGCCATGGTGAAACTGGCGGATCAGAGCCGCATCAACCGGCGCGAATTCATCGAGGCCTATCGCGGCTATGAGCTCGACCCGACCTGGCTTGACCGCATGTCCGAAAAGACCGGCCGTGGCTGGGCCACCTTCAACGACCGCTTCCGCGCCAAGGCCGAAGAGCTGCGCGCCGAGATGGCGCAGGTCGGGCAATATGTGGGCGTGGACATTCCCGAATTCCGCCGCATCGTCAACCAGGTGCAGAAGGGCGAAAAAGAGGCCCGTCAGGCGAAAAAGGAAATGGTCGAGGCCAATCTGCGGCTGGTCATCTCGATCGCCAAGAAATACACCAATCGCGGGCTGCAATTCCTTGACCTGATCCAGGAAGGCAATATCGGCCTGATGAAGGCGGTGGACAAGTTCGAATACCGCCGCGGCTACAAGTTCAGCACCTATGCGACATGGTGGATCCGCCAGGCGATCACCCGCAGCATCGCCGATCAGGCGCGCACCATCCGTATTCCGGTGCACATGATCGAAACCATCAACAAGCTGGTGCGCACCAGCCGCCAGATGCTGCACGAGATCGGCCGCGAACCGACACCCGAGGAACTGGCCGAAAAGCTGCAGATGCCGCTGGAAAAGGTGCGCAAGGTGATGAAGATCGCCAAGGAACCGATCAGCCTTGAAACCCCCATCGGCGACGAAGAAGATTCACAGCT
>WFQE01000224.1 GCA_015487165.1 Paracoccaceae bacterium | reverse complement strand
GGCGGGCGGTTGCAATCATACAGCAGCCGCGAAAGCCCCCCGCTGACCAGCGGCGCGTCCAGCAGACCGGCCAGATGTCTGGCAACCGGCAGGGCGCCCGGATCCCAGGCGATATGGGCCGTTTGCAGATCTTGCGGCAGGCCAAGGCCCTGAAATTCGGCAGGGATGACATTGGACGCGTGTTCACAGACCAGCACGACATGCCCCGAACCATGCGGGTTATGCAGCTCGACGGCCCTTTCGGCCAGTTTGCGAACAGGCGCGGTCATGTGATTCTGCGAAAGCCCCCCAAAAGACATTTGTGTACAAATCTTTTCACAGTTTTGAAATCTGTCAACAACTTTACTGAAAAATTTTCTTCACTTGAATTCGCTCTGTCAGTATCCTTGCGGAAAGGGGGGAAGATGAGCGAACAATCCGACACCATTTCCGAGCGCCTGCAAAACGCCATGGATGGCCTGACCCGCGCGGAACGCCAGCTTGCCTATTCCCTGCTTGAAAACTATCCGGTTTCAGGGCTTGGCTCGATCACGGCGATTGCCCATAACGCCAAGGTTTCGACCCCGACGGTTGCCCGTATGGTGCAAAAGCTGGGCTTTTCCGGCTTTCCCGATTTTCAGGCCGCGCTGCGACGCGAAATCGAGGCGCGTATTTCCGACCCCATATCGAAATACAAATCCTGGGCGGAACAGGCCCCCGACGAACATATCCTCAACCGTTTCACCGATGCCGTGATCAGCAACATCCGCCAGATGCTGACCCATATCGACATCACCTCGTTCGAGGAAAGCTGCGCCTTGCTGGCCGACCCGTCGCGCGCATTATATGTGGTTGGCGGGCGGATCACGCGGTCGCTGGCCGATTACCTGTTTCTGCACATGCAGGTGCTGCGCCCCAACGTGACGCATATCCAGTCGATTTCAAACGCCTGGCCGCACTATCTGCTGGACGTGAACAAGGACGATGTGATCGTGATCTTCGATGTGCGCAGATACGAAAATTCAACCCTCAAGCTGGCCGAAATGGCGGCAGAGCGCGGCGCGCGGATCATTCTGCTGACCGACCAGTGGCGCTCACCCGTTCACAGCTTTGCCGATCACGTGTTCTGCGGCCGGATCACCGTGCCGTCTGCCTGGGATTCATCGGTGACGCTGCTGCTGCTGCTCGAAACCATGATCGCCGCAGTGCAGGAACGCACCTGGGACAGCTCGCGCCAGCGGGTCGAGGCGCTGGAAGAAATGTTCGACCGCACCCGCTTTTTCCGCAAGTTCACCTGAGTGCGCGGCCTACCCCCTCCCCTCCAGCTCGGAACAGTCGATCAGCGTCAGGCGCGGGCCAATTCCCCCCTTGGCCCTTGGCGCATGGCCAAAGGCGGCCGCAGGTTCGGCCATGCCCTGAGGCAGTGCTTCGGCCGCGGCATGAATGGCATGCAGGTTGCTGTGAAGGATATCAAACCTTGTCGGCGGTTGCAGGCCGATTGCCTCGCAGACCAGCGCGCCAAGGATGCGCGCAATCCGCCCCTCGGCATCGGCAAGCGGCAGCATCAGCAGATCGGCGGGGATGTCATGGCCGGCCGCCGACAAGGACACCTCGGTCACGGTGGGATGATCGAACATGCCACCACAAAGGCGCAGGAATTCTGGCCGCGCCGAATCGGAAAACAGCGCCGTTGCCGGCATGCCCCGCAGCTCCATCCCCAGCAGGTCGCACAGCGCCATTCCGGCAATGCGGATCCGCGGTGCGCCGTCGCGGACGGGTTCAAGGATAAAGGCATGCGCCAGCACGTCCGAAATGGCGTTGGGATCCACCTCGGATCTTTCCGGCGCAATCCTGCCCTGGCGGAGTTCCTGCCAATGCGCCAGCAGCCCGGCAAGCAGCGGGTTTTTCATTCTTTCAGGGCGCCCATACAGATTGACCACATTGTCGAACCTTTCCGTGCTTGTCCTCATCTTTCCAGCCTCGTGTCATCTCTGCCGCCCCCGCTGGGCAAGCCTTGTTGTGGACAAGGGCTGTTTTTGTTAACCCTGTATTCGCAATGCTTACCCGCGGGTTAATATCGCAGAAAAATTTCCGAAAAGAGAGGAAAAATCCGTTAAATGGTTAATTCTATGACAGGATTTGCCTCGCTTGCAGGCAATCAAGGCAGCCGTAGCTGGGCCTGGGAAATGCGCAGCGTCAACGCGCGCGGGCTGGATATTCGCCTGCGTCTGCCCGAGGGGCTGGGCGATCTTGAACTTGCCCTGCGCAAGGCCATCGGTGCGCGTTTTGCACGGGGCAACATCTCGGTCGGGCTGCGCCTGCAAAAGGCCAGCGAAAACGGCGCGGCTTCGCTGAACAGCGACCAGCTTGACCAGATCCTCGAGGCGCTGCGCATGACCGAGGCGCGCGCGCAGCAAAAGGGCCTGCATCTGACCGCCAGCAGCGCCGCCGATATCCTGTCTTTGCGGGGTGTGCTGGACACGTCTGACGAGGACGACGACATTTCGGCCCTGGTCAAGACGCTCAAGGACCAGATCACCCCCTTGCTTGACGCCTTCGCTCAGGCCCGCGCCGCCGAAGGCCATGCCCTGGCCATGGTTCTGACCGACCAGATCGAACAGATCGAAAAGCTGGTGGAACAGGCCCGCAAGCTGGCCGAAGAGCGCCGCCAACAGATGGGCGAAACATTGAAACGCAACTTGGCACTGGTGCTGGAAAACGCCGAGGGCGTGGATGCCGACCGTCTGGCGCAGGAACTGGCGCTGATCGCGGTCAAGGCCGACGTGACCGAGGAAATCGACCGCCTGAACGCCCATGTCGCCGCCGCCCGCGCCCTGCTGGAAACCGACGCCCCCATAGGGCGCAAGTTCGATTTCCTGATGCAGGAATTCAACCGCGAGGCCAACACGCTGTGTTCGAAATCGGGTTCGACCGATCTCACGCGGATCGGGCTTGACCTCAAGACCGTGATCGACCAGATGCGCGAGCAGGTTCAGAATGTCGAATGAAACGGAACACACCATGACCGAAGGCAAAAGGCGCGGCCTGCTGATCATCCTGTCTTCGCCCTCGGGCGCGGGCAAGTCCACGCTGGCCAGGCGCCTGATGGAATGGGACGAAAGCCTGAGCTTTTCGGTCAGTGCAACCACCCGCCCGGCGCGCCCCGGCGAACGCGACGGGGTGGATTACCATTTCGTCGATCACGAGACCTTTCGCCAGATGATCGCACGCGGCGAGATGCTGGAACATGCCGAGGTGTTCGGCAATTTCTATGGCTCGCCCAAGGGGCCGGTCGAGGCCGCCATCAATGACGGGCGCGACGTGTTGTTCGATATCGACTGGCAGGGCGGCCAGCAGATCGCGGGCTCTGCCCTGCGCGATGCGGTGGTGTCGATCTTTATCCTGCCGCCCTCGATTGCGGAACTCGAACGCCGGCTGAACGCACGCGGGCAGGATTCGGCCGAGGTGATCCGCGCGCGCATGGAAAAGTCGCGCGCCGAGATCAGCCACTGGGCCGAATATGACTATGTGCTGATCAATGACGATCTGGATGAAACCGAGGCCCGCCTGCGCGCCATCCTGACCGCCGAGCGCCTGAAACGCATCCGCCGCCCCTATCTGGTGGAACATGTCCGCCGCCTGAATGCAGAATACGAGGAATTGATGAAATGACGCTTTACCGTCTTGGTGACCGCCAGCCGAAACTGCCCGAAAGCGGCGATTACTGGGTTGCGCCCGGCGCGCATCTGATCGGCGATGTGGTGCTGGGCAGCGGCGTGGGCATCTGGTTCAACGCCACCCTGCGCGGCGATAACGAGCCGCTGGTGATCGGGGATGACACCAATATCCAGGACCATTGCGTGCTGCATACCGATATGGGCTTTCCGCTGACCATCGGGCGCGGCTGCACGGTGGGCCACAAGGCCATGCTGCATGGCTGCACCATCGGCGACAACTGCCTGATCGGCATGAACGCGACCGTGCTGAACGGCGCGCGCATCGGCGACAATTGCCTGATCGGCGCCGGCGCGCTGGTGACCGAGGGCAAGGAGATTCCGCCCGGCTCGCTGGTGGTCGGAGCGCCGGGCAAGGTGGTGCGGCAGCTGGACGACAAGGCCATCGCGATGCTGCGCAAGTCGGCCGAAGGCTATGCCGCAAACATGCGCCGGTTCAGGCAGGATCTGCGCGAAATCTGATCGCTACAAACACATCCTGATACCGCCATTGCCAATTTCAACTGACAGGCCGGGGCGGTGCCAGCGGGTCAGTTCGTGCAGTAGCACAAAGGAAACCGTCGCCGGTGTCGGGGCCTCCAAGGGCTGCCCTTCCAGCACGGCCCATTCGCCGGGCGACGGGCGCAAGGCGGGCCCGCGCCCCTGCCATATCCACCCCTTGCCGTTTTGCACGACCTCGATCAGGCCACCCTGGGGCAAGGCCCTTTCAAGGCACATGATCGCCAGAAAGGCCAGCTGCGCCGATGCCCGCGCGACCGATCTTTCCGATTCCCAGACAATGTTGATGCGGGATTCGGCAAAATGGTCATTCAGGATGCCAACCACCTCGGAACGCGCAATCTGTGCCTCACTGCCGGAAACTCCGAAACAGATCCTGAAAAACCGGACCCGCGCATTTGCGGCGGCGATTGCCTGAAGGGCCAGCTCCAGTTCGGGTGAAGAGGCCCCCTCGCGCATCTGCAACAGTTCAAGCCCGTTGCTTACCGCGCCCAAGGGGCTTATCAGATCGTGGCAGATGCGCGAGCTGACCAGTTCTGTCAGGCGGGGCTGGCGCATAACCGTCATGGCGCGCCCCCAACCGCCCGGCATGCGCCACCCACAGGACGAATGACATGCAAGACAGCGTGAACAGCTTTGAACCCGGCGATCTGGTCATCCACCCTGGGCAGAGGGATTGGGGGATCGGGCAGGTTCAATCGGTCATCGGGACACGTATCACCGTGAATTTCGAACACGCCGGCAAGGTGACGATAAATTCCGCCGTTGTTACGCTTGAATATCATATCGAATCACAATCTTAGGATGTGTTTCTGTTATGTTATTCTCGCCTATAGGGCATTGCAACATATTCCGGAATAACCAGCTTTCAGTTGCCAACCGCCCCCCGAAACCATAAACATTGACGAGTTTCAATTTATCGGCGGTGACCATCCAGGATGGCCAGAGATCTGCACTCACAGGCACGACATTTCCAGATCAAGCTCGCCGAAACCGATGACGAGCTGATTGCGGCCCAGCGTCTGCGCTATCGGGTTTTCGTCGAGGAACTTGGCGCCCATGGCCCGACCGTCGATCATGCCAACAGGATCGAACATGACGATTTCGATTCCGTCTATGACCACCTTCTGCTGATCGACACGCGCCGCGATCCGGCAAACCTTGATCATGTGGTGGGGGTCTATCGGCTGCTGCGCTCGGATGTCGCCCTTGCCGGGCCGGGGTTCTATTCGGCGCATGAATACGATCTGACACCGCTGCTGGAATCAGGGCGGCGCCTGCTGGAACTGGGACGTTCCTGTGTTGACGCCGAACACCGCGGCGGGGTGGCCATGTATCTGCTGTGGAATGCGTTGGCCGACTATGTTCTTGGGCATGATATCGAAATCATGTTCGGGGTTGCCTCATATCACGGGACCGATCCGCAGAAGATCGCCGAGTCGCTGTCCTATCTATGGCAGAACCACCTTGCCCCACCCGACATGCGGGTAAGGGTAAGAGAAGAATATTATCAACCGCTTGACCTGATCCCCGCCGACAGAATCGACCGGGTGCGGGCAATGGCCCAGACCCCTGCGCTGATCAAGGCCTATCTGCGCCTTGGGGGGTTCGTCGGCGATGGCGCCTTTATCGACCATGATTTCAACACCACCGATGTCTGCCTGATGATGGATACCGAGCGCATGTCGGCACGCCACAAGCAGGCCTATACCCGCCGCGCCGGGGGCCGGGGATGACCACGCACTGGGCCGACATACCCCCACCAACGCCGCCGCGCGCGGGGGTTGTCGGGTTTTCCCTTGGCGTGCTGCGTTTTCTGGCGATTGCCATCACCATCTACAGCCTGCTGGTCGTGCTGCTGCTCGCCCGTTTGATCGAGCGCCCCCTGGGCAAACGGGCGCTCTCGCCCCGCATCGTGCAGCTGGCCAGCCGGATTTCACTGTTTTTCATGGGAATGGGCCTGAAGGTTGTCGGCAAGCCCATGCATCACAGCGGTGCGATCGTGGCAAACCATGCCTCGTGGCTGGATATCTTTACCCTCAGCGCCGCAGCGCGCATCTGTTTCGTCTCCAAGGCCGAGGTGCGCAAATGGCCGTTGATCGGTTTCATCGCACAGGCCACGGGGACGGTCTTCATCGAACGCAAATCATCCCACGCCAAGCAGCAGAAAGAGCTGTTTCACCAGCGCCTGCTGGCCGATGATCCGCTGCTGTTCTTTCCCGAGGGAACCAGCACCGACGCGTGCCGGATCCTCAAGTTCAAATCCACCCTTTTTGCGGCCTTTTTCGAACCCGACCTCGCCGACAAGCTGTGGATCCAGCCGGCAACCGTGATCTATCATGCCCCGGAGGGGACCGATCCCCGCCTTTATGGCTGGTGGGGAGACATGGAATTTGCGCCCCATTTCATGATGGTTCTGACCGCGCGCCGCAACGGCCGTGTCGAGATCGTTTTCCACGAGCCCGTGCGCGTCAGCGACTTTTCCGACCGCAAGGCGCTGGCCGCCTATTGTGAAAGCGTCATCCGCAAGACATTCGAACAGCGCAAGAAACGCCTGCCTGACATCTGAAAACCTGCATGTTGATGCACGGAAAAAGGCGGGCATATCGGGCCCGCCTTTGCGTTGTCACCAGATTTGGGCGCTGCCTCAGCCGGCAAGTGCCTTGTTGAGGTTTTCCTCGACCTTTTCAAGGAAGCCCTCGGTCGTCAGCCATTTCTGATCAGGGCCGACCAGCAGGGCAAGGTCCTTGGTCATGTAGCCCGACTCGACGGTTTCGACGACCACACGTTCCAGCGTCTGGGCGAAATTCATCAGCGCGTCATTGCCGTCCAGCTTGGCGCGGTGCTTGAGGCCGCCGGTCCAGGCATAGATCGAGGCGATCGAGTTGGTCGAGGTCGCCTCGCCCTTCTGGTGCTGGCGATAGTGGCGTGTCACGGTGCCGTGCGCGGCCTCGGATTCGACAACCTTGCCGTCAGGCGTCATCAGGATCGAGGTCATCAGGCCAAGGCTGCCAAAGCCCTGGGCCACGGTGTCGGACTGCACGTCGCCGTCATAGTTCTTGCAGGCCCAGACAAAGCCGCCCGACCATTTCATCGCGCAGGCAACCATGTCGTCGATCAGGCGGTGTTCATAGGTGATGTTCTTTTCGGCGAACTTCTCCTTGAACTCGGCGTCAAACACCTCCTGGAACAGATCCTTGAAGCGGCCATCATAGGCCTTCATGATGGTGTTCTTGGTCGAAAGATACAGCGGCCAGCCCTTGTCGAGCGCGTAATTCATGCTGGCGCGGGCAAAGTCGCGGATGCTTTCATCAAGGTTGTACATGGCCATGGCCACGCCCGAGGACGGGGCGTCATAGACCTCGTGCTCGATCACCTGGCCGTCTTCACCGACAAACTTGATGGTCAGCTTGCCGGGGCCGGGATAGCGGAAATCGGTGGCCTTGTACTGGTCGCCGAATGCATGACGGCCGATGACGATGGGCTGGGTCCAGCCCGGCACCAGGCGCGGCACGTTGTTGCAGATGATCGGGGCGCGGAAGACCACACCGCCCAGAATGTTGCGGATGGTGCCGTTGGGCGACTTCCACATCTTTTTCAGGCCGAATTCCTCGACCCGGGCCTCGTCGGGGGTGATGGTCGCGCATTTGACGCCGACGCCGTATTTCTTGATCGCATTGGCCGCGTCCACGGTGATCTGGTCATTGGTGCGGTCGCGCTCCATGATGCCGAGATCGTAATATTTCAGATCGATGTCCAGATAGGGCAGGATCAGCTTTTTCTTGATGAAGTCCCAGATGATCCGGGTCATCTCGTCGCCGTCAAGCTCGACAACGGGGTTTTCGACTTTGATCTTGGTCATGGGGCATCCTCTTGGTGAACGGGTGAATCAGGCTGGGGGCTCTATAGCCCGAATGGCGGGGATTGGGAATACTGTATGCGAGTGTATACATAGAGAATTGCCATTTCGCATTAATTAGGGCGCCGGATTACGACCATTCCGCCCGGGGCGCATGCCCTCTGTGTGGAGATGAATAAAGCAAGCCCCCCCTTGTCTCGGCTCTGCCAATACGCGCGCGCAGATAAACCAAGGGCGCCCGACGCGATGCGCCAGACGCCCCGGAATTACGCAGCAAGGCTGCTTACTTGTTCTTTTCCAGCCAGGCCAGAACGGTTTCGGGCGAGGATTCGCCGTAAGGGTCTTCGCCGTGGTTGTCTTCGCGGCCCGGCTCTTCGAACCATGCCTCGACAACACCGTCATTGATGACGGCCGCATAGCGCCAGGAGCGATAGCCGAAACCGAGGTTCGACTTTTCGACCAGCATGCCGATCTGGCGGGTGAATTCGCCATTGCCGTCAGGGATGACCTTGACGTTTTCCAGCTTCTGGCCACGGGCCCAGGCATTCATGACAAAGCTGTCATTCACGCTCATGCAATAGATCTCGTCGATGCCGAGCGCCTTGAACTTGTCGGCGTTGTTTTCATAGCCCGGCAGCTGGTAGGTCGAGCAGGTGGGCGTGAACGCGCCCGGAAGGGAAAACAGCACGACGCGCTTGCCCTTGAAGTAATCGTCGCTGGTCACATCCTGCCAGCGATAGGGGTTGTCGCCCCCGATCGATTCGTCACGAACCCGGGTCTTGAACACGATGTTGGGAACACGAACGCCTACATGCATCTTGATCTTCCTTCCTTTGAATTGGGCGCCGGGGTGGCGCCGGATTGGGTGTCTTTTTATAACGATTCTAAACTAGCGGCAATGACCGATATCCGCGCCATGCACCCCGCACGAACCAGAAGGGCGTATTTTGCAAGACAATCCCCCCGCCCGCGCCTATATATTGCCCGCGAATCGAGGTATCCCATGCGTGATCTGAACAACCCTGCCGAACGCCACCCGGAAAAGGCCCACCGGCCCGACAATGCGCAGCCGCGCAAGCCCAGCTGGATACGGGTCAAGGCGCCCAACTCGCCCGCATACAAGCAGACCCGCGACATCCTGCGCGACGGCAAGCTGAACACCGTGTGCGAAGAGGCCGGCTGCCCCAATGTCGGCGAATGCTGGAGCCAGCGCCACGCCACCATGATGATCATGGGCGAGATCTGCACCCGCGGCTGCACCTTCTGCAACATCGCAACCGGGCGGCCCGACGCGCTGGACCCGTTCGAACCCGCCCGCGTGGCCGATGCGGTGGCAAAGCTGGGGCTGAAACATGTGGTCATCACCTCGGTCGATCGCGACGATCTGGCCGATGGCGGGGCCGAGCATTTCGCCCAGACCATCCGCGCCATCCGCCGCAAGGCCCCCGACACGACGATCGAGATCCTGACACCCGATTTCCTGAAATGCGAGGCCGACGCGCTGGAAACCGTGGTCGCGGCGCGCCCCGACGTGTTCAACCACAACCTTGAAACGGTGCCGGGCCTCTACCCCTCGGTGCGCCCCGGCGCGCGTTATTTCCATTCGCTGCGGCTGCTGCAGCGGGTCAAGGAAATCGACGCGTCGATATTCACCAAATCCGGCATCATGGTCGGGCTGGGCGAGGATCGGG
>WFQE01000223.1 GCA_015487165.1 Paracoccaceae bacterium | reverse complement strand
CCGCCGCCCCGATCGCCGCCAGCGCGCCACCGTAATCGCAGGCAAGCCCCGTGCGGGCGCGCATGAGGTCATCCATCAACGCATTGGCCGGGCCGGTGTCGAAGGCCAGCAGTGCTCCGGGCGCGTCGGAGGCCTCGGCCAGGGGATCGACGAAGGTGATATTGCCCACCCCGCCCAGATTGAGAAACGCCACGCGGCCCAGATCGAACCGCCGCGCGAGTGCGAAATGATAGAACGGGGCCAGCGGCGCCCCCTGCCCGCCTGCGGCGACATCATTGCTGCGGAAATCCCAGGCGACCGGCTTGCCCAGAATCTGCGCAAGCCTCGCCCCATCGCCCGCCTGATGCGTGCCGCGCCCGGCCGGTTCGTGCGCCAGCGTCTGGCCGTGAAAGCCGACCAGCGCGACGCCACCAAAACGCGAGATCAGCTCGGCATGGGTCTGCTCGACAATGGCGGCGGCCTCGGCAACGCCGTCTTCCCCCGGCCATTTGCCCTGGGCTGCGGCGATCACGGCGCGCTCGGCCTCTGTATAGGGGCGAAAGCCGGTTGCGCCGAACTCGAACAGCTCGACCCCGTCGGTCAGCAGCATGGCCGCATCGATCCCGTCCATGGATGTGCCCGACATGCAGCCCAGCACCCAAATTGCATCAGATTCTGCCATCACCCTTCCCTTTCCCGCGCTGACAAGTATAGAACACGCCAGCAATTGCCAATGCCCGCAAGCCAATGGACCCGAACGATGACCCATACCCCGAAATCCGAATTCCTGCAGGTGATGATCGAGCGCGGCTTTGTCGCCGACTGCACCGACATTGAAGGCCTGGACGAGGCCCTCGGCGCGGGCGTTACCCCGGGCTATATCGGGTTTGACGCAACGGCGAAATCGCTGCATGTGGGCAGCCTGATCCAGATCATGATGCTGCGCTGGCTGCAAAGATGCGGCCACAAGCCGATCGTGCTGATGGGCGGGGGCACCACCAAGGTGGGGGATCCGACCGACCGCTCGGAAGAGCGCCCGCTGCTGTCGCCCGAACAGATCGACGCCAATATCGCCGGCATAAGGCAGGTATTCGACAATTATCTGCATTTCGGCGAGGGCGCGGATGATGCGATCATGGTCAATAACGCCGAATGGCTGGACGGGCTGAACTATCTTGAATTCCTGCGCGATGTGGGCCGCCATTTCAGCGTCAACCGGATGCTGAGCTTTGAAAGCGTGAAACTGCGCCTCGATCGGGAACAATCGCTGAGCTTTCTCGAATTCAACTACATGATCCTTCAGGCCTATGACTTCATGGAGCTGAATCGCCGCTATGGCTGTCGCCTTCAGATGGGCGGATCCGACCAGTGGGGCAATATCGTCAACGGCATCGACCTGACCCGCCGGATGCTGGGCAACGAGGTCTTTGGCCTGACGACCCCCTTGATGACCACATCCGACGGCCGCAAGATGGGCAAGAGCCAGGGCGGCGCCGTCTGGCTGAACGCAGACATGCTGTCACCTTACGAATTCTGGCAATACTGGCGCAACTGCACCGATGCCGATGTGGGGCGTTTCCTGAAGCTGTATACCGAACTGCCGGTCGAGGAATGCGACCGCCTCGGCGCGCTGGAGGGCAGCGAAATCAACGAGGCCAAGATCCTGCTGGCAAACGAGGTCACCACCCTGGCACATGGGGCCGAAGCCGCCGCCGCCGCCGAGGCGACCGCGCGCAAGGTGTTCGAACAGGGCGGCGTGGGCGAGGATCTGCCGAGGCTGGAGCTGGGTGCGGATGAGGTTGCGGACGGCATTTCGGTGGTACAGCTGTTCGTGCGTTCGGGGCTCGCGAAATCGGGAAAAGAGGCCAAGCGGCTGATCGCCGACAAGGGCGCGCGCATCGATGACGTACTGGTGACCGATGCGGGGATGATGATTGGCAAGGGTCAGCTGGCGGGCGAAATCAAGCTGTCGGCCGGGAAGAAACGTCACGCGCTGGTGCGCCTCGGCGAAAGCTGAACCATAAGCGGCGGGGGCTGTCTGCCCCCGCACCCCCGAGAGTATTGTGACAAAGAAGAAGGGCTGCCCCTTGGATACGGGGCCGGCCCTTATTGTCAGTGGCGCGCCTACCCGATCCGGTAATTGGGGCTTTCGCGGGTGATCTGCACGTCATGGACATGGCTTTCCTTCAGGCCCGAGCCCGAGATGCGCACGAAACGGCAGCCCTTGCGCATTTCCTCGATAGTGGCGCTGCCGGTATAGCCCATGGCGGCCCGCAACCCGCCGACCAGCTGGTGCAGCACGGCACCCGCGGCGCCCTTGTAGGGCACCTGCCCTTCGATCCCCTCGGGAACCAGCTTGTCGGTGCTGGCCTCTTTCTGAAAATAGCGGTCGGCGGATCCGCGCGCCATCGCCCCCACGCTGCCCATGCCACGGAAGGCCTTGAAGCTGCGGCCCTGATACAGGATCACCTCGCCCGGCGCCTCGTCGGTGCCGGCCAGCATGGAGCCGAGCATCGCGCAGCTGGCGCCCGCGGCGATGGCCTTGGCGAAATCGCCCGAAAACTTGATCCCGCCATCGGCGATGATCGGGGTGTCGGTCTTGTCGGCCTCGCCCGCGCAATCCATGATCGCGGTCAGCTGCGGTACGCCGACCCCGGCCACGATGCGCGTCGTGCAGATGCTGCCCGGCCCGATCCCCACCTTGACGGCGTCGGCGCCCGCGTCGATCAGGGCGCGGGTGGCCTCGGCGGTGGCGACATTGCCGGCCACAACCTGCACCGCGTTGGAATGTTTCTTGATGCGTTCGACCGCCTGCGCCACGCTGATCGAATGGCCGTGGGCGGTGTCGATCACGATCATGTCAACGCCTGCGTCGATCAGCGCCTCGGAGCGCGCAAAGCCCGCATCGCCCACAGTGGTTGCCGCCGCCACGCGCAAGCGGCCAAGTTCATCCTTGCAGGCCTGCGGGTTCAGCACCGCCTGTTCGATATCCTTTATGGTCAGCAACCCGGTCAGCTTGCCCTCGTCATCCACGACCAGCAGCTTTTCGATGCGGCGTGATTCCATCAGGCCCTTGGCCTCGGCAAGGTCGGCCGGTTCGCGCAGCATGGCCAGGTTTTCCGAGGTCATCATCACCTTGACAGGTGTTGCGTCATCGGTGGCAAAGCGCATGTCGCGGTTGGTCACGATCCCCAGCACATGACCGCCCTCGTCAACCACCGGAAAGCCGGTGATGCGATAGCGCGCCTGCAATTCCTTGGCATCGCGCAGGGTCTGGTCGGGACGCAGGGTGATGGGGCTGTAGACCACACCGCTGACAAAGCGCTTGACGCGGCGCACCTGGCGGGCCTGTTCCTCGATATCCAGATTGCGGTGCAACACCCCCATGCCACCCGCCTGCGCCATGGCGATGGCCATGTCCGATTCGGTGACGGTATCCATCGCCGAGCTGAGCAGCGGGATGTTGAGGTCGATGCTGCGGGTGACACGGGTCGATGTGTCGGCGTCCGCCGGCAACACACTGGATGCGCCGGGAACCAGCAACACGTCGTCGAAGGTGAGGGCCTCACGAATTTCCATCATTCACTCCGGGAAATGGGGATCGCTGTTGGCACGTCCCTATCTCACGGACCAGACGGAAAGGAAAGGGCAAAGGATGTCTCAGGCGATGCCGGCCCCGCTCTTTTTTGCCAGCTCGCCGCGAATGAAGGCCTGCCCTGCCTTGATGACGATATACAGGATGAAGGGGGTTCCGATGGCCAGGCCCACGACAACACCGATCTCGGCCCAGGGCACAAGGCCGGTTGTCGCGGCGATCGCGTTCATGTTGGTGAACACCGCGATGGGAAAGGTGAAGGCCCCCCAGCTCGGCATGAACCCGCCCTGAGTCAGCCAGCGCGCGCGCAGCAGAAAGATCAGGGCAAGACCCAGCGCACCGACATAGAAGATGTCAAAGGCCAGACGCATGCCAAGCTGCCCGAAGGCGATGGCAAACAGGCCGGTGGGCGCCAGAAAGATGACCAGCGCGGGGCGCAGGGGCGGCGGGGGCGTTGCCTGAAACAGCTTGCCCACATAAAGCACGCTGATGATGGCAAAGGGGATCAGCGAATACAGCGCCAGCCACAGGCTGAGCTGCGGATAGCCCAGCTTGATTCCGGCAACGGGTGCAACGATCAGGCCGACAAATGTCAGCAGCTGGAAGGGCGAGACCAGGCGTGCCTCTTGCGGCATTTTCAGCAAGGCAACAACGGCCATAACCGAGGCCACCACATGCAACCCGATACCGGCGAACCAGACGGGCGCGCCCGGCAGGCCGTGAATATGCAGAACCAGCCCCAGCAGCATCAAGACCATGGCCAGGGCCGCCACGCCCGCGCGCCCGGCCGGGGTTTTCAGATCTTCCTGCAAAACCGCGGGGCGCGCGATCAGCTTGGCAACATATGTCACCAGAAAATACAGGTAAAAGGCGGCGGCCATCCCCAGCAACATGTCGCCGATGGCCGTCGGCACCGGCAGGACAAGGGCCGCGTTGCGCCAGGCCAGGCCAAGGCCGGTAAAGCCCAGCGCGACCGGAAAGATGGCAGGTGGCGTCTGACGCCAGAGGGCTGTTCGGGTTTTCATGGGGGCCTCCTGAATGCTGCGTCGCCAAGATATCGGGCCATACGGTTCCCACCGCAAGAGGGTTTGCCAATCTGCCGCAGTATTAATCCTGATCCCGCTCGGCCTGTCCGCGAAAGCCGGTAGCCACGACGAATTTTTCCGAACTGTCGGCGCGGCTTGCCGGGGGTTTGACATTGGCGACCTTGGTGAAATTCCTTTTCAGCAACTTCTGCAGCTGGCCCTCGGCCCCGCCGGCCAGAACCTTGGCGACAAAGGTGCCGCCCTCTTCCAGCACGTCGAACGCAAAATAGGCCGCGGCCTCGCACAGGACCATGATGCGCAGATGGTCGGTCTGCTTGTGCCCGCTCGAGGCGGCGGCCATGTCCGACATCACCACATCGGCCTTGCCGCCAAGCCACTCTTTGACCTGGTCGTCGGCGCCCTCTTCAAGGAAATCCAGCACGTGAATTTCGGCGCCGGCGACGGGTTCGACCTCTTGCAGGTCTATCCCCAGCACGGTGCCCTGTTTCTTGCCCTTGCGCTCGCCCAGCGCGTTGACGCGCCTGACCGCGACCTGCAACCAACCCCCGGGCGCGCAGCCAAGATCGACCACCCGCGCGCCGGGCACAAGAAAGCGGTACTTGTCGTCAAGTTCCAGAATCTTGTAGGCGGCGCGCCCCCGATAGCCATCCTTGCGGGCGCGCAGCACATAGGGGTCGTTCAGCTGGCGCTGCAGCCACAGCGTCGAGGACAGGCGCCTTCCCTTGGCGCTCTTGACCCGGACGCGCAGATCGCGCTGGCCCCGGCCCGATGATTTTCGTTCTCGCGTCATGTTTCAGATGGGTCCGTCTTCCAGAACGCCGTCGGCGCTCATCATCGCATAAAGCAGCCCCTCGCGCAGACCGCGATCGGCAACCGACAGGCGGTCGGTGGGCCAGATGCGCATCAAGGTCTGCAGGATGGCCACGCCGGAAAGGATCAGCGCCTGCCGGTCGCGCCCGATGCGCGGGTCACGCCTGCGCCCCTCGGGGCCCAGCGCCAGATATTGCCGGATCACCGCGTCGATCTGGGCGCTCGTCATGCGCAGCCCGTCCACCTTGTTGCGATCATAGCGGCGCAGCCCCAGATGGGTGGCGGCAACGGTCGTGACGGTGCCGGATGTGCCGATGATCTGGAAATCCTTGCGCGGCGGCGCATTGTTTGCGCCGCAAGAGCCGCCACAGGCCAGCTGATAGGGCAGGAAATCGCACATCAACTCCTCGAAATGGCAGGACATGAGGGCAAAGCGCGCGCTTTCTTCCTTTACGTCGTCGAACTGGTCCTTGAGCGTGGCCACCCCCAGCGGCACGGAAATCCAGTCAACGACCTTGGCCCCCGGAAATGGCGTGCCGGTGGCATTCTTGCCCAGACCGCTGCGCAGCCGCATGATGGCGCGGGCGCGTTCGAGCGGCGCAACCGAGGACAGGTCGATCCACACCAGCTCGGTCGAGCCCCCACCGATATCGACAACCAGCAACTGCCTGGTGTGCTGCGACACCAGCGGCGCACAGGATATCACGGCAAGGCGGGCCTCTTCCTCGGGGCGGATGATTTCCAGGGTCAGGCCGGTTTCGCGCGTGATCCGCCGCATGAAGGCATCGCCATTGCTGGCCCTGCGGCAGGCCTCGGTCGCGACAAGGCGCATGTGGCGCACCTTGTGATGCTTTATCTTGCGGCGGCAGACATTCAGCGCCGCAATGGTGCGGTCGATGCTGGCGCGCGACAGGCTGCCATGCTTTTCAAGCCCACGGCCCAGCTGCACCGACTTGGAAAAGGAATCGACCACATGAAACTGACTGCCCTTGGGCTGGGCAATCAGCAGCCGGCAGGCATTGGTGCCCAGATCCAGCGCGGCATACAGATCGGCCGGATCCGCCGGACGTTCTGATGCAGTGGTGACTGGTTTGGGAAACATCATGCCTCGATCTTGTTCTGCCCCGACCGGCGCTGCCTTGCCCTGCAGAACCGGTTTTCGGCTTTTATTCAGGGTAGCGCGCGCGCCGCAGCGGTGCAAGCAGGCATTGTCGGGCGACAGATTGCCGTGATGGGTCGCATCCACTTGCCGCCATGTCGAAAATCACCCATGTGAAGGGCGGACCGCGCCATAGAAAGGCGCTTGAAGAGGAAAGGAATCGCCAGATGGCGGAAGTGACGATCGTATATTGGCGCGACATCCCGGCCCAGGTCATCGTGGGCCGCGGAAGGCGCGCCGCCAAGGTGCAGCTGAACGAGCGGTTCGAAAAGGCCATCGACCGCGCAGCCATGAAGGCGGGCGCGCGCGACACCGATTCATACCTTGCCGAATGGCGCCGCGCAGCGCCGTTCACCGCCGAGGGCGAGGCTGGCGAAGTTGCCGCCGCCCAGGCCGCGCGCATCGAGGCCGAATATGACGATGCACGCCTGAAGGCGCTGATCGACAACATGGGGAGAGAAGCCAAGGGATGATGAAGGCAGGCTTCATATCGCCGCTGCCAGACGCAACAAAGGTTTACGCCCGACACCGAGGGTGGGCGTTTCGCTCCCGCCTGTGGGGGCGAGAAGCCGACTAGGAAAACTTGACACAAGGGAGGGCCGGAAATGGCAGTCGTGGCAATGAAAAGACGGCAGAACCCGCGCAATGGCGCGCTCGAGGCCCT
>WFQE01000222.1 GCA_015487165.1 Paracoccaceae bacterium | reverse complement strand
TATCGTGGCGCAGTCCAAGATCATAGACGCAATAATTGCCGCCGTGGATGCCCGGCGCGATGACCTGATCCGCCTGACGCAGGATCTGGTGAGGATCCCGACCCTCAACCCGCCGGGGCTGAACTATCGCGAGATCTGCGATTTTCTGGCCCGGCGTCTGGGAAAGTCGGGGTTCTCGGTCGAGTTGATCCGCGCAACCGGAGCGCCCGGCGACAGCGATGCCAACCCGCGCTGGAATCTGGTCGCCCGGCGCGAGGGGGGTGGGCCGGGCGATTGCGTGCATTTCAACAGCCATCACGACGTGGTCGAGGTCGGGCAGGGCTGGACCGTTGATCCATTTGGCGCCGAGCTGCGCGACGGGCGCATCTACGGGCGCGGCAGTTGCGACATGAAGGGGGGGCTTGCGGCCTCGATCATCGCGGCCGAGGCGTTCATCGCCACCTGTCCCGATTATCGCGGCGCCATCGAGATATCGGCCACCGCCGACGAGGAATCCGGCGGCTTTGGCGGGGTCGCCCATCTGGCCGAGCGCGGGTTTTTCAGCCCCGAGCGCGTGCAGCATGTGATCATCCCCGAGCCGCTGAACAAGGATCGCATCTGTCTGGGCCATCGCGGCGTCTGGTGGGCCGAGATCGAGACCCGCGGCCGCATCGCGCATGGGTCGATGCCCTTTCTGGGCGATTGCGCCGTGCGCCATATGGGCGCGGTTCTGTCCGAGATGGAATCGACCCTGTTCCCGGCGCTGGCCCGGAAACGGACCGACATGCCGGTTGTGCCCGAGGGGGCGCGGCAATCGACGCTGAACATCAATTCCATTCATGGCGGGGCGGATGAGCCCGAGCAGGGCTATACCGGCCTGCCGGCGCCTTGCGTGCCCGATCGCTGCCGGATGGTGATCGACCGGCGCTATCTGATCGAGGAAAGCCGCGACGAGGTGCGCGCCGAGGTGGTCGCGCTGCTTGACCATCTGGCCGAAACCCGCCCCGGTTTCGAATACGAGATCCGCGATCTGCATGACGTCATCCCCTCGATGACCGACCGCGACGCCCCCATCGTGCAGACCGTCAGCCGGGCGATTGGGCGGGTGCTGGGCCATGATCCCGAATATGTGGTTTCGCCCGGCACCTATGACCAGAAGCACATCGACCGGATCGGGCGGCTGAAGAACTGCATCGCCTATGGCCCCGGTATTCTGGATCTGGCCCATCAGCCAGATGAATGGGTCGGCGTTGATGACATGATGGACAGCGCGCGCGTCATGGCGCTGTCACTGAACGAGTTGCTGGGTGGCGGGTGATCAGCCCTTGTGGGGCGGAAAGATCTGCATGGCGATGCCGGCAAACAGCAGATAAAGCGACGTTACCGTGACCCCGGCGATGATCAGCGGGTTGGATGGAAAATCCAGCCAGGCGGCCCAGCCGGCAAAACCCACCCAGGCGGCGGCGATCGGCAGGGTGACTCTGCGCCAGCGTCGTGTGCGCACGGGGTGGACGAACTTGAGTGGGGTGAACATCCCGACGGCCAGGATGACGACCAGCCCCAGAATGATCCAGAAATCGGGTTCGGTCACGAACAGCACCAGAACCACCATGTTCCAGCAGCCCGGAAAGCCGGCAAAGCTGTTGTCCTTTGTTTTCATGCGGGTGTCGGCGAAATACATGGCCGAGCCAAAGGTGATCACGATGATGCTGATCCAGCCGGTCCAGCCGGGCAGCAGGCCGCTGCGAAACAGCGCGAATGCCGGGATGAAGACATAGGTCAGATAGTCGATGATCAAATCCAGCAGCACGCCGTCGAATTGCGGCGCGTAACGCTTGACCTCGAACCGGCGGGCAAGCGGGCCGTCGATGCCGTCAACAATGAAGGCGACCACCAGCCACAGGAACATGATGCTCCACTTGTGATCGACCGCGGCCAGCATGGCAAGCATCGCAAAGACCGCGCCGGTGGCGGTGAAAAGATGGACGGCAATGGCGCGGGCTGATCGGGACATACCCCTTGTTAACGGGTTTTGCCGCCCGTTCCAAACATTGGATGCAAACTGGCCGCGCGCGGGGCTTTTGGGTGGTCAGCCCGCGCGCAAGACCTCGGCCTCGAATCCGCGCAGGATTGGGCGGGCCAATGGGCCGAAATTGTCGAGGTTGCCCTTGAGGTGGGGCAGGATCAGGCGCAGCTCGTCCTGAAGCTCCTCGGTCATGGTTGCGACGCCATATGTGCCGGGATGGTAGCTTTCGGTTTCAAGGCCGTTGGCCATGATGATCTGGTGCTGGTCGAACATCAGGTTGTAGAATGTAAGATCCGGCGACGGGCGCACCATCACGATGGTGCTGTCATCCAGCAGGTCGATGGCGGGTGCCAGTGTTTCGGGCGAACCGAACAGCGCGGCACAGCTGGGATGGTTGGTCAGCATCCTGAAACGCACCGAGACGACCAGATCCTGAATCGGGCGCTGTTCTCCAAGCGCGTCCCCCTTGATGCGAATGGCACGGGGAATGTCGGGCGCGCCGCTTTCCAGGCGCGAAAAGTGGCACGAGCCGATCCAGCGCACGGGCTGTTCACCGCAATCCCTTGTCCGCACCAGATCGCCCGGACGCAGATCTTCCACGGCGACCTGCCCGCGCGGGGTTGCAAACATCGTTCCACGCCCGAATCGGGCCATGATGTTTTCAAGCTGCATGTCCACATTGGCGCGGTGGTTCAGATCGACGATCGTGCCGTCATCCAGCATTGCGCTGATGTGATAGGTCTTGATGCGTGGGGCAGGAGAGGGGGCATCCCTCAGCGCCCGGTTCAGGGGGCTGATCCTGCGCGCGCGTCCGTTGCGGGACCTGTGGGTATCTTCAAGGGCCTGTCGCCGGCGAAAGCCGGGGTCGGGGTCATATGTCATGCGTTCAGTCCTTCCGGTCCTGAGTGCACGTCCACATCTACCCCACCATCAATGCAGATGAACACGGAAACGGCCTTCATTTTCGGCCATGCTGCAGGCAACAATATAGAGGGAAAAACACCAATAAGTCAAATGCTTGGGTCATTATTCCCGCCTTGGTTACAATCCCTTTTCGCGACTTTGGATTGTTTCCCGAATGCCCCGGGTGCAAGCGGTGTGCGCCGTGTCATGTTGCACCTTCCGGCTGAATCATGCCAAAGTGCCGGGCGGGGCAATTCGCGATCTTCGGGCAGGTTTTTCACCATGTCGTCAATGGCAGGAAATACAAGCGATATCAGAGTGCTGGCCCGCTATCATTTCCTTGCGGGCCTGCCGCGATCCGGGGTTTCGGTTCTGGCGGCCCTGTTGAACCAGAACCCCCGTTTCCATGTTGGCAAGGACGGCCCGGCGCAGCAGTTGCTTGAAAATGCGCGCAATCGCATGTTTCCGGGTGGTCCCGAGGCGGATTTGCTGGATGACGCCCAGAAAATCGCCCTTCTTCGGGGAATCATGGCGGCCGTCTATCACGACCGTCGGCCCGATTCTGTGGTGTTCGATGCGCACCCTCTCTGGCTTGAACAGATGGATCTGCTGGTTTCCCTGTATCCGCTGTGCCGCTTTGTCATCTGTGTGCGCAATCCGGCCTGGATCGTGAATTCGATGATGTCCGGCAACCCCGAACTCGAACAGACCGGCCCCGCGCAGATACGCTTTATCAAGGATCAGATTTCTGCCGACGGCGCACTGGGCCAGGCAATGGACCGTCTGCGGCGGGCACTGTCCAGCCGCCATTCCGAGCGCATCCTGCTGGTCGATTATGACCGGCTGACCGAAGACCCCGAGCTGACCATGGAAGTGGTCTATGATTTCCTGAGAGAGCCCGAGTTTCGCCACGACTTTTCCGATATCGGCGGATTCGACGAAAACATCACCGGCCCGGTGATCAGATCAGCGCGTCCGACAACACTTTCTGCCCGCAGCGTGTTGCAGCTGTCGGGCAGGGCGTTCTGGCGTAATCTTCGCAACACGCGCGCAACGATGCTGCTTGGCCGGGCAGGGTAAGCCGGCCGGGGCCGGAGGTGGTTGATAGATGCCGGTTATTCGTTCACCACAAGCCACAGCCGGCGGTCGGGCTTGATCCGGCGACGCCAGGCACCGCGGTCGGTGGTGCGGTCCCAGGGCATGGTGGCCTCAAGCCGGTCGGCCTCTTCGATGATCCATTTCATCCAGCGTCGTTTTACATTCATGGCAGGCTCCACCAGTTCGGTTATCCGCCTTTGGGGTGCGGTCAACTTCAATCTGGCGTCGCAATTTGGCCGGATGATGGCAAATAGGGGGAAATCCGGTGGCCGGTGGGCGTTTCCGCCTCTTCAGATGACGATGGCGCTGATCAGGCGGCCGTAATCGGCCTCGCCCGCATGGGTGGCGCGGCGGTAGGAAAAGAATCGCTCGGGTTCCGCATAGGTGCAATGGCCGGTCCATGCTGCCGAGGCGATTCCCAGCGCGCGCAGCTGCGCCAGCCCGAATCCGGGAAGGTCGAACATGAAATGCCCCTCGCGCCCCGGTGCAAAGAAACGCGCGTTTTCGGGATCATTCCGGACAAAGCGCGCGCGGAATTCCGCGCCCACCTCATAGGCGGTCTGGCTGATGCAGGGGCCGATCACAGCGTGGATATTGCGGCGTCGGGCGCCAAGGGCCTCCATCGCGTCAACGGT
>WFQE01000221.1 GCA_015487165.1 Paracoccaceae bacterium | reverse complement strand
GTTGCCGGTCAGCCCGTTCAGAAATACCTGAAATCCCGAATACCGCATCCTGCCCCTTCCGCCATTGGACGACATGAAAGAACAGGATGGCGCGGGTTGCAAGATCGTTCGCGATTACATGCGATGATTATTTTACAAGGGTATAGGCCACCGTCAGGTTGTCCTCGGCGCCCCCCTTGCAGGTTCCGAAACTGGCACGTTCCTTGATTTCGACCTTTCCATCGGCGGCAATGGTCAGCCCGTTGATGCCGTCGGCCTTGTTCCTGATCGTGACCTTCCCCTTGGCCGAGATGTACAGGCCGTTGATTTCAAGCTTTTCTTCAGACTTGAAATCACCGGCGGTATAGATGCTGACCCCGCCGCCAGCGGCGCAATCATCCTCTTTGCCCAGGCGAACTTTCTTGCCAACCTCTACAGAATTTCCGCCGGTCGCACGCGCCACCAGAACGACATCTTCGAAACGCGATTCCTCGCCGATCTTTACCTTGCACTCGGAAACGATCACGACCTGGGAAACATCCGACTTCTTGTCGAATTCGGCCTTGTCCCCCTGCCCGTCACCACAAATGACCCGATAGATCCGCCCGGGGATGAAGCTGGTCTTCTTGACGTCCTTGGCCGATATCTCGATGACGGGGGCTACGGTGTTGATATAGCTGGGCTGCTTTGCGTAATAGGAATCCAGGTAATTGGTGGCCAGTGCATCGATATCGGCAACGAAAGGCGCCGAAATGGTCGATTTGGCACTGATGACGTCGCCATAGGTCAGCGAAGCGCTGCTGGACTTTGTTCCCCGGCCCACGACAGTTGCCAACACGGACCCGGCGGGAAGGCTGACATCGGTCACCTTTGGCACCATGATGCGGTTGTCGTTGTCAAAACCGCTGTCCTCTTTCAGCTCGACGGATTTGAGCGCCTCGATGCAGTAACCGTTATAGAATTCTTCGCCCTTTGACAGCTTGATCGTGTCATTGGTGGAAATATCCGCCGTGACACATGCATCCGTCGATTTGTATGCAACGCTTTCGACAACGACATCCCAGCTCTTGAAACCGATCAGCTTGAGAAAGAAGGTCGGCACCGCGTCGCTGCCGGTCCGCATGGCGACAACCCTTGCCGCGTTGATGGGCGTGTCGTTCTTGGAGAAGGTGCGGGTATCCGGATCCCAGTTGCCGAACTGGATCTGCTCGGGCTTGATCGCCGTCGAATCCGCCCCGAGATTCGCAACAGCCAGTTCAAGCGCCGCATTCCGGGCCGCGATTTCGTCGGGCAATTCAATGATCGCAGCATGGGCAGCCGCATCGGCAGCCGCCTGCAAATGGGTCCGAACGCGCCATGCATTTCCGGAATCGACCGACAGGCCCGCAAACAGGATGACAAGGATCAGCACCGTCAGCGCGAAATGTGTCACAAAGCCGTCTTCGTCAGACAGAAATCGCCTGACGCTTTGCCTGACGTTTCCCATCTGCGCCACCATCTTTTCCATCTGGATTCACGGCTCCTTGCGCATGGTGACGGCGGCGTTCAGCTTGAAATTGCCGTATCCGCCCATGATCCCCAATGTGGCGACATCGCTGAGATTGGTGTTGATCTTGACCACCACATCGGTGCCGGCCGAGACATCCACCCCATAATCGAAATTCATGTAGGTCAGCTGCGAAAGCGCGTATTTCTGCGCTTCGGTGGGGGTCAGCTCGCCTATCGAAACCCTGCGTGCGGTATCCCTGGCAACGTTGTACATGTTGTTTTGGGTCATCAGCATGATGTTGAGGTCGAAAGCCCCGACCACGACACCCATGATGAGCGGGAGCCACAGCACGAATTCGACCGTGGCATTTCCCTCTTCGTTCTTCCAGAACCGGTCTCGAAGCCACTTCATTGTCTGCTTCCCGTATCAAACGCCGAACAATTCTTGCGTTTCCGAAGGATGATTACCCGGCAATTCTGGCTGCACTTGGGCGATATTCCGAATAATTCAGGGCATTTGAATATAATGCCGGCATGAGGAATTTGTTATTATGTCGTAATATCAATATGTTATCGGAACTCCTTGAAATTGTGTTAATCCGGGCCGCCCCAATTTCGCCCCATTTTTGAACGAAATCGGGCTTGTGCGACAATTTGCCAATAATTCCGTTGCAAAACAGCAAGGGCAGGCGTAGCAGCATTTTACGGTCGGCGCCGATTCTTGCGCGCCTGCAACATGACAGACGCAACGTCATTTACCAGCCGGCCGGCCTTGAAAACCGGGGAGTCCAGGATGAACAATACTACCGAGCCAAGTTTCCGCCAGTCAGTCGATCTGATGTTCAACCGCGCGGTCGCGCTGATGGATCTTCCCCCCGGCCTTGAAGAAAAGATCCGCGTCTGCAACGCCACCTATACGGTGCGTTTCGGTGTGCGCCTGCGGGGCGAGATCCAGACATTCACGGGCTACCGCTCGGTCCACTCGGAACATATGGAACCGGTCAAGGGCGGCATCCGTTTCGCCCCCAATGTGCATCAGGACGAGGTCGAAGCACTGGCCGCTCTGATGACCTACAAATGCGCGCTGGTCGAGGCTCCCTTTGGCGGCTCGAAAGGCGGGCTGCGGATCGATCCGCGCAAATATGACGAGCACGAGCTGGAACTGATCACCCGCCGCTTTACCTACGAGCTGGCCAAGCGCGACCTGATCCATCCAAGCCAGAACGTCCCTGCCCCCGACATGGGCACGGGCGAGCGCGAAATGGCCTGGATGGCCGACCAGTATGCCCGCATGAACACCCGCGACATCAACGCACGCGCCTGCGTCACCGGCAAGCCGCTGAATTCGGGCGGCATCCACGGCCGGGTCGAGGCCACGGGCCGCGGCGTGCAATATGCGCTGCGCGAATTCTTCCGCCATGACGAAGACAAGAAGGCCGCAAACCTTGACGGCAAGCTGGACGGGAAAAAGATCATCGTTCAGGGCCTTGGCAATGTGGGCTATCATGCGGCCCTGTTCCTTTCGACCGAGGACGGTGCCATCATCACCGGCATCATCGAACGCGACGGCGCCCTGGTGAACCCCAAGGGCATGGATGTCGACAAGGTGCGTGCGCATCTGATCGAAACCGGCGGCATCAAGGGCTGTGGCGAGGGCACATATGTCGAAAACGGTGCCACCGTGCTGGAAGAGGAATGCGACATCCTGATCCCCGCCGCGCTGGAAGGCGTGATCAACATGCACAATGCCTCCAGCATCAAGGCGCCGCTGATCATCGAGGCCGCCAACGGCCCCATCACCGCCGGTGCCGACGAGATCCTGCGCAAGCGGGGCTGTGTCATCATCCCCGACATGTATGCCAATGCCGGCGGTGTGACGGTTTCCTATTTCGAATGGGTCAAGAACCTCTCGCATATCCGTTTCGGCCGCATGCAGCGCCGGCAGGAAGAGGCGCGCAACGAATTGCTGATCCAGGAACTTCAACGCCTTGCCAAAGAGGGCGGCCTCAAAACCGGCCTGTCAGACGATTTCGTGCGCCAGTATCTGAACGGCGCGGGCGAACTGGAACTGGTGCGCTCGGGCCTTGATGACACCATGCGCGACGCCTATCAGGCCATGCGCGAGGTCTGGCATGGGCGCAATGACGTCCACGACCTGCGGGTTGCCGCCTATATCGTGTCGATCGACCGCGTCGCCAAAAGCTATCGCGCCAAGGGGCTGTAAGGCCAACGGAAAAACACGAAAGAATGGCGCGGCCTCTGGCAGACGGTGGCCGCGCTGTCTTTTTCTGCCATGCACGCTATGACAGGCAGCGCATGATTTCGCGGAACATCTCGATATTGATCAGGGTAATGCGCCCGTCGCCGTCGCGGAAATTCCGGTCGGCGGAATTGACCGCGATCACCACACCGGCGCGCTGGTTGATATAGATGTATTGGCCGTAGATGCCGATGGCGAAAAACTCGCCCTCTTCGGCCTCGGGCGGCAACCACCACTGGAAACCGTAACCAAGCTGGCCGTTATCTGTCAGCTGGTCGTCTTCGCTGGGCTCCAGCCCCGAATGGGTGGTTGACTGCCGCACCCATTCCTCGGGCACGACCTGCTTGTCACCCACCCTGCCCCGGTTGCACATCATCAGCCCGAACCGGGCGTAGTCGCGCGTGCGCATGTTCAGCCCGCCCAGCACGAAATCGATTCCGAAGCCGTCGGTCAGGTAATAGGCGTCGGCCTCCATCCCCATGGGGCGCAGGATGGTTTCGGCCAGATAGTCGGCATTGCTGCGCCTGGTCGCCCCGCGCAGCACCATGCCCAGCACATGGGTGTCGATCGATACATATTGCCAGGCGCTGCCGGGCGCACGCGCGCGTTCCTTGAGACCGGCGGCAAACCCGTCCATCGATTTGCCCAGCGCCAGCACACGACCCATGCGGTTGATGTCGGAATGGAAATCCAGATAATCCTCGTTGAACTTGATGCCTGACGCCATGTTCAGCACGTTGCGGATGGTCACACCCTCGTAGCCGCTACCGCCGAGCATCGGCGCATAATCCGTCACAGGCGCATCAAGCGACGAGATCAATCCGTCGCGCACGGCGCAACCGAAAGCCGCGGAAAGAAAGCTTTTCGCCATCGACCAGCTGATCCGCCGATCCTCGGGTCCAGTGCCCAGCCAATAATTTTCATATGTGATTTGCCCGTCCTTCAACACCACCATCGCCGTCTGCCAGCGTTCGCGGCGCCAGGCATCAAGATCGTATTCCTGCCCCCGAAAGGAAAAGGTCGTCGGCAGATCCTGCGGCGCGGCGGGCAAAGGCGTGGGATTGTCGGATTTCACCGGCAGTTCGGTATGAAAGAACACCCCCTTCATGTCGGAAAAATTCCGCACGATGTTCTTTTCCGTAAACAGGGAATTGACCCGCATCAGGCGTTGCAGTTTGGGCCAATCAAGCCGCGCCACCACGGGCAGGATCACCCCGACCCCACCGATTGCGCCGCGCAACTGCTTGACAAGTGCCGACATCTTCACCCC
>WFQE01000220.1 GCA_015487165.1 Paracoccaceae bacterium | reverse complement strand
TTCTCGAAGTACAGCCGGGTCCTGGAGGCCAGCGGCCGACCCATGACGGTACGCACGGCGCTGGCGCTCATCAACCGGACGCTCACCGAGGTGCTCGCCGAACAAGAGGACGAGTTCGATAACGACACCCGCTGGGCCGTGGCCTGGTACGAACAGTACGGGTTTGAGGAGGGTGATTTCGGCGAGGCGGAGCTGCTTTCCAAGGCCAAGGTAACCTCGGTGAACGGACTGGTGGAAGCGGGCATCGTGGCCTCACGGGGCGGTAGGGTGCGTCTCCTGCGTCCCGACGAGCTGCCGTCTGACTGGAATCCGGCCACCGACCGCCGCTTCACCATCTGGGAGGCCACGCACCACCTGCTGCGTCTTTACTGGTACGAAAAGGCCGGAGAAGAAGCGACCGCTGCCCTGCTTCACTGCCTTGGTCCGCAGGGCGAACTGGCCCGCGAACTGGCCTATCGGCTTTTCAACATTGCCGAAAGAAAAGGACGTTCGCAGAACGCTCAGGCCTACAACGCGCTGGTGATGGGCTGGCCCGAACTTTCACGTCTAGCCCAGACAATCCCCGCAAGCCAGCAGGGCGACCTGTTCGACGCAGGTTAAGCGCGAGTGTCCAAGTGGTACGTATCGGGCAACCGGAAAGCCCGGTCAGACGCTTATTTTACCGGAAAGAAAAAACTCTCGGGATCCAGGGGAGGATCATGCCGGCAGGTTACGACAGGGTCTCCGTCCAGTTTGCAAGCCTGTTGAGAGCAATCAAGAGCGTAGCGGATGCAATCGATGAGGAAGGGGTGCAGGCTTTCCGGAGGCACGACTACGAAAAGGCCAACAGGATTGTCGAGCAGGCCCGCTGGCTGGGGACCTTTCAGAAAAAGGTCGAGGCGCTTCAGGAGGAATGGTCTACCTTCTGGGCATCGACAAGACCCACAGCGCGGGAGATTCGCACACCAGGGCACAGGATTTCAAGGGAGGTCCGCACCCCGGAAGAAGCCTTTGAATTGCCCATTCTGGAGACCCTTGTCGAGTTTGGGGGACGCGCCTCAGTTGCTGAGGTACTTGCGCGGGTTAAAGCCAAGATGAAAGATGCACTGACTCCTTATGACTATCAGCCACTGCCTTCAGGAAGCGAACTGCGATGGCGCAATACCGCCCGCTGGTGTCGAAAAAAGCTGGTTCAGAAAGGCCTGATGGTTAGAGGTTCTCCTCACGGCATCTGGGAGATCTCAGACGAAGGGCGACGCTGGCTGGCCGAGCAGAAAGGCCGCCAGACCGACTGAGATTTTCAATCCGTGACGGAGCGCAAAAACTGAATATATCAAACCATAAGCTTAAGAGATGGCCATCACGAACCGTCAGCGCGTGGAGCAGGCGCTGGAGCTGCTGCGCCAAGGACTGGCGCCGTATCTGGAGCGCGAACTCAACGAGGCCATTCGCCAACTGCAGGTTGACCATGACATATTGCGTCGGCTGGCCGAAGATCCGCGGTTGGCCAACCGGCCCATTCAGGAATGGGATGTGGCGGCCCTGCTTCGTCTGATGTGGGACACCTGGAACGATGTCTTCCGCAATACACTGGGCTTTGCCGAGCGCAGCCTGGTGTCCGAGCTCCGCGAATGGCGCAACCGCTGGGCCCACCAGGAGGCCTTCTCCACCGACGACACGTACCGCGTGCTCGACTCAACCCAGCGCCTGCTGGAGTCCATCTCGGCGCCTCAGGCGGAAGTGGTGAACCGAATGAAGCAGGAGCTGCTACGCCTGCGCTACGACGAGCAGGTTCGCCAGGAGAAACGGCGCGTGGGCGGCTCCCTCATCGAGGCGGCCGCCGAGGGACGCCTGCCCTCCTGGCGCGACGTTATCACGCCCCATCCGGATGTAGCCAGCGGGCGCTACCAGCAGGCCGAGTTCGCTGCCGACCTCTGGCAGGTGTACCGCGGCGAGGCCAGCGACGAGTACCAGAACCCGATCGAATTTTTCCGACGCACCTACTTGACCGAGGGATTGCGTCGGCTGCTGCTGGACGCCGTGGCGCGACTTTCCGGTAGCGGTGGTGAACCCGTCGTGCAGCTCCAGACCAACTTTGGCGGGGGCAAGACGCACTCGATGCTGGCGCTTTACCACCTGTTTTCCGGAATGTCTCCGGCAGAGCTGCCGAGCATCGAGGATTTGCTGGCCGGGTCCGGCGACGCCACACTGCCAACCGGCGTGCGCCGTGTGGTTCTGGTCGGCACGAAGATCTCGCCGGGCAGTCCGAGCATCAAGGAAGATGGTACGCGGGTGCATACGCTCTGGGGTGAATTGGCCTGGCAGTTGGGAGGACGTGAGGCCTACGAACTGGTCCGAGAAGACGATGAGCGAGCCACAAATCCGGGCAGCAAGCTTGCCGAACTGCTGCGGCATTACAGTCCGTGTCTGATTCTGATCGACGAATGGGTGGCCTATGCCCGGCAACTGCACGACGAGGCCGATCTCCCGGGAGGCAGCTTCGAGACGCAGTTCACCTTTGCGCAAAACCTGACCGAATCGGCCCGCCAGGTGCCCCGGTGCCTGCTGGTGATCAGCCTTCCGGCCTCCGATCAGGCTTCCATTGAGGACATCGAGGTAGGTGGCGTGCGCGGGCGCGAGGCGCTGCAGCGACTCCGGAACGTAATCGGTCGCGTGGAGACCTCCTGGCGTCCGGCCAGTCCGGAAGAGAGCTTCGAGATCGTACGGCGTCGGCTTTTTGAACCACTTCGCGGCGAGGCAAGCTTCAAGGCACGCGACACGGTAGCACGTGCCTTCGCCGAGCTTTACCGCGTCCATCATCAGGAATTTCCATCCGAATGCCGGGAGCGCAGCTATGAGGAACGCATCAAGGCCGCCTATCCCATTCATCCGGAGGTGTTCGATCGCCTCTACAACGACTGGTCGACGCTGGTGCGCTTCCAACGCACGCGCGGCGTGTTGCGCCTGATGGCAACGGTGGTCCACAGTCTCTGGGAACGCGGCGACTCCAACCCGCTGATCCTTCCTGCTACGCTCCCACTCGACGATCCGCGCGTGCAATTCGAGCTGACGCGTTACCTCAACGAAAACTGGACGCCCATCCTGGAAAGCGACATCGATGGGCCGCGGGCACTGCCGCTTCAGATCGACCGTGAAATTCCCGCGCTCGGGCGCTATCAGGCGTGTCGACGGGTGGCACGCACCATCTTTCTGGGATCGGCCCCGCTGACCGGCAGCCACCGCGGACTGGAAGATCGGCGAATCAAGCTGGGTTGCGTGATGCCGGGCGAGTCGCCGTCGGTCTTTGGCGATGCGCTGCGTCGTCTTGCCGCCCGCAGCACCTATCTCTACCACGACGGCACCCGCTACTGGTATGACACCCAGCCCACGGTTACCCGACTGGCCGAAGACCGGGCCGAGCAACTCCGGCGAAATCCGGATCGCGTGCTGCAGGAACTGGAGCAACTCTTGCAGCGGGAATGCCGTCAACGCGGCCCGTTTGCGGGCGTTCACGTGATGCCACGTAGCCACGGCGATGTGCCCGATGAGCGCTCGGTGCGGCTCGTGGTGCTGGATCCCGAGCATCCCCACATTCGGAACGACGAGCGGAGCCCGGCGCTGCGCAGGGCCGCGGAATTTCTTCAGAACCGGGGCAGCGTTCCCAGGCGCTATCGCAACACCCTAGTCTTTCTGGCGGCCGATAATGCGCGCTATCAGGACCTTGAAGAGGCCATTCGCCACTATCTGGCCTGGAAATCCATCCTGGATGACCAGGAGTCGCTTAACCTCAGTCCATTTCAGGTGCGGCAGGCACAGCAGCGGCTTGACGAGAGCCGCCGGACCGTTTCGCTTCGGCTGCCGGAGGCGTACTGCTGGCTGCTGGTACCGCACCAGCCAGATCCCCTGGGAGGCGAGGTCACCTGGGAGGCGATACGGCTCACAGGCCAGAACGGACTGGTGGACCGGGTAGCACGCCGGCTGCAGTCCGAAGAGCAGCTTGTCACTTCGCTGGGCGGCAGTCGCCTGCGAATGGAGCTGGATCGGATCCCGCTCTGGCGTGGAAACCATGTGGAAATCCGAGAACTGCTGGACGACTTTTCCAGCTATCTTTACCTGCCGAGGCTGGCCTCGCCTTCGGTACTGATTGAGGCCATCCGGGACGGAATCGGTAGTATTTCCTGGGAGCTAGACGGATTCGCCTACGCGGAGGGATATGACGAAGAAGCCGGGCGTTATCGCAATCTGAAGGCAGGAGAACGGCTGTCGATCACGGAAGACAATCCCGGACTGCTCGTCAAACCTGAAGTAGCCGCACGACAGATCGAACAGGAACGGGCACCGAGACCGGGTTCGGTAGAATACACACCGCCTGACTCATCGGCCAGCGGAGTTGCTGAGATTACCGGCCAGGGGTTAGAAGTGGCGCCGCCTCCCCCGAAGCCTCCGGAGCTCCCCCACCGGTTCTTTGCCTCGGTACCGCTGGATCCCATACAACCGTCATTACAGGTGGCAAAATTTGCCGAAGAGGTGCTGGCTCATCTTAATAGCCTTCCGGGAGTTCAGGTGCATCTTCGCCTGGAGGTACAAATAGAGGCGCCCGAAGGCGTCCCGGAACGGGTCAAACAGATTGTGAAAGAAAATTGCCGTACACTGGGCATTGACAATTTTGGATTCGACCAAGAGTAGCGGTCTGCTCCCTGTCGAAAAATGACAGAGGGCTGTGCGGTCACCCGCTGCACAGCCCTCCGGTTGCAATACCATGGTTACGTGTTTTGAGCAGTAATCCGTAACATTCCGCAAAGAAAAGCGCCGGAAAGACTCTTTTTCAGCCCATAGGGACTGAAAAATTTCCAAGCGCTGCGCCCGAAGACCGGCGCGGCGGTCGCATGTGCACACGTGCAGGTTCGAGGGGGTGGGGGGAACAGAGGGCGTCGCTCCATTGCGAAGGACATGATAAGCTTTCTGACATGTGACGAGTACCTGTGGCGCGTAGAATAGCGCAGTACTGCCCTGACCTCGGTTCGTCTTGCCCACCCGGCTACCCAAAGGTATCGCCAACAAAGCACGCTTCTCGATTGAGCGCGCCACGGCCCTTAAAATCTTTAGCCAGCATAGCCACGGCCGTTTCACCCAGCGCTGGATAAGCCCAGACATCAAGACCTTTTGATCTTTGCTTCAAAATTACTTGATTTTATATTTTCCTAAAGGATCTTCGCTTCCAACTTCACTGGCCCAAAACATACACGATGGCATGGGCATAGCCGAATCTCTTCGGTCCTGGTTGGTGAAACTCTTGAAGCCGATCCTGGAGGAGCACCAAGCCCTTGTGCAGCGCCTCCAACAGGAAGTGACCGCCCTTAAACAGGCAGCCGCTTCCCATACAGAACATCTTAAGCAACGGGTGGCGAAACTCCAAGAGCAGAATGACCGCGTACAGGAGACACTCTATCGTCTGGGCAGAGCCTTTACATCTTTAAAAGCCGAATTCCAGGGGATTATAGCAACGCTGGAGGAGCGGATTCAGGGCTTAGCGTCTCAGCGAGAGGATCAAGAGGCTCTCAAGCTTCAGCTCAAAGCCATCGAAGCCGAACTTCAAAAACTCTCCCAAGAGCTCTGGATGCTGAACGAGCGCTGGCAGCAAGCTCAGACTTTGGATCCGGCTTCCAAGCCAGCCTCGGAACGTTTGAATCCTCACGTCCAAGCGCAAGCTGAGGTTGAGACTCCGGTCCAGCAGCCAACTTCAGTCGACGAAGAAGCTCAAGAAGCGAAGCCCCGTCTCGGTCCAGAGATTGGCAAGGAGCAGCCAGAGACGACGGGAATGTCTGCCTTGAGTTCGGAAGAGACGAAATCGGAGGCAGAGACGGGAAAAATTGAGAACTTCCCGAATCGCTCTTCAATGACGATAGAGGACACGGACCAATCCGAGAATCGCCCCCACCAATCCGTATCCTCTCGATCTTCCTCCCTCCCTCGCCGGCGCATCCCTCCAGAGAAACGGGGCGGAAGACCGCGGGTCGGCGTCAAGACCGAAGCAAAAGTCGAGGCCAAGACGGAGCATGGACCGGAGCCCGCACGAGGGTCGGTATCGACCGCTAAAGTGAAAGGAGAAGAGGATCAAGCTCGTCCGGAGGTTCTCTCGGGTCGCCACCAGCCGGGACTGATCTGTCAAAAACAGGGTCGCGAGTGGTGGGTGCTGCGAGAAGACGAGGAAGGCCAAACCGAGCCGATAGGGACCGTCGGAGAGGAAAAGCTGCTGTTCAAGCTCGATGCGTCCTTAGAGCGGGGACGGCGGGTGCACCGCGTCTCCCGAGGATGGTATCTCGCAATCGTCCCAGAGGATTGGGAGCGCCTGGACCCTGCGCCTATTGCTCCCGAGCCAGTCGCATTCCCCGGCTATCAGGCCCATTACTATGATCTCACGGAGGAAAGAGAGATCCGCTTTCGCGTCGGGGACTCGGAGCAGATCCCTTGGCAACGGATTGAGTTCCGTCTTGTGGGGGAACAACTCCGGGATGACGCGCAGCATCTTGGCCCCCTCTTTCGTGAGCCGCCACGGGTATGGGCACCCATTAGCCTCTGGACTGAGGTCTCTGAAATTGTAATCCGGGAGGAGAGGCCAGGGACGGATCGCTGGAAGACCTCTTTTCGGCCGAACTCCACCCAAGAGGAGCAGACGCTGCCACAGGAGCTGGCCGATCGGGATGGAGGCCGATATACCCTGTTGTTTTACGATCGCGACTGGGGACTCCTGGATAGCTTCGATTTCCGCTTCCTCAAGGGGCTTCATGGGATTCGCGTGGAGCCAGAAGAACCGGTAGTGCTACCGGGGCCCGAAGGCCACCAGCCGGCCCGCATCACATTTCAGCACGAGGAAGACTGTTGCATTGAGCCCCTAACGGAATTCCTCAATTCCATTGAGATCCGCGGAGAGCCGATGCAGACAGAGATGGTACTGCCACCGGCGCCCGACCTCGATCAGACTTACTGGCGGGTTTTGAGAGGAGACGCTTCGGTGGATCTTGTGATCCGCATCCCACGGATCTGGTGGGCGTTGGCCCGTGAAGAGACGGAACCGAAAGCAAGCGACTGGCAGGCAGAAGTGCTCTCCCTCTCTCGGGAAGACTTTGCGGCAGTGTCGGACAGGGCGCTGTGGCTTCGGCTCCCGCGCGGTGTGCGGCGAGTTCGCTGCGGCTTCCCCGGGGATCTGCGGCCGTTTGACGCAATGAGCAATTCTCAAGGGCAGCTGCACGTTGTTGTTCCGTTGCGTGAGTTCTGCGACAGCTGGCTTCTCGGTCGGCCGGGGCGAACGCCACTACAGGTTGAGCTGAACGCTCAGGGGGAAGCCCATAATGTCGGGCAATTGGAAATTCGAGTTGGCTGTCGCTATTGCGACTTTACGTGCTTTAAGGAAGAGCTGCTTGTAGAGCACCTCCTCCAAGTGCACTGGGCCCAGCTGTATCGCGAGCCCACATATGAGGAGATGCGAAAGCTAATCCCTGAGCTTCCTCCGGCCATTTACAAATGCGGTTACTGCGATGAGTATGTGGAAGCCGACAATCCAGACAACCCAAACAGCACCATTTATACGCATATAGAAAAGAATCATCACCCCAGGCTTCATGGAGAGGAGCCACGCTTTAGCATTGTTTCATCTCCCGAAGAGATTCGCTCCAATATCAGCAAATACAAAGATCTTCCTCGCTTTTACATTTGCAAGTTGTGCAACAAGAGCTTTGACCTTCGTAAGGGTAGCGAAGAAAAACTCCACGAGCATGTGCATGAACACAGGGCGGCGCTAAGAGACCTGGTATAGCGAAAGTATGGACATCTTGAACCTCTCCCGTGAGGTCGTCGAGCGGTACCGGCAATATCTGCTGACGACGTTTTCGTTTCGGGATCCTGTCCTACGGGCCTCGTTTGAGGAGGCGCTCCGCCGGGGGAGCCTCAGCCGTGGGCCATACATCGAGGCAACACCCCCTTTTCGCCGGGGCAGAACGCCCCGCGAACTCTTCATGGAGCTTCTCGAGGGGCCGTTCGACGAAGGCTTTCTCAAAGCACTCTACGGAGATCGTCCCCTCTACCTCCACCAGGAGAAGGCAATCTGTCGGGTTGTTGGCGGACGGAACGTGGTGGTGGCTACGGGAACGGGCAGCGGAAAGACGGAGACCTTCCTCTACCCGATTCTGCTTCACCTTTACCGGGAGCACCTGCAAGGGGAGCTGGGGCCGGGCGTGCGGGCCCTTATTCTTTATCCGATGAACGCGCTGGCTCATGACCAGCGCGAGCGGTTAGGGGCAATCTGCAAACGCCTGGAAGCGTTCGGTTCCCCATTCCGCTTTACCTTCGGCCAGTACGTCGGCGAGACGCCCGAGGACGAGAAAGATACATATCGGCAGGCACAGGAGCATCTGGAGCGGAGGATGGTCGGGGAGCTAGTGCTGCGCCGCGAGATGCGGGAGGAGCCCCCGCACATTCTGCTGACAAACTATTCGATGCTGGAGTATCTGCTGCTACGGCCGGAGGACAGTCCGCTCTTCGACCATGGCCGAGCCCGCTGGTGGACCTTCCTCGTATTAGATGAAGCCCATCAGTATCGTGGAACACGCGGCACGGAGATGGCCCTGCTCATCCGTCGGCTCAAGCGACGGCTTCGTGAGGGTGGCCGCGAGGGCCCCTTCCGCTGCATCGCAACCAGTGCCACCCTACTGGGAGGAGAGCGTGACCGGGAGGCTGTGGCCCGCTTTGCCTCGGAGCTCTTTGGTGAGCCCTTCCACGAGGACGACGTGGTGTTGAGTGAGCCGGAGCCCCTTCGAGAACCCGAGCCATCCTCGGCGGTCTTCCTCCAGCCCGAGGAGTACACTGCGCTCGAGGAGGCGCTCGAAAAAGAGGAAAACAAAGCGGTGCAAGTTCGCGTGGGAAGGGAACTGCTCCGAGATAAACGGACCGCTCGGTTAAGACGGGAGCTTTCGAAAGGACCTCAAGAGGTGGAGGTACTGGCCAAGCGTCTCTTCCCTGAGCTGCCCCCGAAGGAGCAGGAAGCGGCCTTGGGCCGGTTGCTTCGGCTACTGGTGCGGGCCCGTAACCCCGAGACAGACACACCCCTGCTCTCCGTGCGCTATCACCTCTTCCTGCGAGCGCTGGAGGGGGTCTTCCTGCGCTACCGCCCGGAGAGGCGCGTGCTCCTCGACCGAACTAAGGACACCGACGATGGCTCTGAGGCAGGGGTTGCCTTCGAGGTCGCCCTCTGCCGGGAGTGCGGCCAGCATTACCTCGTAGGTCGGGAGCGGGACGGGCGATGGGTGGAGGCCGTCCGCGACCCCAGCCGTGAGGACTTTGCCGTTCGCTACCTGCGCCCCCTCGAAGACGAAGAGACCGAGGTAGGGGAAGAAGACGCGCTTAGGGCGAGCCCGACAAGAAAAAAGGTTAAAGGTGAGGGGGACCTTCGTTTGCTGTGCGTCCGTTGCGGCGCGCTTGGAGGACCACATCTCACTCCGCCACCCTGCAAGCACCCCGAAGCAGATCTCCTGAAGGTCGTCCTGGCCCCCCCTCATGACGACGAGGCGCGGGCGGATCAGCTTAAGCGCTGCTCTGCCTGTGGCTACACCGCTTCAGGCCGTGATCCCGTAAGCGAGGTGGTCTACGGAGGCGAAGGTCCACACGCCGTGATCGCTACCACGCTTCATCGGCAGTTGCCCCCGAAACGAAGGCGGGTACTGGCTTTCGCCGACGGGCGCCAGGACGCGGCCTTCTTCGCCTGGTACTTGGAAGGCTCCTATAAAGACATCCTGGCACGGAGCCTACTGCTGGAGGCCGCGCGACGACTTGCCCCGGCCGCCGGAGCGGAGGGGCTCTCTCTCTCGGATCTCGCCACGGAGCTGCGCCCTCTGCTTAAGCGCTATAGGATCATCCACGCCGGGGCCAGTGAGTTGGACCTACGCCGTGAAGCGTGGCGACTCGTCTATCGCGAATTCCTCACCGATGAGGTCCGCCTCTCCCTCGAAGGAGTGGGACTTGTTCGCTGGACGGTCAAGCTTCCCGACTGGATCGAAATTCCTGCCGCCTTGACCCGCCCTCCATGGAACCTCGCAGAGGATGAAGCGCGGACCATCTTACTCCATCTTTTAGACACAATGCGGCTGGAAAAGGCTGTCGAACTAAAGACAGAAGAAGGGGTTACGCTCGACTGGAGCGATCTGGGGACCACGATAGCCCCAAGACGGGTACGGCTGGGGCCGCCCCGTGGCGACAGGGCGGTGCGTGACTGGGCCGGGCTACATGGTCGGCGAGTTCGTTTTTTGAGCCACCTACTGCAGGAGCGTGGCCTTTCTGAGGACGAAGCGACGGCTAAGGCCATCGATACCCTCCGGGGAATCTGGGAGGCACTCAAAAGAATGGACGAGCGGGCCCCTTCGACGGCGGAGCGGCTGCTCCTCCCCATCAAGGACGCGAGGCGCATCAATCCCCGCTGGTGGCGACTCCTGCCCCTATCTCCGGATGATTTCGTCTATCGCTGTCAGACCTGTGGGCGACTGACCCCGTGGAATCTCGGACTGTGTCCCCAATTCCGGTGCCGAGGGAGGATTTTCCCGATAGCCGTGCGAGATCTGCCTCCCGACCACTACCGCGAGCTCTACCAGCAGGATTTTCCAGGCCCCCTACGGGTGGAGGAGCATACCGCCCAGCTCAGCTACGAAAAGGCCCGGGAGTACCAGCAGGCCTTTAAAGCAGGCGAGATCCATGTGTTGAGCTGCTCGACCACCTTTGAACTGGGGGTGGACCTGGGCGAGTTGGACGTGGTCTTTTTGCGGAATGTCCCGCCGGAGCCGTTTAACTACGCCCAGCGGGTAGGCCGGGCCGGTCGGCGTGAGGAGCCTGGCTTTGCGCTCACCTACTGTCGCCGTTCCTCACACGACCTCTATCACTTTGCCCACCCTGAACGAATCCTGCAAGGGCAGATCCGCCCGCCCACCCTCAGCCTGCACAACGAGAAGCTTCTCCGGCGTCACCTTATGGCCGTGGTTCTCTCCAGCTTCTTCCGAGCCCATCCCGAGCGATTTCGGTCCGTCGAGGCCCTGGTGGGCAATTGGCAGGAGCCGACACTGCTCTCTGCATTGCAGGAGTTCCTGAAGAACCATCAGAAGGAACTGGAAGCCGCCCTGCACGCAATTCTTCCCCCTGATCCTGAGACGCAAGAGGCGCTGGGGCTTCACAACGCGAGCTGGATCACCCAAGTGCTCGACCCGGAAGGGCGCCTGGCCCTGGCTGTGGTCGAGGTGGTCGCCGACTATCGAACTGTCAAGGAACTCGAATGCAAGGCCGTAGAGCGTAGGGACTACTTGACAGCCCGCTGGGCCCAGTCTCGCGCCAATACGATTGCCAACGAGGACGTGCTCTCATTCCTCTCCCGTAAGGCGGTAATCCCTAAGTACGGCTTCCCCGTGGACGTAGTGGAGTTGGACACCCACAAGCTTAAAGACACCGATGGGCGAGAACAAACCGAGGTTGCTTTCCAGCGGGATCTGCAGATCGCCATCTCGGAGTTCGCCCCCTCTGCAGAAGTAATTGCGAACAAGAAATTGTGGAGGTCCTATGGGCTCAAGCGGGTCCCTGAGCGGGCGTGGCCCCTTTATGAGTACAGGCTTTGTCCGCGGCACAACACCTTCGTGCAGTGGGAACGGGGAGCAGAAGCCAGAGAGCTTCCTTGCGGTTGTCCCGTTCGCGAAAGGAGCTATGTGAAGCCGCAGTTTGGCTTCGTCACGAAGCGGGGAAGACCGAAGGAGCCTCAGGGGCGGCCACAGCGACTCTTCTCCACCCGGCCGTACTTCGCCGGCGGAGTAGGCCGCTCTCCGGATAGCCGCCCCCTGCCCCGACTCCTCTCTCATTCACAACAGGCACTCCTGGTGCTCACCCCGGCCTCTCCAGGCCGAATGGTCACCCTCTGTGAGGGCCGCTTTGGAAGCGGATTCTACCTCTGTCTGGAGTGTGGAGCCGGGGACCGTAGTCTCAAAGAAATGAAGAATCACCAGACACCGTACGGTCAACCCTGTCGCGGCAAGGTCGAAAATGTCTCCCTGGGCCACGAGTTCATCACCGACGTACTCCGGCTGGAATTCCAGCTCGCCCCTTCGGGGAAGGCAGCCGAGTTCGTGCAGGAGGACCCTGTGGGCTTTGCCTACTCGCTGGCCTACGCACTCGTGGAGGCGGCCGCAGAGCTTCTGGAAATCCCATCTACGGACTTAAACACCGTGGTAGCCTACGAAGAGGGGCGCCTCTTCCCGCCCATCCTACTCTATGACGATGTGCCAGGTGGGGCAGGCTTGGTGGCCCGACTTGAGGACGAGGCATTGTTGCGAGCCTGTCTTGAGCTAGCCCGGGAACGGGTAAGCGGGAGCTGCGGCTGTGGGGAGCAGTCCAGTTGCTACGGATGCCTGCGCAGCTATCGCAACCAGTTTCTGCACGACCGGCTTCGCCGCGGGCCTGTACGGGCCTACCTTGAGGAGCTGCTCAGGCTGTGGCCAGAAACTGCTTACCTACCTTTGCAGTAACGCATGTTTTCGAAACCGAGCGACCCCGCCGGAAGAGGGCTTGTGGCGAGTTTTTTTTCGGTTTAAAGTTTCACCCCTCGTTTCACCAGTCGTTCATTCAAACCTTAAAAAACAAATACTTAAAGCATAATCTCGTGGGGAGGGCGGGACTCGAACCCGCACGGGCCACGCAGGCCCACGGCATTTTAAGTGCCGTGTGTCTACCGATTCCACCACCTCCCCGCCGCGCGAAAAGTTAACCAACGCGTTCCTTTCCCACAATCCCGAAAACAACCCCTTCGGCAGGGCGTTCTTTCAACGCCGGACCGATCATGCAGGTCCGGTGGCTTGCTGGTCATTTTTCCGCCAACCAGACAGCGAAGACCCATGAATAACGCGATTCCTTTCCCTCCCGTCCCGCAAAACGAGCCGGTACGGAGCTACGCCCCGGGAACGCCGGAACGCGCTTCACTCCGGAAGCGCTTGCAAGAACTGAAACGCGAGACGGTCGAGATCAAGCCGATCATCGGCGGCCGGGAAATCGACACCGACCGCGTCGAAACGCTTCATCCGCCCCATGAACTGGCCCACACGCTGGGCACGGTACATCTGGGCGGTCCACGCGAGGCTGAAATGGCCATCAAGGCGGCCCTGAAAGCCCGCGAGGAATGGGCTCGTACGCCCTGGACCGAACGGGCGGCCATCTTCCTGAAGGCGGCCGAACTGCTCTCCGGCCCCTGGCGCGACACGCTCAATGCGGCCACCATGCTCGGCCAGAGCAAAAACGTCCACCAGGCCGAAATCGACGCGGCTTGCGAGCTGGCCGACTTCTGGCGCTTCAACGTCTATTTCATGGCACGCATCTACCAAGACCAGCCGCTGAATGCGCCGGGCGTCTGGAACCGCATGGAGTATCGGCCGCTGGAAGGCTTCGTCTTCGCCGTCACCCCCTTCAACTTCACCTCCATCCAAGGCAATCTGCCTACCGCGCCCGCCCTCATGGGCAACACAGTCGTGTGGAAACCCGCCACCACGGCCGTCTACTCGGCCTACTTCCTCTACAAGCTGCTGGAAGAAGCCGGTCTGCCGCCCGGCGTCATTAACATGGTGCCGGGACACGGCCCCGATGTGGGCGACACGGTGTTCGCCTCGCCCCACCTGGCCGGCCTGCACTTCACGGGCTCAACCCAGACGTTCCGCTACATGTGGCGCACCATCGGCGAAAACATCGACCGCTACCGGGCCTACCCGCGTATCGTCGGCGAAACCGGCGGCAAGGACTTCATCGTAGCCCACGTCTCGGCCGATCCTGAGGCCGTCGCCACGGCCATCGTGCGCGGCAGCTTCGAATATCAGGGCCAGAAGTGTTCGGCCGCCTCGCGCGTCTATCTACCCGATACGCTCTGGCCGCGCATCCGCGAATCGCTGCTCGACCAGCTCCGCGAGGTGAAGATGGGCACGGTCGAGGACTTTACAAACTTTATCAACGCGGTCATCGACAAAAAAGCCTTCGACAAGATCGTCGGCTACATCGAGGAGGCCAAGCAGAATCCGAACGTGAAGGTCCTCTACGGCGGCAACTACTCGGACCAAGAAGGCTACTTTATCGAGCCGACCGTGCTGGAAGTGACCGATCCGAAGCATCGGACGATGTGCGAGGAGATCTTTGGGCCGGTCGTGTCGATCTACGTCTACCCGGAAGCCCGCTACGAGGAAACGCTGGACCTGGTGAACAACACCTCGCCTTATGCGCTGACCGGCTCGATCTTCGCCCGGGATCGGAAGGCCATCCAGCTTGCTACCGAGCGGCTGGTCGATGCGGCGGGCAATTTCTATATCAACGACAAGCCGACGGGTGCCATCGTGGCGCAGCAGCCTTTTGGCGGTGCGCGCGCTTCGGGCACGAACGACAAGGCCGGTTCGTACCTGAACCTGCTGCGCTGGGTCTCGCCGCGGGCCATCAAGGAGACGTTCGTGCCGCCGCGGCATTTCAAATACCCCTACCTGGAGCCGGACGTCGAGGTCCCGGCCGACCAAGCCACGACCGTGTCGTCCTGAACGGCGAAGCCCGGCCGGCTCGCGCCGGCCGGGCTTCTTGCTTTATGGATGCCGTCTTCTTCAGCCGTTTCCATCCGTCGCAAGCGCCCGATCTGCGGGCGTTTCGGACGGCGCTGGTGCGTCCGCTGGCGACCTGCCTGCTGGCGCTGGCCGTGGTACTGCTGATCCGAGCCCTGCAGGCCCAGCCACTCGGCCCCTGGCTTCCGGTGGGGCTGCCGCTGGCCATGCTGACCGCGCTGGGATGGACCGGATACTGGATGCAACAGACGCCGGCCGAGCTGCACCTGCACGCCGACACGGTCGTGCTGCGCAGCGTCTGGGACGTACTGACCGGACGGCAACCGCCGCCGCGTCGGCTGCTGGGCGTCCGTCGCGACCACGACCGCACGCACCTGTTCTTTGCGGACGTGCTCTATACGCTGCGCGACACCGACTGGCCTGAAGCCGAACGCCTGGTAGATGCCCTGCGTCGACTCCGACGGTCAAATTGCGCTCAGCACGCTGACTTCTCTGACTGACTTTCCTCCATTGCCATTCACCGCGAAAGCTACGACGAGTTCGCCCCCCTGCCCCGGAATTGGCCGAGGAAAGATGATCCCACCCATCATGCTCATCTACAACAGTTTAAACCAGCGCGCATGTCGTCGATCCTCTAGATAACTATATGAATTCAGCTACCCGAAACACAGGATGCATAGAGACTCTCGACACAAACTGTTTTACATCAACATCTTACAAAAAGTCGTCGACCCCTCGGGGATTCATGGGTAACCGGAGGTCGACGACCCGAAGGGCTTGACATTCCAGATCAAATCGCTTATAATGCCATCCAGAAGGCGGTTCTGCTCTTTGAAAGGCCGGGGGTTTTAATCGCACCTTTTTGGTATTGAAAC
>WFQE01000219.1 GCA_015487165.1 Paracoccaceae bacterium | reverse complement strand
CCGGCATACGACGCACGATTTTCTGCGCGTTGATCAGTTCATCAGCCGAAAAGACCGGGCTGGCCTCGGCCTCGGTTGCGCCGGTGGTGGCAAGCAGGATCTCGCGTTCGGTCTCGCGGTCGGGATAATCGACGTCGATCTGCAAAAGGAACCTGTCAAGCTGGGCCTCGGGCAGGGGATATGTGCCCTCTTGTTCGATCGGGTTCTGTGTCGCCAACACATGGAACGGTGCCGCAAGCGGGCGTTCCTGCCCCGCGATCGTGACCTGATGTTCCTGCATCGCCTGCAACAGGGCCGACTGGGTGCGCGGGCTGGCGCGGTTGATTTCATCGGCCATCAGCAACTGGCAGAATACCGGCCCCTCGATAAAGCGGAATGCGCGGCTGCCGTCGGCGGCGGTTTCCAGAACTTCGGATCCCAGAATATCGCCCGGCATCAGATCCGGCGTGAACTGCACGCGGTTTGTGGACAGGCCCATCACCGTTCCGAGGGTTTCGACAAGCCGCGTCTTGGCAAGCCCGGGCACGCCCACAAGCAACCCGTGCCCGCCCGACAGCAACGTGGTCAGTGCAAGATCGACAACCCTGTCCTGACCGATGATCCGCCTGGCGATGCTTGCACGCGCCTGCGCCAGACGTTCCGCCAGCGCGGCGATATCCGAGACAAGGTCCTCGTTACTGCCTGTCATGTCCATTTCTCACCCGATATAAAATGACCCCGTGACATGTCGCCCCGGATTGCCCACATTAAACCCAACTCGCACAGGTTAAACAAATGACAAATAGCGCATCGTCACAAAACATCGTGAAAGGCGGCTTTGAAGGGCTGCTTGCTGCGGCCCGCAAGGCCTCGGGAAAAGGGTTGCCGCCGGTTCACAAGTGGAACCCACCCTATTGCGGCGAGCTTGACATGCGGATCGCGCGCGACGGCACCTGGTTCTATCAGGGCACGCCCATTGGCCGCAAACCTCTGGTCAAGCTGTTCTCGACCATCATCCGCCGGGATGGAGACGACTATTTTCTTGTGACCCCGGTCGAAAAGGTCGGCATCAAGGTTGACGACGCGCCTTTCGTGGCGGTGGATTTCGAGGTCGAAAATACCGGACCAGACCAGAAGATCGCCTTTGTGACCAATGTGGATGATGTCGTCATCGCTGGCCCGAACCACCCCATTCGCGTCAGCCACGACCCCGCCACAGGGGAACCCTCGCCCTATGTTCTGGTGCGTGACAATCTCGAAGCCCTGATCGACAGGAAAAGCTTTTACCGGCTGGCAGAACTGGGCACCCATGAACAGCACGACGGCGAAGCGTGGTTCGGGGTGTGGTCGGCAGGCAGGTTCTTTCCAATGATCCGGTCGGATGAAATGGGCTGAGGCGGGGCGAACGGTCAGCCCTCGTTCGGGTCTTGCACCGCGCGATCAAGGATTACAGCGGCAAAGGGAAAGAAAAGCAGCCCGCCCAGAGTTGACAGAAACCCTGTCAGAACGGGCGCCAGAAAGGTGCCCGAGCCAACCCAGCGCGCAAGCGTGAACGACATCGCCGAAATCAGGAAGCTCAGAAATGCAAACCCCCAGCCGGCGGTCAGCAGGGCGGCAAAGCGGCTGCCGACCCAGCGCCTGGCCTGGCATGGTTTGCCGCGCAGCTGGCTGACCAGCCAGGGGCCGGCAACCGCCAGCCCCGCGGCCAGCGAAAGCGGCGCCGCGAGCAATGATACAAGATAGACGTTCCCGCGTGACAGCTCTCCAAGCAGCATGTTCGGCAGCAGGACCAAGGCCGCGCCAAGGGCCAGCACGACAAGGGACATCGCCAGATAGCCAAGCAGAAAACGAAACCGCATACCGTTGGTGACGACATTCGCCGGTGATCCCGAACGAACCATGAGCTCCATCAACAGAACCCCCATGAACATCGTCTCGAACCCGACCGACGAAATGCCGGCAACCCTGAGCCCGACAAGAACGGCCGCGAATATCAGCAACAGCCATTTGGTTCGGCGCACGAGATCTGCTGCGGCGATAAAGGTTTCAAGCGCAGGCACCTGCCCGAATATCGGCTCTTTCCTGTCGGTCATGTCCTGTCCTTGTATTGCATCTAATGCGCCTCGGCCCAGTTCTGCCCGACACCGGCATCGACGACCAGCGGCACCGACAGCCTGATAACAGGAAGGGGCGCGTCCTCCATCACCTTGCGGGCGATGTCGATCAGCGCATCTACCGAGTCTTGCGCGACCTCGAATATCAGTTCGTCATGCACCTGCAACAACATTCGTGCCGGCAGATGCGCGGTGGCCTGCGGCATGCGGATCATGGCGCGGCGGATGATGTCGGCAGCCGTCCCCTGAATCGGGGCGTTGATCGCCGCGCGTTTGGAAAACCCGGCGCGCGGGCCGCGGGCGTTGATTTCCGGCGTATGCACCTTGCGCCCGAACAGGGTTTTCACGAAACCATGCTTGCGCGCATATTCAATGGTTTCATCCATATAGCCCCGAATGCCGGGGAAACGTTCGAAATAGCGATCGATGAACGCCTGCGCCTCGGCGCGCGGGATACGCAGGTTGCGCGCCAGACCAAAGCCGGAAATCCCGTAGATCACCCCGAAATTGATTGCTTTGGCGCGCCTGCGGATTTCCGGCGTCATCTGGTCCATCGGCACGTCGAACATTTCGCTGGCGGTCATGGCGTGAATGTCCTGACCGTCGCGGAAGGCCTGTTTCATTGCCGGAAGATCGGCCATATGGGCAAGGATGCGCAGCTCGATCTGGCTGTAATCGAGGCTGACCAGAAGGTTCCCCTCTTCGGCGACAAAGGCCTCGCGGATGCGTCGGCCCTCTTCGGTGCGCACGGGAATGTTCTGCAGGTTCGGGTCGGTGCTGGCCAGCCGCCCGGTGGACGCGCCCGAGATCACATATGACGTATGCACCCGCCCGGTTTCGGGATGGATATGATCCTGCAACGCATCCGTATAGGTCGATTTCAGCTTGGCCATCTGGCGCCAGTCCAGCACGCGGGCGGCCAGCTCGTTGCCCTCGGCGGCCAGATCCTCCAGCACATCGGCCCCGGTGGCCCAGGCGCCTGTCTTGCCCTTCTTGCCGCCCTCAAGGCCCATCTCGTCAAACAGGATCTCGCCCAGCTGCTTGGGCGAGCCGACATTGAAACTGCGCCCGGCCAGTTCGTGAATCTCGGCCTCAAGCGCGGCCATCTTCTGCGCAAAATTGTTGGACATGCGCGAAAGGTGATCGCGATCGACCTTGATGCCGTGCATTTCCATTTCCGCAAGCACCGGCACCAGAGGGCGTTCAAGCGTTTCATAAACGGTGGTGACCTGCGCCACATGCAGGCGCGGCTTGAAGGCCTGCCACAGGCGCAGCGTGATATCTGCGTCTTCGGCCGCATATTTCACGGCCTCGTCCACCGGCACCATGTCAAAGGTAATCGCCGATTTGCCGCTGCCCAGAAGCGGCTTGATCGGGATCGGCTTGTGATCGAGATAGCGTTCGGAAAGCGTATCCATCCCGTGCCCGTGCAGCCCGCCATGCATGGCGTATGACAACAGCATCGTGTCGTCGATCGGGGTGATGTGAATGCCCAGGCGCGCCATGATCTTGGCGTCGTATTTCATGTTCTGCCCGATCTTGAGGATCGAATCGTCCTCCAGCATGGGTTTCAGCATCGCCAGCGCCTGATCCAGCGGCATCTGGTCGGGGGCCAGCGCCGTTGCACCGAAAAGATCGCCTTCGCCTTGCTTGTGGGTCAGGGGGATATAGCAGGCCTCGCCCGGCTCGACCGACAGGCAGATGCCGACCAGATCGGCCCGCATCTCGTCAAGGCCGGTGGTTTCGGTGTCGAACGCCACATAACCACGTTCGTATATCCGGTTCAGCCAGACCTGCAGCGCATCCCCGTCACGCACGCATTCATATTTGTCGGCGTCAAATGGCACCGCCTTGACCGCACCGCCACCATTATGGCCGGGGTTGTCCGTCCCTTGCCCGGCTGGCGGAATTTCGGGTGGCTCGACCCCCATCTTTTCGGCGATCCGTTTGGCAAGGGTGCGGAACTCCATCTCGGCCAGAAAGGGCATAAGCTGTTCGGGGTCGGGGTCATGGACCTCCAGCGCAGCAAGATCCACATCAACGGGCGCATCCTTGCGCAACAGCACCAGCTGCCGGCTGATCCTGATCTGGTCCGCATAGTCGATCAGGGTCTGGCGGCGTTTGGGTTGCCTGATTTCGTCAGCATGGGCCAGCAGGTTGTCGAGATCGCCATATTCGCGGATCAACAACGCCGCGGTCTTGACCCCGATCCCCGGCGCGCCGGGGATGTTGTCGGTCGGATCGCCCGCCAGCGCCTGTACATCGACCACCTGTTCAGGAGAGACGCCAAATTTTGCCTCGACCTCTTCCAGCCCGATGCGCCGGCCCTTCATGGGGTCAAGCATCTCGACCCCGCCGCCAACCAGCTGCATCAGGTCCTTGTCCGAGGAAATGATCGTCACCCGCGCGCCGGCATTGCGCGCGCGCTCGGCCAGGGTGGCGATGATGTCATCGGCCTCGAATCCATCCAGCTCGATCGCGGGGATGTTGAAGGCGCGCGTGGCCTGCCTTGTCAGCGGGAATTGGGGCACCAGATCCTCGGGCGGGGGCGGGCGATTGGCCTTGTAAAGGGGGTAGATCTCGTTGCGAAAGGTCTTGCCCTTGGCATCGAAAATCACCGCCGCATGGGTCGGCGCGTCGCGGCCTTTCTGATCTTCGACGAACTTGTACAGGATATTGCAGAACCCGCTGACCGCCCCCACTGGCAGCCCGTCGGATTTGCGCGTCAATGGCGGCAGCGCGTGATAGGCGCGAAAGATGAAGCCCGAGCCGTCAATCAGGTG
>WFQE01000218.1 GCA_015487165.1 Paracoccaceae bacterium | reverse complement strand
GCTCATTCCCCGCCCCCTTTCCGCAATCCGCCCCGACGGTGCCAATGCAGTGCGGCCAGATATTTCAAACGATAGCGCAAATTGGTCATCGCCTGCCGCAGCCGGGTGGAAAGGGCGCCCCGCCCGTCCTTGCGTCGTGCCGAGGCGATGGTATCGCCACGGCTGGCCTCGACACCGGGATGAATGGGCGGCGGCAGCACGACACGAATACGCTGGTGGTGTTCCCAGAACCGCTTGTGATCTTCGTCGATGGGGCGCGCAAACGGCAGGCTGCGCCGCAGCAGCTGTTCGGCCGAGGCGCGGGTGATGACATAGCCAAGCGTGGTGTTGGGCACCTGATAGGGATGCGCAATCTCATACCCCTCGCACAAGGGGCGGCGCGCCAGCATCCGCTTGTCGGGCCGGCGGGTATAGAGCTTGACCATGTCCCATTCGCCCCGACCCGCGTCTTGCGCCAGCGCGTGCAACACGAGGGGAAGATCGGCCTCGGCCTCGAAGTCATCCTCAAGCACCACCGCCCCTGGAACATCCGACAGGACCAGCTTGCGCCAGACTTCCACATGGCTGAGGTAACAGCCGATCTCGCCCGCTACCAATGGATGGCGAAACCGGCTGCGGTTCGCGCCGGCATCATAGACCCTGGCCACATCATCCGCGCCCAGCGCCCGGCCATTGACCGCCTCGAAGCGTTCAAACGTGATACCGGCGGCCTTCAGCGCGTGGCGGCATTTTTCCATGCGCGCCGTGTTGTCGGCCATGTTGATCACATAGACAGGCCAGGTTGAAAAATCTTCAGACATCACCCTGCCCCCCAATCCCCGGAACATCCCGCCATCCCGGCGCCAGCCGTCCCAGCGCGTCCGCCAGATCGTCGTCGGGGAATGTCGGCGCAAGCGCGCTCTGGCATTCCAGTTCGAACCGGCGCTCGGGGCCCAGAATCGCCGAAAGCCGTGCAACCGGCCCCGGCACCATGGCGGCGCGCGCCTCGGCCAGACCCATGACACGACGGGGGCGATCCGCGCCTGCATGCCCAGTCAACAGGCGAAATCCGGCGTAACCCGCAAAGATGTGGCCCACTGCCTGTGTGTCCGGCGCAAAAAAGCCCAGAACGCCGCCCTGGGAAAACGGCATCTTGGGCGAGATCCCCAGATTTCCCTTGCGGTCATGGGCAAGGTTCAGCGTGGCAACCCCAGACACCCGCCCTTTTTGAAGCGCACCTTTGTCCAGATCGGCCCTGCTTCGCCGGAAAAGGGTCGGAAAGGCAATCTGGTCCTCGTGAAACCCCACAACGACCGCGCCAGAGGCTTGCGAAACGCCATATGCCCAAAGATCATCCTCGCCTCGCGGGGCGGAAACCACCTGCAATCGCGGACCCAACTCTTGCCGCAGATCGGACAGCGCCGCAGGGATGGTGTCATTGTCGGCGGGATGCACCGCAACGACCTGATCGACCAAAGGAACATGGCTGCGAATGGCAGCGACCGCCAGCGGGCCGCCATTGCGAACCACGACGATGGCGGAAAGGCCGGCGCCACCATCATGGCCAGGCGTGGGCGAACCCCGATCTCCGGTGTCGCTTGCCGTCTCATATTCGATCATGTCGTCGCGCATCCGTGTTTCTGTCGGCCAAGCCTCTAACGCCTGTCCTGACCCGCTGCAAGCACGCCCCTGTGCAAGGCGCGTGCTTGCATGTTATGGCGAGACCCGAAATGAAACCACGGAAATGAACCATGATCGTCACCCAAATCTATGGCGGGCTCGGAAACCAGCTCTTTCAATTCGCCTTTGGCAAAGCCCTCGCCACACGGCTGAACACAGAGTTGCGCATCGACACGCGCTTTTTCAACAAGCCGCGCCCTCACGGGCTTGGTCTACACCACTTTTCCATCGACACCCCCGAGGTCGAGCGCAAGCGCCTGCCGGCCATGCGCCATGACGGGCTGCTGCCCTATCTGGCGGCAAAGATCCGGGGCGGTGACTGGACCATGTTCAAGGAAAAGTCGCTGGCTTACGACCCCGCCGAAAAGACGTTAAGCGATGGCACCTATCTCAAGGGCTATTGGCAGACCGAACTGTATTTCCGCGATCACGCCGATCTGGTGCGCCAGCATCTTCAGGTCATCACCCCGCCGACGGACGAAAACCGCAAGGTGATGGACGAACAGGATGCCTGCTATCCGGTCTCGCTGCATGTGCGGCGCGGGGATTATGTTTCAAACCCGAAATTCAACGCCGTCCACGGCACCTGCGATCTGGATTATTACCGCCGTGCCGCCGATCTGATCGTCGAGCGGATCGGGCGCGAACCCGTCTTTTTCGCCTTTTCCGACGAACCCGACTGGGTGCGTGATAACCTGAAACTGCCCTATCCCATGCGCATCGTGTCCCATAACGGGCCCGAACATAATTACGAAGACATCCGGCTGATGTATCGTTGCCGGCACCACATCGTGGCCAACTCTTCCTTTTCCTGGTGGGGTGCGTGGCTGAACCCCGACCCCGACAAGATCGTGATTGCCCCGAAACGCTGGTTTGCCGACCCTGCCATGCAAGACCACAACCTTGTGCCCGAAAGCTGGGTCCAGATCTGAGCGTGCCCGCCCTACCCCCGCGCGCGCAACTCGCGGCGCATGATCTTGCCGGTTGCGGTCATCGGCATGGCGTCGATCACCTCGACCACGCGCGGGGCAAGATGGGGAGAAAGGCGTTCGCGCACGCGCGCCCTCAGCACGTCTTCGATCCCCTCGGGTGATGCCCCCTCGCGCAGCACCACAAATGCCTTGACGATCTCGGTGCGCACCGCATCGGGGATGCCGACGACTGCCGCCATGGCCACGTCGGGGTGGCCGGTCAGACAGTTCTCGATCTCGGTCGGGCCAATGCGATAGCCCGATGATGTGATCACGTCGTCATCGCGGGATTGAAACGTCACGTAATCCTGTTCGTCCATGACGCCAAGGTCGCCGGTGCGCATCCAGTCGCCGACGAATTTCTCGGCCGTCTTTTCGGGCTGTTTCCAGTATTCCAGAAACATGACCGGCGTGGTGCGCCGCACAGCGATTTCGCCCAGTTCACCACGCGGCATCTCGTTTCCCGCGCTGTCGATGATGGCGATATCGAAACCGGGCACCGGCTTGCCGATGGCGCCGGGTTTCTGCACCCCGATGCTGGCGCTCGAGGTCAGGCACAGGTTGCATTCCGTCTGGCCATAGGTTTCGTTGATCGTCACCCCCAACGCGCTGCGGCCCCATTCCAGCATATCGGCGCCCCGCGATTCGCCCCCCGACATGACGGTGCGGATATTCAGCCCCGTGGGCGGCGCAACCTGGCGCATGAGTTTAAGCGCAGTCGGCGGCAGAAACAGGTTGCGGATGCTCAGCCGTGCGATCATGGCAAAGGCGGCCTCGGCGTCGAACCGCCCCATCCGGTGCGACACCACCGGCACCCCGTAATAGAGATAGCCCAGCGCGATATTCATCAGCCCCCCCACCCAGGCCCAGTCGGCCGGGGTCCAGCCGATATCGCCCGGCTGGGGAAAGAAATCATGCTGCAACTCGATCGCGGGCATATGGCCCAGCAGAAAGCGATGCGCATGAAGCGCGCCCTTGGGCGGGCCGGTGGTGCCGGATGTATAGATGATGACGGCCGGATCCTCGGCCAGCGTGGCGACCGGGGTGAAGGCGTCCGAAGCGGATTCGATATCCTGCCACAGGCCGAACGCGCCCCCCTCGGCCCCCTCGACCACGTATATAACGGCCAGATCGGGCAAGCGGTCACGCAGGGCCACGATCTTGGGCAGGTTTTCACGGTCGGACACAACCGCCCGCGCACCGGAATCATGCAACCGATATTCCAGTGCTTCTTCGCCAAACAGCGTGAACAGCGGAATCGTGATCATGCCCGCCTTGTGGGCCGCAAAATGGGTGATCAGAACCTCGGGCGATTGCGCCAGCAGTACCGCCACCCGATCGCCCCGTTTCAGACCGCGCGCGACAAATGCATTGGCCAGCGCGTTCGAGGCCCGGCGCAGGCGCTCATAGGTGAATTCCTCGACCTCGCCTCCGGCGCCCACATGCACAACAGCAACCCGATCGGGATCGGCCCGCGCCCAGTCGTCACAACACGCGACCCCGATGTTGAAATGTTCCGGCACATCCCAGCGAAAGCCGCGCCGCAGGGCATCCCAATCCGACGGTTGTGTGAAAATCTTGCGGTTCAACATCATACGACCCTATTTCGCAGCAAACACGATCAGTTCGGGAAGCGTTGTAAGCGGGATTTCCAGCGCCCGCATCGCCGCCAGAGAGATCTGGCTGCCAGCGCCCTTGTCGCCGCCTTTGGGAATCAATGTCACCTTCACGCTGTTTCCCGTATCTGCCAGAACGATACGTCCCGGACGTTCGGTCTTGACCAGGGGGGTTTTCAACCAGAACCCTTGCCGGGTCACATCGCCAAGCGAGGCAATGGTGCGGCCGAGCTTGACCTCGCCACCGACCGGCCCGGTCGTCGCGGCGGCCTTTTCCACCTCGGTCGTCTTGTCCAGCTTGTCAGGCGCAATACCTTCGACAAACCCATTGGCCCTGGGTCGGGGGCCGACATCATTGCCCTCTACGAGCGGCCGCGGGTGGGGG
>WFQE01000217.1 GCA_015487165.1 Paracoccaceae bacterium | reverse complement strand
GCGCCAGTCGTGATCTGAAATCCGCTGATCCGAACCTTGGCGGCGCCGAAATCGACCTGAAGCGATCCGATATTGCCATCTATCCGGAAATCGCGAAACGCCAGTCGATGGGTGCCTGCAGGCAGGTTGATGTCAAAGCCGCGCGTAATACGCACCCCGTCCGGGTGCAGTTCCACAGCCGATACCGACGTATTGTAAACCGCATTTTCTGCTGACAGGGGCTGTCCGAGGATCAACGACAACCCGAGCGCGACGAAAAACTTTCGCATGACCAATCTCCAAAGCAACAATTGCCAGGAGATTGGCCCGCAGTGACGCGAAATTCAACGACTTGTTGGCGTTCAGCCCTTTTTCAGCACCCGTCTGCCCAGCAGTTCGGCAATCTGGACGGCGTTGAGCGCCGCCCCCTTGCGCAGGTTGTCGGAGACGCACCACAGGTTCAGCCCGTTGTCGATGGTCGAATCCTGGCGGATTCGGCTGATATAGGTGGCATAATCGCCCACACATTCGACCGGGGTGGTGTAGCCACCGTCTTCGCGTTTATCGACGACCAGGATGCCGGGGGATTCGCGCAGGATGTCGCGGGCCTCGTCCTCGTCAAGAGGGTCCTCGAATTCGATGTTGATGGCCTCGGAATGGCCGACAAAGACGGGAACGCGCACGCAGGTGGCCGTCAACTTGATCTTTGGGTCGACGATTTTCTTGGTTTCGGCGACCATTTTCCATTCTTCCTTGGTCTCGCCGGAATCCATGAAAACATCGATATGCGGGATGACGTTAAAGGCGATCTGCTTGGTGAATTTGCTGGGTTCGACCTCTTGTCCGGGGACATACATACCCTTGGTCTGGTTCCACAGCTCATCCATGCCTTCCTTGCCCGCGCCGGAAACCGACTGATAGGTGCTGACGACCACCCGTTTGATGCGCGCGCGGTCGTGCAGCGGCTTGAGCGCCACCACCATCTGTGCGGTCGAACAGTTCGGGTTGGCGATGATGTTCTTCTTGTCATAGCCCATGACAGCATCGGGGTTCACCTCGGGCACGATCAGCGGCACGTCCGGGTCGTACCGATAGAGGCTGCTGTTATCGATCACCACACAGCCCGTCGCCGCCGCCCTGGGCGCATAGGTTTTCGTGGCCTCCGAGCCAACGGCGAACAGGGCGATATCCCAGCCGGTGAAATCGAATGTATCCAGATCCTGGGTCTTGAGGGTGCGTTCGCCAAAGCTGACCTCGGTGCCCAGCGATTTTCGGCTGGCCAGCGCGGCAATTTCGTCAACGGGAAACTGGCGTTCGGCCAGGATGTTCAGCATCTCGCGGCCCACATTTCCCGTGGCGCCGACGACAACGATTCGATACCCCATCTGATTTCTCCTCAAACACAGGACGGGGCCTCATAGCGCAGTTTGCGTGCCGAGGAAAACCCCAATCAGGCGCCCTGCGCCAAGGGGTAGCGGTTCAGCAGTGTTTGTTGCACGGCGCGCCAGACCGGGCTGCCGCCACGCCGGCCCAGTTGATGCGGCATCTGGCGAGCCAGAATGGCAAGGCGCGTTTCGAAGGGGACGTTTGGAAATTCGTCAACGACTATGCCATCCAGCGGCGGAAGGGCCCGGCTCTGGAATTCCCAGCGCAGGCTTAGCAACGGGCCGTCGGCGTTGTCACGGGAAACGCGCCCCTGCCAGTGATAGGTTTCGCCGGTCCAGATCAGAACATCGCCCGGCTTGGCCGGCAGCGCCAGTATGCCAGGCAATGCGGCACTTGCCGGAGCCGGGGTTGCGCGACCGTAGTTCCTGTCCTGGCCCGCGGGCACGACGTAGATGCAGCCATTTGTCGGGGTCGCGGGGGTGACCGGCATCCATACGGTGACATTGCCGGGGGTGCCGTCGGAAAAGACCCCTTTGCCGGGGCGCCGGCGCTGGGCCGACAGGCCTGGGGTCTGTGCCGGATGACCGGCCCAGAAATTTGGTATCAGCGCGGCACCTTTTTCAAGAAACAGATCGAGTGCCGGTTTCATTTCGGCGACCAAGGACCAGACCTCGTCATACACCCCGATGAAAGCGGCGGGCAGGCCCGCGCTGTTGATCCGGTGCATGGCGCGCGCAATGGCAGCAAGCCGATCTGCCCTGACGGTCGCATCGAATTTCGTATAGCCGTCATTGATCAGCTTGAGGCGCGCTGCATCGATGCTTTCGGGATTCCAGACGGCGGTTGCCCGCGCCGGGGTGTTGGAAATGGTCAGCTCGGGCGCAAGCCGACGCCAGAAGGCAGCGCTTTGGGCGGCTATCGCCAGCCCTTGCGGCAGTTGACGGTTTCTTGGCAGCATGACGTCTCCGATCCTCGTTGACGACCTCGGATAAGCCCCCAAACCCTTGGGATCAGTCAACGACCATGTTGGTTAAACACGGGTGAAGATTAAGAATTTCCCTTGGAGCAAGTCAAACAAAAGCCATTATTCAGCCAAGGTTTTGGCGATCTTGTTCACATTCTTGCCGCGGTTTCGAAGATGTAGGGAAACAATCACTTCCTTGGCGCGGCTTTGTTTCATACCGGGGATAAATTTTGCCCGAATCGACCATTTCGAATCGATCAACTGGCAGGGGTGTGGGGTGAAAACAAGTCTGCGAAAAAGCATCGTTTTTCATCAATTCATGCCTAGCAAGCCCTATTGTTGACACATTCGTTAAGTAATTTCTTAACCATACCAGAAGGCCGGCGCAGTGGGTCTGCGTGAATCACTGGGTGATTTGATGCAGCGAATGCAGCCGGTACCGCAAGACTGAAACTTGGTTAACCGCAACTGTCGGAGCGTTTTCCGGCGCAAGTTTTAGGAGGCATGATCGATATGAAGATTCTCGCCGTTGACGACGACGAATTCATCCTGGAACTTTTGCAGGCTGCGATGACTGCCGCAGGCTATTCCGATCTTGCAGTTGCCACCAGTGGCGCGGAAGCCCTGGATATCATTTCAAACGCATCCACACCTTTTGACTGTTTTCTTTTCGATATCCAGATGCCCGAAATGGATGGTATCGAGCTGTGCGCCCGTGTCCGCAAGATGGAGCAATACCGCAAGGCGCCCATCCTGATGATCACGGCCATGTCCGAGCGCGAATATGTCGACAGGGCGTTCGCAGCCGGTGCGACCGACTATGTGACCAAGCCGTTTGACGTTCTCG
>WFQE01000216.1 GCA_015487165.1 Paracoccaceae bacterium | reverse complement strand
TGGATGCCAAAGAAAAGTCATGGCAGGGGCAAGTGACCTTTGCCATGGTGCCGACGCTGACCCGCGCGGCCAATCTCGACAATCTGCCCGCGCTTGACCTTCTGGTGATCGACGAGGCCCATCACGCGGCGGCCGACAGCTACCGGCGCATCGTCGATCGTGCCCTGGATCGTAATCCCGATTGCCGGATCTTCGGGGTCACGGCGACGCCGAACCGGGGCGACAAAAAGGGGCTGCGGCCGGTTTTCTCGAACGTTTCCGATCAGATCCGCATTGGCGAGCTGATCGCCGCTGGTCATCTGGTGCCGCCGCGCACCTTCGTCGTCGATGTGGGCGTGCAGAGCGATCTGGGCCGCGTGCGCAAGACGGTGGCGGATTTCGACATGGGTGAGGTCGACGCAATTATGAACCGCGCGCCCGTCACCGATGCGGTAATCGAACATTGGCGAGAAAAGGCGGGAGACCGGCAAACCGTCGTGTTCTGCTCCACCGTCGATCACGCCCGCAATGTTGCCGATGCTTTCAACGCCGCGGGGGTGCCTGCCGGGCTCATTTATGGCGACATGGGCGGGTTTGAGCGCAAGACGGTACTGGCGGATTATGGCACGGGCAAATTGCGGGTGGTGACAAACGTCGCGGTCCTCGTCGAGGGTTGGGACCATCCGCCCACCTCCTGCGTCGTGCTGCTGCGGCCTTCATCCTACAAGTCCACGATGATGCAGATGGTTGGGCGGGGCCTGCGCACCGTCGATCCCGAGGAATATCCGGGTGTCATCAAGACCGATTGCATCGTGCTGGATTTCGGCACATCCACCTTGCTGCACGGCTCGTTAGAGGCGGATGTCGATCTCGATGGCCGCGAGGGCAGCGGCGAGGCCCCGACCAAGGAATGCCCCGATTGCGAGGCGACCGTTCCGCTGGCGGTGATGGAATGCCCGCTTTGCGGCCATCTCTGGGAGCGCGACGAGGCAGACGGCCCGTGCGAGCTTTCCGAATTCGTCATGTCAGAGATCGACCTGCTGAAGCGCTCCAGCTTCCGCTGGTGCGATCTGTTCGGCGATGATGCGGCCCTGATCGCCAACGGATTTGTCGCCTGGGGCGGCGTGTTTTTTCTCAATGGCCGCTGGCACGGGATTGGTGGGCGGCAAAAGGCACAACCAAAATTGCTGGCCGTCGGCGAGCGCACAGTTTGCCTCGCCGCTGCCGATGACTGGTTGAACACCCATGAGAGTGACGAGAGCGCCCACAAGACACGGCGGTGGCTGAACCAGCCGCCGACGCAAAAGCAGCTGCAATATCTGCCAGCAGAATACCGGCAGGATTTCGGGCTGACCCGCTATCAGGCCTCGGCGCTCTTGTCTTTCCGCTTCAACCGCAATGCCATCCGTTCGCTGGTGTTTGGGGCGGACAACGGTGGTCGCACCGTTCGCAACGCAGACGCGATCGGGAGGGCGGCATGAGACATGACCCACTTTCCGACAACAACAGACCGGCAACGCTCGCACCGTTCGCAACGGCTCTGGCATCCGCGTGGCACACTTTGTGCGGTCTGTCGGCAACCCACCCGTGGTTTTGGCTGGCGCGATCCGCACCGTTCGCAACGGCCCCATCAGCGGAAATGCTCCCGCTCTTATTTATGGTTCTGCTCGATGGCCTGTCAGGGCTTTTGGGCGGCACGGGCACGGGGGGCTGTGGCCATGGTTGATCTGACCGAAGAGGAACGCGCCGCCGTCACCGCCACCATGCAGCGCATCGCCCTGCTGATGGAGGAAATCGGCTGGCAGTCAAAGCTGGCCGATCTCACGGAACCACAGGTCCGCGCCCTGATCGAGGAAGCCGTCGAAGGGTTTCGCGAGGCCATGGCCGATATTGCCAAATCACAAGCGCAGGAGATTCCGTTTTGACACTGGATTACAACCCGCGCCCCTCCATGGGCGAGCGCATCAACGGTCTCGTCGATACCGCGCTGATCAGCGAGCGCGATGCCGAGGTGCCACGCGATTATCTCGGAGCCTCTCGCCTCGGCGTGTCCTGTGAACGGGCACTGCAATTCGAGTTTGCGCAGGCCCCGAAAGACGAAGGCAGCGATTTCAGCGGCCAGGTTCTGCGCATCTTCGAGATTGGCCACCGGCTCGAGGATCTGGCGATCCGTTGGCTGCCGGCCGCTGGCATTGATCTCGCCACGCAAAAAAACGATGGCGGCCAGTTTGGGTTTTCGGTCGCGGGCGGTCGAATTCGTGGCCATGTCGACGGAATCGTCATGGGTGCTCCCGCTGCCCTTGGCTTGCGCACGCCCGCGCTTTGGGAGTGCAAAACCATGAACGCCAAAAACTGGCGCGCTTGCGTCAAGGACGGGGTTGCTATTTCCAAACCGGTCTATGCCGCCCAGATCGCCATCTATCAGGCATACATGGAGCCGGTGGTGCCGGGGATTTCCGAGGCACCGGCGCTGTTCACTGCCATCAACAAGGACACGGCCGAACTCTACCACGAGCTGGTGCCGTTCAATGCCGCGTTGGCGCAGCGCATGTCCGACCGCGCCGTGCGCATTCTGCAGGCCACCGATGCCGGTGAATTGCTGCCCCGCGTCGCCCAATCCCGTGATTTCTTTGAATGCCGGTTCTGCTCCTACGCGGATCGGTGCTGGAGGCAGAACAAATGACAGATCAAATTGATGATGACAGACCCGCAGATGAAAACACCGACGCAACGACAGGCGGTCAGGAGGATGGCACAGAGCTTTCAGAGGCTACCGATGCTGAAATCCTCCATTTCAACCCGTGGCGGGATTTCAATGATGCTGCGCCGCAGGTGGATGTGTTTGGCGATGAACCCGACACCGAGCAAATCACGACCTTTATGGACGTGGTGTTCGGTTATTGTGAAGGGCTGATCCCGGTCCGCAGTTTCATCGATAAGGGTCAGGGCATCGACGGTCGGCCCCACAATATCTGGCTGGAAGCCAATGAACATGCGCCGGACAAGATGACCACCTTTGCCAACTGGGCCTCGCGCGAAGGGGCTGCGGTTTACGTCATCCCTGGCACAGTGGACGAAGCCGGACAGGCCAAGGCGGCGGATGTTCAGCAAATGCAGGCGCTGGTGGTCGATCTCGACACCGGCGACATTGCCGCCAAACGCGCGCATCTTGAGGCTCATCTCGGCACACCCACCATGGTCGTGCAAAGCGGCGGCATCACCCCGGAGGGCCAGCAGAAATGCCATATCTGGTGGAAACTGACCGAGCCGGCCGAGGGCAGAGACGTGGCGCGGGTCTGCCGTCTGCGTGGCGAGATTGCCGCCAAGGTGGGGGGCGACATGCATTTTCGCTCTGCGCATCAGCCGATCCGGGTTGCGGGCAGCGTTTACTACAAGAACAGCCTGAAGACACTCGTGCGGATTCTGGAAATCAATCCCGCCATGGAACGGGATCTCGATGAATTCACCGAGGCGGTGCAGGACATGCCGCCTGCGCCGGGGATTTCGCTGGAGCCGGAGTTCGTGCGCGAGGACAAGGCCAAAGCCGCTGACGTGCTGACAACGCCGGTGCGTGAGGGCGCGCAGGATACCTGGTCCCGTTTCGAGGGAGCCAGTGCCGCCATCGGCCATTTTGTCCGCATGGTGCATGAGGGCCGCATGTCAAAAGACGAGGGCTGGGAAGGCATCTGCGGATACAACGCCGCCATGTTGCGCCCGAGCTGGCCGGTGGAGCGTCTGCAGCGCGAGGCTGAGCGCATCTGGAGCCTGCATGTGGAAAAGAATGGCCCACCGTTGCTGCGGCTTGATACCGGCGCGCCGGTCCCCACCACCATGCCTGCCTTTAAGCTGGGGGAATTGCTCGACGACACCACGCCAATGCCCGAGGACATCATTGCGCCCCGGGTTCTGACCCCCGGCGGGCTGTTGGTGGTCGGTGGTGCGCCCAAGGTCGGTAAAAGCGATTTCCTGATATCGTGGCTCGTCCATATGGCGGCAGGTGTGTCGTTTTTGGGGTTCACCCCGCCACGCCCTTTGCGGGTGTTCTATCTGCAGGCGGAAATCCAGTATCACTATCTGCGCGAACGCCTGAAGCAGATTGCCCTGCCGCCCGAGGTGATCAACGCCGCCCGCGATAGCTTCGTGGCCACGCCCAAGCTGAAACTGTTGCTGGATGAGCCAGGCAGTGCCATGGCCGCGGCCGCTGTAAAAGAGGCGTTTCCTGACGATCCCGTCGACATTCTCTGCATTGATCCAATCCGTAACGTCTTTGACGGCGGCCCCGACGGTGGCGGTGAAAACGACAACGGCGCGATGATATTTTTCCTGCGTGACCGCATCGAGGTTTTGCGTGAAGCCGTGAATCCCGATTGCGGCGTGATCCTCGTTCACCACACCAAAAAACTCGGCAAGCATCAGGTGAAAGAAGATCCGTTTCTGGCGCTGTCAGGGGCCAGTTCCCTGCGCGGGTTCTACACTTCCGGGATCATCATGCACCGCCCTGATGAGGAGGCCCGCGAGCGCAAACTCGAGATCGAACTTCGCAACGGCCCCGCGTTGCCGTCCAAACTGATCGACAAGGTCAAGGGCCAGTGGGTCGAACTGAACCCGATGAACGAGCGCCTTGTGCGCAAAGACGTAGGCGCGAAACATGACGCCGAGCGGGTGCGCAAGGGGGATGTGATCGTCCAGATGATTGCCGAACAGGCGGCCCGCGGCAAGATGTTTACGATGACCCAGTTCGCGGAGGCTTTCGAGAACAAGGCTGGCCTCGGCGGCAAGACCGTCATCCGGGACCGACTGAATGTTCTGGCTACAAAAGGCTATCTGAAATTTATCCGCCAAGACGCGGTGAAGGGTCTGGGCCTCGCCGCCGACCGGAGCAAATACGGGTATCTCTGCGTCGAGGACATGGCCCTGAAAACAGGTGAAGAGACCGTCGATCCACAGACCGGAGAGGTCACCGGGCAGGCCGTATCCGTGCTTCCCAGCCATTATAAATGTCCGCAGACCGGTGCGGTCCTCCCTGTCGAAAACCCCGATATCTGGGTCTATCCGACGGAGGATGAATGATGGATTTCAACGCTGAAATCACCCCCGTTTTCCATCTGGAATCTGGCACGGAATTTCCGGAATCTGGCCAGATTACGCGGAATCTGGAATCTGTATGGAATCTGGAATCTGGATTAACGCAATAAAATCAGTGGATTACGCCAGATTCCAGATTCCGGATTTTCTTACCCTAAGGGGTAGGTGTCCTCCCCGCTCAAGGCGGGAGAGACACCACCTACCCCGGGGCAGGCTTGTCAGCCCCGACCTTTCACCCCGAGCAGTTCAAACAACAGGAGACTACCGATGAACAGTATTGACCCCACCCTTTGCAATCCCGAACCCGCACTGGCCACTCCATCCCAAACCCTCGGCGCTATCCTTGCCCTCGACCTTGGCACCACCACGGGCTGGGCCATGCGCAGCCACGAGGGGCTGATCACCAGCGGGACCGTATCCTTTCGCCCGAGGCGCTTTGACGGCGGGGGCATGCGTTACCTGAGGTTCACAAACTGGCTGACCGAGTTGGACCAACTCGCGGGGCCGATCGCAACCATCTGGTTCGAGGAGGTCCGCCGCCACGCGGGCACCGATGCAGCACATGTTTTTGGAGGACTGCTTGCTACTTTGACGTCCTGGGCGGAGCTTCGCGGCATTCCTTACGGCGGAGTCCCGGTTGGAACAATCAAGAAACACGCCACCGGCAAGGGCAATGCCAGCAAGACCATGATGATCGAAGCCGCTCAGGCACGAGGCTACCGCCCTACCGATGACAACGAGGCCGACGCCATTGCCATCCTGCACTGGGCGCTGGAAACGAAGGGAGGCATGGCATGAACGGCATGAGGTTTGCTCCGCGTGGTTACGGCGGCAACCGGCGTAATCCAGATCAGGTCAAGCGCGAGGGCTGGAAGGAACAGGGTGTGCTGGCCGTGGCGATTGATGATGACCGGCTGACCTGGCCGGAACGGGAACTGGTGCGGCAGTTGGGCGAGAAACTCTATGGCAAACGACCTGAAAGCCGCGAGGTATCACGATGACTGGCTGGACAATCGCACGGGTGCAAGACCGGCTGGAACTGGCGGCTGAAGTGTTCAAGCAGATGCCGGGCGTGAAGCCACAGGGGCATTTCAACGCGTGGCCTGACTACCAATACAGCTTTGCCGATCAGGTTGGCCAAGAGCCAAAAATGCGAAAGCCCCGGCCAAGCCCGCGTATGATCACCGAGGCCGACGAGGCGATGCTGTGGCTGCGCTGGCTGGAAGTCGAGGACGCAAAGCTGGTCTGGGCGCGCGCCAACGGCAAGGCGTGGAAACCGATTTGCTGGGAGTTTGGCATGTCGCGGGCAGCGGCCGCGCGGCGCTGGCAGTACGGGTTGGCCGTGATTGTCTGGCGGCTGAACGGTAGGGTCCCACCAGCCAAGCGTTCGCAACGTTTCGTGATTGAGAACGCAAACCACCTGTCAAGAAAAATCGTATTGTGAGACAATTTTCAGTGAGACACCGAAACGCGTGACACATTCGCTTCTAGGGGCTACAAATTGGGCATAATCGCAAGAGACGTGGGCGGAAACGCCTGAAGCGGAAGTCCCGACGAACACGAACCCCACCGATTTGTACGGGTCCCTTCCTGCGCAAAACGTATACGGGGGGGCTAGGCGCGCAAGTTTCCCAGTGACGCCGGCAAAAACACCCGTTTCGTTTCGTTTTGATAATACACCCAACGAAACAAGGGCCTCACGGTCCGTAAACCCCGCCTGAAACGAAACGACCCCCCGGGGGCATTTCGTTTCGCACGCTGGGACGTTTCGCTTCGGCGCACCAACCCAAGGAAAAATGATGGACGTGATCGAACTGCCCCTCGGGCAGATCATTCCCTATGCGCGCAACCCGCGCCAGAACGACAAAGCCATCGCCACGGTTGCGGCTTCGATAGCCGAATTCGGCTGGCGGCAGCCGATTGTGGTGGACGAGAACATGGTCATTCTGGCCGGCCACACCCGGCTTGCGGCGGCGCAACAATTGGGCCTGAAAACGGCACCGGTGCATATCGCCAAGGGGCTGAGCGAGACGCAGGCACAGGCGTTCCGGATCATGGACAACCGCTCCGCGGAAAATGCCGAGTGGATGGAAGATCTGCTGAACCTTGAACTGAGTGATCTGCTGGACGCGGACTATGATCTGGAACTGACCGGCTTTACCGATGAGGAATTGAACAGCCTGCTGTCCGGCCTCGAGGACGAAACCGACACCGAAGGCGAGGATGACATTCCCGAGCCGCCCGAGGATCCGGTCAGCCGACCGGGGGACCTTTGGGTGCTCGGAAATCACCGCCTTCTTTGCGGGGACGCCACGGTGGCCACGGATGTCGAGCGGGTGCTGGCGGATGCCAAGGCAAATCTCTGTTTTTGCGACCCGCCCTATAACGTCGATTACGCCGGAGGCGCGGGGGCCGAACAGGCTGGTAAAGGTCGGCGGATCAAGAACGATGCGCTTGGCGATGCGTTTGGCCAGTTCCTTTGTGATGCCTGCGTGCTGATCAACACCCATACCAATGGTGCGGTTTACATCTGCATGTCCTCGAGCGAATTGCACACGTTGCAGGCTGCATTTACCAAGGCAGGCGGGCATTGGTCTACCTTTGTAATCTGGGCCAAGAACCGGTTCACGCTGGGTCGGTCGGACTATCAGCGCCAGTATGAACCAATCCTTTATGGCTGGCCCGAAGGTGTGAAACGCCGCTGGTGTGGCGCGCGCGATCAGGGCGATGTGTGGAACATCAACCGCCCGACCAAGAATGATCTGCACCCGACCATGAAGCCGGTCAGCCTTGTGGAGCGCGCCATTCATAATTCCAGCCGCAAGGGCGACCTTGTGTTTGACCCGTTCGGCGGCAGCGGCACGACACTGATTGCGGCTGAAAACACGGGGCGCAAGGCCGCATTGGCGGAGCTTGATCCAAAATATGTCGATGTGATTGTCGAACGTTGGCAAAAGTTTACGGGGCAACAAGCCAAGCTGGACGGAACAGATCAAACCTTCGCCGAACTGGCGGATAAGAAACGCTGAGACCCGTGAATGAGCTGGCTCTACATCCCTCCGGAAACGCTTCCGGAGCCGCAGACCCATTCTTCGGCCTGTCGCTCTGTGCCGGTGCCGGCGGGATCGACCTCGGCCTCACCATCGCATGTCCCGGGTATCAAACTGTGTGTTACGTCGAGCGGGAAAGCTATGCTGCGGCCACCCTCGTGGCGCGGATGGAAGACGCGGCCCTGGATCGCGCACCTGTGTGGGACGACATTACTACCTTCGATGGCCGTCCGTGGCGTGGCACGGTGGATATCCTCACTGGCGGTTATCCGTGCCAGCCGTTCTCGGTCGCGGGGAAGCGGCAGGGCGCGGATGATCCCCGCCATCTATGGCCGCATTTCGCGCGGATCATCGGTGAATGCCAACCCGAATGGGTGTTTCTGGAAAACGTCGCCAATCACCT
>WFQE01000215.1 GCA_015487165.1 Paracoccaceae bacterium | reverse complement strand
TGGTCATGGCCTCGACCGCCTCGACCAGCGCGGTGCGATCCTTGGGGCCTTGATAGCCAGCAGCCTCCATTCCGGCCTTGATGACATAAAGGGTTTCCCAGCAGCCCCACATATGGGCCGCGGTCGAAACATCCTTGGGGTCGCTGACCGATGCGCCGTTGTTGTCGATGCCCACGGCTGCGCGATAGAACTTGTCGGCGTCCGACTGGTCGGCCTGGGCATAACGGTTGTAGCCTTCCCAGAAATAGGTGCCTTCCAGAAACTCCAGCCCCGGCGTCTTGAGGTCAACCGCTTCGAGGCTGTCGATAAAGCCGAATATCTCGGGCCGCGAGGGACCAAAGAATTCGCCCATTTCCTTGACAAAGGTCAGAACGGCCGGGCCAACCATGACGTGATAGATCACCTCGGTATCGCGGGGGATCTTGGCGAAATACTTGGTGAACGAGGTCTCGGTTGGTGGAATGGCGATCTTGGCGATCACATTGCCACCCTGTTTTTCGATTGCCGCGCTGAAATAGTCGCGGTGGTCATGGCCAAAGGCAAAGTCGGGGAAGATCATGGTGACCTTCTTGCCCAGATTGGCGGCGACAAAGGGCGCCATCGCCTGCACCTGGCTTTTTACATCCGTGATGCCGGGCTGCAATGTCCAGCGGTTCAACATGCCACTGGCAACGTGGTGGCCTTCGGACACGACAAAATACGGGATTTTCAGCTCGCCCGCGCGCGGGGCGGACCCGATCACCACATGGCTGAACAAAGTGCCAAAGGCGATATCGGTCTTGTGGAGGGTGGCGAATTTTTCCACCACCTCGGCGCCGCGCTTGGGATCGGTGCCATCATCTTCGGCGATGATCTCGACCGGCCGGCCATTGATGCCGCCGGCGTCATTGATGACCTTGGCAGCGGCCTTGGTGGTGCGGTCGTACCAGCGGCCATAGGCGGCACCGATGCCGGTGCGGTGCACCTGAAAGCCGATCTTGATCGGCTCGTTCGTGCCGGCCTCGGCAAAGGGCACGAAACCGGGCAGCGCGCTGGCGGCGCCGATGGCGGCCATGCCCTTGAGTACGCCGCGGCGGCTTGATGTGTTGGAATTGGATTTCTTCGAAACCATGGCAGTGATCTCCCTATCGGTTGAGGATTCGGGCCCGTTCAACGAGTCTTCTCATTGCCTGCTGACCCCAAGATTGTATGTGCACCAACGAAAAGTCCAGTTTTATCGCTGTTCTCCGCTTTACAGGGCGACGGGCGAAGCAAGCAGCCACAGCCCGAACATTGTGTAAGCTACCATGAAGACAGCCACCGGCAATTGCGACCAAACAGCCAATGTGTGGCTGTTGAATATGCGCAGGGCTATCGCATGTGACAGGATGACCGCAAGCATATGTGCGGCCACTATCGCCCCGGCCTGTGTCAGCCAGATGCGCTGAACGCTGTCATGCTGGTTGAAGAATGAGGTCGTGACATAAAACCTGTCCCACCCCAGAAGGGCCGCGCCTGTGTGAAACGGATCGTTCAGCGCCTTGACCAGATATTGCAGGTTGATCATCCCCGCTGTCAGGTAGTGCGCCAGATGATAGCCCAGCGCGATCGGCAGGGTGGTCAGGGCCAGCGCTGCCCATAGTCCTGTGAAAGGCACCCGCCTGCCGGTCAGCACCCAGCCAAGCCAGACGGCCAGCGCAAAGACCATATTCAGCAGCACAATCGCCCCCAGCATCCCGGCACGGTTTTGCCAGACAACCGCCGAACGGCCGGGAAATTCCAACGGGTTGATGCCCAGCCGCGCCATCCACCAAAAGGTTTCGTTCAGCCCGTCGAAAGAGCCGAGCGCCAGAACCGTGACCGAAAAGATCGCCAGCGAGCGCGAAACAGCCCGCGCCGACACGATTCCCTGTCCCGGAAATCGCAGTCGCAACGGACGATATCCAAGCGGCGACAGGCGCGCGACAAGATCGAACAGCACGGTGAACGCCTCGCCGCGATGCAGCCACTGCCTGCCAAACAGGATGCACATGACGAATGTGAATACCCAATAGCCGGCAACCACCACCGCCAGACGCGAAGGATCGTCCGGGGCGATATCGGTCAGCGCATAGACTGCCCCAAGCAGATAGCCCGCCACGGCCGGCCAGAAACCGACGCGATCAGGCAGACAAAACAGGCCGGTGCCGCCGCGCACCAGCTGGACGACCCCACCCCAGGGATTGACCCAGCGCCAGACATCACCAAACAGCAACTGCACAAAGGGGAAGCAAAGCCACCAGCCCGAAAACACGAACAGGGGCAAGAGGTTCTCCAGTGGGTCGCGGCTGCCCTGCACCCCCACCGCAACAAGCGCGACAAGGGCTGCAAGGGCGCCGAGGCTGACAGCCATCTGTGCCGGCAAATAGCTGTCGGCAGCATCCGCATGCACCTGAAAGTCAAACAGCGCCCGATACCACCGGGGCGGGGTCAACACGGTCAACAGCACGGTTGCGACCACCGCAGCCACGCCAAAACCGGCATAGACATCGGTCGGCAACAACAGCACGATCGCCCCCTGCGATACATGCGCCAAGACGGGCACCGCAAACAGTAACACAAAGGCAAATGTCGAGATTCTGACCACGATCACCATCCCCCCGGACGCACAGCATAGCCGCAGATGTGCGGCTGCTGCATTGCGCGTTATGCCGCGACCCTGCCACTTTGAACAGCCTTGCCACGGATTCAACCTGTCATCGGGGCGGGTGACCGCAGGTCAGGCTTTGCGAAACGCCCGTCCTGCACTAACCTTTGCTGAGTGCAAGGCCCGAAAGGCAGGATCATGGAACTGACAATCAACGGCAAGAAACACCGAATAGACGTTCCACCCGACATGCCCCTTTTATGGGTGTTGCGCGACGAGCTTGGCCTTGTCGGCACGAAATTCGGCTGCGGCGTGGCGGCCTGTGGTGCCTGCACCGTGCATGTCGGCGGACAAGCCGTGCGTTCCTGCGTCACCCCCGTTGGCGAGGTCAACGCCCCGGTCACCACGATCGAGGGGATCGGAACGCCCGACAGCCTGGCCGTCATCCAGCAGGCCTGGATCGATCACCAGGTTGCCCAGTGCGGCTATTGCCAGTCGGGGCAGATCATGCAGGCTGCGGCACTTCTGGCCGATAATCCCTCGCCGACCAATCTGGAAATCGACGAGGCCATGCAGGGCAATCTGTGCCGCTGCGGAACCTATCCCCGCATTCGCGCCGCCATACATAACGCGGCGCGTCGCCTGAGAGGGGGCTAAGCCATGGGACGTGCAAGAACCATCGCGCGGCGCAGCTTTCTGATCGGATCGGCCGCTATCCTTGGGGGCATCGCCTTTGGGGCCTACAAGCTGGAGCAAGAGCCGGAAAACCCGCTCCGCCCCGGCAAGGGCGAAACCACACTCAACCCCTATCTTCTGATTGATGGCCACGGCATTACCATCATCACCCCGCGCGCCGAGATGGGGCAGGGAACCCAGTCCACGCTGGCAGCACTTGTTGCCGAAGAGCTTGATCTTGAATGGGGCAGCTTCCGCATCATGCACGGCCCGCCCGGCGCGGCCTATGCGAACAGCACGCTTCTGGTCGCAGGGCTGCCGGTAAAGGATTACGAGGAAAGATCCTCGATCCAGCAGATGTTCGAGGGCATCCTGAAAAAGGTGCCCAAGCTGATGGCCCTTCAGGCAACCGGTGGTTCAAGCGCCATGCCCGATGCCTATATCAAGATGCGCCTGGTTGGGGCTGCGGCACGACAGGTTCTCTTGGCCGCTGCCGCGCGCAAATGGAATGTCCCGGTCGAGAGCCTCTCGACCCAAAACGGCGTTGTGCATGAACCCGGCGGCAGGCGCGCCAGCTATGTCGAGCTGGCCCCCCTTGCGGTGGACATCAAGCCCCCCGCGAACCCGCCGCTCAAGCCCGCCTCGGAATGGCGCTATCTGGGCAAGTCGGTGCCGCGGCTGGATCAGGTGGCCAAGGTCACCGGCACCGCAGCCTTTGGAATAGATACAAGGCTGGATGGCATGCTGTATGCTACCATCCGCATCAACCCCCGCCTGGGCGGCGAAATGCTGTCGTTCGATGCGTCCGATGCGGAAAAGATGCCCGGTGTCAGAAAGGTCGTCGATCTTGGCAATGGCGTCGGCGTTATCGCCACGAATACCTGGCTGGCATTCCAGGCCGTGCAGGCGATCAAGGTCGAATGGGGCCCAGCCCCCTACCCGCCGGAAACCGATGCCATTCTAGCGCGGATCGAACAGGCCTTTGACGAGGCGCCGAATTCGTCGCTGCGCGATGATGGCGATACCGAGGCCGCGTTTTCAGCAGCAACACCCGATGATGTTGTCGAGGCCGAATACCGCGTGCCCTTCCTGGCCCACACCACCATGGAGCCGATGAACGCCACCGCCCTTTATGCCGGCGACAGCATGCGGGTCTGGGTGGGCAACCAGTCGCCGGTGATCAACCGCGACAAGGCGGCCGAGGCCGTCGGCCTGCCTTCCGACGCGGTCAAGCTGATCACCCCCTATCTGGGCGGTGGTTTCGGTCGGCGGGGCGAATATGATTTCACGCGATATGCGGCCCTGATGGCCAAAGCCATGCCCGGAACGGCGGTCAAGACAACCTGGCGGCGCGAAGAGGACATTACCCACGACTATTACCGCCCCGCCGCCATCGCGCGCTTTCGGGCCGTGATGGGCAAGGAAGGGCCGATCGCGCTGGAAGGAAAGATTGCGGCACCCTCGGTCACGCGGCAATCTTCGCTGCGGCTTGCGGGATTTGCGCCTCCCGGTCCGGATCGCGGCCTTGTCGAAGGGGCTTTTGATCAGCCCTATGGAATTGCCGACTACCGTGTGGACGGACATTTCGCCGATCTGGATATACCCGTTGGGTTCTGGCGGTCGGTCGGCAATTCCTACAACGGCTTTTTCCATGAAAGCTTCATGGACGAAATGGCCCATGCGCGCGGGCTGGATCCGGTCGAAATGCGCCTGCGCCTGATGAAGGGGGTGCATGAACCGTCGCGCCTGGTTCTTGAAAAGGTGGCGACAATGGCCGACTGGACGGGCAAGACACCAGACGGCGTGGGCCGAGGCGTGGCTTTTACCTATTCCTTCGGTGCGCCAACAGCCGAAATCATCGAGGTCCGCGACAGCCCCGACGGCATCCGCATCACGCGTGCCTGGGCGGCAACGGATGTGGGGGTGGCGCTTGACCCGCGCAATATCAGGGCGCAGATCATGTCGGGCATCATCTATGGCCTGTCGGCGGCGGTGATGGGTGAAATCACCTTTTCGGACGGGATGGTCGAGCAGGAAAACTTTCCCGACTATGACGCGCTGCGGATGAACAATGCCCCCAGGATCGACGTCGAGGTTCTGGAAAACAAGACGCGGATCAGCGGTATCGGCGAGCCGGGCACCCCGCCCTCGATGCCGGCACTGGCCAACGCCTTGTTCGACATGACAGGCAAGCGCGCCCGCACTCTGCCCCTCAACGCCATGTTCGATTTCGCGTGACTGGCGTTGTCGAGGAGCGCCAATGAAAGTGGGGACAAATGGCCCATATTGATCTAGGTCAAGGATGAATTCCGACAGCCTGCGTTAATAACCGGATCGCCCTTTTTTGGCCAGCCCATGATTGCGAGGATCCATGCCTTCCGCACCCAGGCAATGCAAGATCTGTGCCCTTTACAACCGAACAGGTTTTTTCTGTTCGGTCCTCAATGACGAAGAGATCAACCGTCTGTCGGCACATTCCCGACCCACAACCCTGAAACGGGGGCGGCAGGTCGGGATGAATCTGATGGATAACTGGCCGGTGATCGGGATATGCGAGGGGATCGTCGGGGTTCGGCGCATTCACCCCGACGGGCGGGGAACCATTGCGGCATTCTTTGTCGATGGCGATATCGTCGATCTTCGCGGCGCACCCGAAAACGTGCGCGCGGGCCTGTCGGCGCTGACCGAAACGAAAGTATGCTACCTTTCTCCGGGCGCGTTCGACGAAATCATGAGCTCGAACCCGGACGCCAGAACCATCGCCTGGAAAAGCCTGCAATCGCAAAGTTTTCGCGTGATCGAACATTCTGCCGAGCTTGCCAAGAAGCAGGCCATGGAAAAGATCGCCTGGTTCATTGCCGAGTTTCGCAGCCTCCACCAGTTTGACGGGGTGAACGGGCAGTCGCGCTTTTTCCGCATGCCTTTCCGCCATGTCGATCTGGCGGACTATCTGGGCCTGCAGCCCGAAACCGTCAGCCGCGGGTTCCGGTCGCTCCGCGACAAGGAAATCATACGGATGCTGCCGGATTCAATGATAGAGATTACCGATCAGGACAGGCTGTTCGCGATGGCCTATGGAACCACGACCTCCGGCCCGGCCCGGCAAACCGATGCCGAGATCCGCGTGCTGCGCGCCTCCTGAATAATACGCCTTCTGAAAGGGTCGTGCCGAAACGACACCGGCCCCTCATGGGCATGAAGGGCCAGCTAGCTGCTGAATATGGGCCGCCTATTCGGCCGCCTTGGCCGACGGGTTGTTCGGATGTGTTGTCCAGTTGGCGTATTCGCGCACGACCTCGCCGGTGCGGGGATCGGTTTCGCCGATTTCCAGCTTGCGCATGGTGATACAGCCCTCGATCGGGCAGACATTGACGCACAGGTTGCAGGCAACGCATTCTTCATCCTTGACGGTAAAGACGCGGTCATCCGACATGGCAATGGCCTGGTGGCTTGTATCCTCGCAGGCGATATAGCAGCGGGCGCATTTGATGCATTTGT
>WFQE01000214.1 GCA_015487165.1 Paracoccaceae bacterium | reverse complement strand
GTGTCGGCGTCAAAGACATGCACGCCGCCGGGGACATAGTTGGACACCGCGACCAGCCTGCCATCGTCGGAAATCGCGCCGCCGATGGAATTGCCCGCCTGCATCACGCGTTTTACGATCTTGCGCGTCAGGATATCGACCTTGGTCAGCCCGCCATCGCGGCCGAACACATAGGCATAGCGTTCGTCCGGCGAATAGACGACCGAGGCATGCGACAGGTCGCCCAGCCCGGTGACGCGGCCCAGTATGGCGTGTTCGCTCTGGTCGATGATCAGGATCGATCCGGTCGCGCGTTCGATGATCACGCCCATGTCGCCGGTGCCGCGCAACTCTTGCGCCGTCGTGGGCAGGGCCAGCAGGACAAGCGCGGCCAGCAGGGATGCAAGGCGTTTCATGGTCTTTTTCCTTTCAGCAGATATTGCACGATCCAGTCTGCGTCTGATTCGCTCAGCAGCGGGCGCCAGGGCGGCATGGCGCTGCCTGGAATGCCGTCAAGGATGATGGATTTCAGCGCTTCCGGGTCGCGGCCCGCCAGGGTTTCGGCGCGGATGTCGGGGCCCAGCCCGCCCTTCAGCGTCATGCCGTGGCAGGATCCGCAATCCTGCCGCACAAGGTTTTCCAGCGCGTCCTGGCGCGCGGGCGGCAGTTTGCCGGCAAGGGCAGGGGTGGTGGCAACAAGCGCCGCCAGAACAAGGGCAGCCTTACGCATGGGCCACCGCCGCGACCATGTCGGCGGGCGCCTCCTTTATCAGGCTTTCTGTATCCAGCTGTTGATACAGCGAAACCACATGTCCGATCACAAACAGGACAGGCCCATCGGGGGGTGATCGACGGATTTTCGGGGCAATGTCGCCAAGGCTGGCCAGCAGGCGGGTTTCGCGCGCGGTCGTGGCATTGGCGATTGCCATGACCGGCAGGCTGGCCGGCATGCCGGCGGCCATCAGGCGCAGCGCGATTTCGCCGATATTGGCAACGCCCATATAGACGATCAGCGTGGTGTCGGGATCGGCCAGCTTGTGCCAGTCCATGTCCAGCGGGCGGTCGGCCTGGCGGTGGCCGGTGATGTATTGCACGCCGCTGGCCAGCCCGCGATGGGTCAGCGGAATGCCGGTCGCCGCAGCCGCGCCCTGGGCGGCGGTGATGCCGGGCACATATTCGACATCGATGCCAAGGGCGCGCAGATGGGCGGCCTCTTCGGATCCGCGGCCAAAGATCAGCGGATCGCCCCCCTTGAGGCGCGCGACCGTCAGGCCTTCAAGCGCCAGATCTGCAAGAATTTCGTTGATGCGGTCCTGCGGGACCGGATGGTTATGCGGCGCCTTGCCGACCGGGATCATGCGCGCCCCTTCAGGGGCCAGCGCCAGGATTTCGGGAGAAACCAGACGGTCGTAAACCACGGCATCGGCCTGTTGCAGCAGGCGCAGCGCCTTGAGTGTCAGCAGCTCGGCATCGCCCGGACCAGCCCCGATCAGGTAAACCTTGCCTTGGGTTGTCATGGCCGCGCCTTTCCTGCTGCAGTGAGGGGAAAGGGGCCGGCCGGACAGCCGGCCCCCGGTTCTGTTGGTCGTCTTGTCAGTAGACGTCCTTGCGGGTGTTGTAGACGTTGAACTTGCCCGTCGGGGTCACAAGGCGCTTGTCCTTGATGACGTGCTTGAGCTTCAGCGTCTTGTCGTCAACAACCACGATGGCCGAGGTCAGGGCCTTCTTGTTCCAGACCGAGAACCAGATCTCGTTGCCGGCCTGGTTGAATTCGCCCTGCACGACGCGGGGCTGACCCTCGGGGATGCCGGCCCATTCGGCGATCGGCAGAACCGTGAATTGCGGGTTCTCCTGATCCAGCTGGTCGATGTTGAACACCGCAACCGAGCCCGAAATTTCGGCATCCGGGTTCAGCGGCGCATCCACATAGAGGTGGTTCGACTTGGGATGCGATTTCACGAACAGCGAGCCACCGCCAAGGCCTTCGAGTGTCTCGACGACCTTCCAGGCATATTGCGGGTGGTTGACCGGGTCGGTGCCGATCAGCGAGACCGTTTCATCCCCCAGATGCGAGGTCACCCAGACGGGGCCGTATTTCGGGTGGATGATGTTGGCGCCACGCCCCGGGTGGGGTTTCACACCGCCGGTTTCGACGACCTTGACCAGCTTGTCTTCCTTGGTGTCGATGATCGCCACCTTGTTGCGTGCGTTGGCGGCAACCAGGAAATAGCGCCCGGTGCTGTCAAACCCGCCATCATGCAGGAAGCGCTCGGCCTCGATTTCGGTGGTTTTCAGGTTCTTGATGTCGGAATAGTCCACCATCAGCACCTTGCCGGTTTCCTTGACGTTGACCACGAATTCCGGCTTGAAATGCGAGGCCACGATCGAGGCGACACGCGGTTCAGGGTGGTATTCCTGCGTGTCATAGATCATGCCACGGGTGCTTTCGACCTTGAGCGGCTCAAGCGTGTTGCCGTCCATGATCACATATTGCGGCGGCCAATAGGCCCCTGCGATGGCGTATTTGTCTTCCCACCCCTTGAATTTCGAGGTTTCGACCGAACGCGCCTCGGTGCCGATCTTGACTTCGGCAACGGGTGCCGGCGGGTCCATCCACAGGTCTACCATCGTGACCTTGGCGTCACGACCAATGACATACAGATAGCGGCCCGATGCCGAGATGCGGCTGATATGCACCGCATAGCCCGTCTTGATGACCGTCTTGATCTGATAGGATTTGCCGTCGATCAGGGCAATCTGGCCGGTATCGCGCAACGTCACCGAGAACAGGTTGTCGATGTCGATGTCGTTCATCTTTTTCGTCGGCCGTTTCTCGGGCGGCACGATGACCTTCCAGGTCTTTTTCATCTCGGCCATGCCGAATTCTGGCGGCGGGGCCGGGTCGAGCAGCAGATAGCGGGCCATCATGTCGACCTGCTGTTCGCTCAGCTGGCCCGAAGTGCCCCAGTTCGGCATGCCCGCGGGCGAGCCATAAGTGATAAAGTCGCGCAGATATTCATACCCGTTGTCGCGGGTAATGTCGGTGGTCAGGGGTTTGCCCGTCGCACCCTTGCGCAGCACGCCGTGGCAGCCTGCGCAGCGCTCGAAATAGATCTTGTTGGCCTCGTTGTATTCTTCGGCCGTCATCACCGGATCATTGGGTTTGCGGCCCGGGATCTCGACATGGATCTGGCTGAGCGTGTTCATGCTCGGCTCGTAGGCCGCAGACGGTGTGTTCGCGTGTTCCTTGGGTTTTTCCTTTGCCGGCGCGCCCGAGGTGACGAGCGCAAACGCGATCGCCGCCGTGGCCAGGAGCGCTGGCTTTCTAATGGCTGAAGTAGGTGTCATCACGGTATCTCCGTTCGGCTGGTGAGGCATCACGGGTCTGCACGATTCCGTGAGGAGCATCCTTGATTTTTGTTAAGGTAGGTGCCGGGCAGGCGCGGCATGTTGTTGCACATGTTTGCTGTATCCATCAGGCGCGTTCTTGTGATCTGCGCGATTGCCCTGCTGGCGTCGCTTTCGGGCGTGCCTGTGCTGCGGGCCGGCGCCGCTGCGGGTTTCGAACAGGCGCAGGGCCCGGCCGTTCCCGACCAGAAGATCGCGGCCGCGCTGTTGTCGGCCAGCCTTCCATTGCGGATCGAACGCCAGGAGGGGGGTGTCCCCGGCTGGAGCGTTCACGCCGCCGACGGGCGTCTGCTGGGGTATATTGCCTCGACCTGGGAGGTCGCCCATTCGGTGGGTTATTCGGGCAAGCCGCTTGACGTGCTTGTGGGTGTCGACCCCCAGGGGCGGATTGCGGGCTCGAAACTGATGCGCCATACCGAGCCGATTCTCACACTTGGCCTGTCGGACGAGGATATCGCCCGCTTTGTCGAATCCTTTCGCGGGATCGATCTGCGCTCGCCCGAGCGGCACGAGGGCGCCGGTGGGCCGGGTCAGCCAGATATCATTTCGCGGGCAACCGTGTCATCGGGGGTCATACGCGATTCCATCCTGCGCACGGCGCGCACGCTGGCCATCGGGCGCGGGCTGATTTCGGGGGGCGGTATCGACCGCATACATTATACTCCGCGATCCTGGGCGCAGCTTCTGGCCGAGGGTTCGCTTTCCCACGCAAAGGTCACCATGACCGAGGCCAGCCGCGCGCTGGCAGATGCGCAGGTTCCCATTCCCCGGGGCGACGGCCCCTTTGTCGAGCTGTATGCCGGGCTGATCGACCCGCCCTCGATCGGGCGCAGCCTGCTGGGGCAGCTGGAATATTCGCGCGTGGTCGGCGCGCTGGGCCCTGGCGAGGTCGTGCTGTTCGTGGCCTCGCGCGGGGTCTATTCCCATCGCGGCATCAAATGGCGGCGCAGCGGAATTTTCGACCGCCTCGCGCTGGTTCAGGGGGACAAGCGCTTTCCGATCACCTCTCGGGGATATCGGCGCATCGACGAGCTGGCCCTTGATGATGCGCCCGCGCTGAAGGAACGGAGCGTCTTTGTCATCCCCGGCGACGAGATCGACGTTCTCAAACCCTTTACACTGGAACTGACCGTCAGTCGCCCGGCAGTGGATGGCGGTATCGCAACCATGGTGGTGAATGTCGATCTGTCCCTGCCGCAGAAATACATCACGCCGCCCCCGCCCGAACCGCGCCCTCTGTGGCAGGAAACATGGAATGCCAAGAAACCGACCGTCATCGGCGTGGTGGCGATGCTGGTCGTGTTGACGCTGATCCTGTTCTTTCAGGAAAGCTTTGTCCGGCGCCCGAAATTGTGGCGCCGCGGGCGGCTGGCCTTTCTGCTGGTCACCTTTCTGTGGCTTGGCTGGGGGGTCAACGGGCAGCTTTCGGTGGTACAGGTTGCTGCTTTCATCCATTCCCTGTTCAGCGGGTTCCGCTGGGAAACCTTCCTGATCGAGCCGGTGATCTTCATCCTCTGGTCCTTTGTCGCGCTGGGGCTGCTGTTCTGGGGGAGGGGGGTCTATTGCGGATGGCTATGCCCGTTCGGGGCCCTGCAAGAGCTGACCAACCAGCTGGCACAGCGGCTGAAAGTGCCGCAGATCGCCGTGCCGCACGCGCTGCATGAGCGGCTGTGGGTCATCAAGTACACGCTGTTTGTGGCCATCATCGCGCTGTCATTCTATTCGATGAAGGATGCGCTGATCCTGGCCGAGGCCGAGCCGTTCAAGACGGCAATATCGCTGCGCATGATCCGGGCCTGGCCCTTTGTGCTGTTCGTGGTTGCCATTCTGGCAGCGGGCCTGTTCATCGAGCGCTTCTATTGCCGCTATCTGTGCCCGCTGGGGGCGGGACTGGCGATACCGGCCAAGCTGAAGATATTTGACTGGCTGGACCGGCGTGTGCAATGCGGGCGTGAATGCAGGTTGTGCGAAACCAGATGCACGGTTGGTGCGATAGATCCGCTGGGGCGCATCAACCCGAATGAATGTATTTTGTGCCTTCGCTGTCAGGTGATCTTTCATGACGACGATACCTGCACCATATTGATGAGGCGCAAGCGCAAGCTGCAGGCCGCAAAGGCGGCCATGGAAAAGGCAAAAGAGGCAAGCAGATCATGATTTTCTTCAAGCGACTTCTGGGCGAGGGATTCAGGGTGTTTTTCCTGCTCGCGGGGCTTTACGGAATGGTCGTCATGCTTGCATGGGAAGGCTGGCTGGGAACCGGCGCGCTGGGCGCGGTTTCGCCGGGCGTCACACCTTCATACTGGCACGCCCACGAGATGATCTTTGGCTATGCCACCGCGGCAATCGGGGGGTTCTTCCTGACGGCGGTTCCCAACTGGACGGGGGCCAAGGCCGCGCGGCACCTTTTCATAGGCACGGCTGCCGCCATCTGGCTGGCGGGTCGTATCGTCATGTGGTTTGCAGGCGATGCATCGGCCATGCTGGTGGCGGTGGTGGATCTTGCGTTCATACCGGTTCTGGGCGCCAAGATCGCAACCCAGCTGATCCGCCGGCCCAAGCCGCAGAACATGATGTTCCTCGGTCTGCTGGCATTGATCTGGATCGGCAATCTGATGGTCCATCTCGAATGGCTGGGGGTCACCGATGACAGCTTGCAGCGGGGGCTGCGGGTCGGCCTTCTGGGGCTGATCTCGATGATCGCCGTTCTGGGGGGCAGGGTCACGCCCGCCTTCACACGCAACGCCATGAAACGCGCAGGCGTGCCCGAGTCGCGCTTTCCCTTCTCGCGTCGGCCGGTGGAAATCACCGCCGTGGCCGGCACGATCCTGACCGCGGTTCTTGTGTTGTTTTCGGCCCCCGGTCCGGCGATCGGCATTGTTGCCATCCTTGCGGGCGTTGCGCAATTCCTGCGCCTGACAGGCTGGCGCACCGGCTGGACGCTGGATCAGCCGATCCTGTGGTCGCTGCATCTTGGTGTGGCGATGCTGGGGGCGGGCGAAATCCTGTTCGGACTTTCCGCGCTGGGCGTGGGGGACGAGGTTGCCGCGCTGCACGTTCTGGGGATCGGCGCGGTGGGTGGTATGACCCTTGCGGTGATGAGCCGCGCCGCGCTGGGACATAGCGGCAGAGCGTTGATCGCGCCGCGGCCGATGGCGGTTGGCTATGGTTTGATGGCATTGGCGTCAGCGACACGCTGGGCGGCACCGACGCTGTTTCAGCAATCCTATATTCCGGCCCTGATGATTTCGGGCGCCTTGTGGATCGCGGCCTTTGTCCTCTTCCTGTGGGCAATCGGCCCCGCGCTGATCGGCCCGCGACAAGGCCGGTAGGGCTTAACCGGGGCGGGTGGTCGCATTCCGACAGAGGTCATTAGCGGGCGGAATCGTGATCCGTATCATTGGAAACATCGCGCAAGGCGAGGTTCGCGCCCGCCCCCGAGGGGGGCGCACCGAGATCCGCGCAGGAGCTTCCACGAGTGCAGCGTTGCAACCGGTTGAAACAATACCACCAATTCGCGCTCGCCTGGGGGGCGGGGTCGGGCGCAAACCGGATAGCAGGCAATCCGGAGAGCATAAGTTCAGTGGTGCGACCGTCGGATTCGGGTCGCCACAAACATCATGTACACGACAAATGGCAGGGCGAATCGCCCCCCGATCTCTGCCCGCTTGCGCCCCTTGTGCTGCGGGCAAAATGAAATTTTCGTGAAAAAAACCAAAATGCCGCACGCCTCACGGCACGGGATTGCGGGGTTATCAGGGCATTGCTTGACTTTCGTTAAGGCGATTGCGGGGGTGATCGGCAAATTCTTGCCTATCGTCAACGCAGCGCAAAGGAGAGCGCAATGCGCGAAGTTCTCACCAAAAGCATGGCCCGGAACATCTTTTACGGCGGGTCACTGTTCTTCATCGTGATTTTTCTGGGGCTATCCTGGAACAGCCACAAATATATCGTGAACACATCCACCGATGCCAAGGGTCTGACTGCCAGCGTTGTCGCGGGCAAGCGGGTCTGGGAGGCAAACGGGTGCATAGACTGCCACACCATCCTGGGCGAGGGCGCCTATTATGCCCCCGAGCTGGGCAATGTGATGAAACGCTGGGACGTCCAGAACGACCCCGAGGCGGCATATGAGACGCTGAAAGGCTGGATGGAGGCGCAGCCCTCGGGCACCGAGGGGCGTCGGCAGATGCCACAGTTCAACCTTACCGACAAGCAGATCCGCGATCTTGCCAATTTCCTGCTGTGGACGGGTACCATCAATACGCAGGGCTGGCCCCCGAACAACGCGGGCTGAGGAGAAAGAGCCATGAAATATCAAACCCAGAAAATTGCATTGGCCTATATCGTCGTGGCCCTGACGCTTTTTGCGGTTCAGGTCCTGATGGGGCTGCTCGCGGGGTGGGTCTATGTTGTTCCCAACACCCTTTCCGAGATCCTGCCGTTCAACATCATTCGGATGCTGCACACCAACAGCCTGATCGTCTGGCTGATTACCGGCTTTTTCGGGGCCGCCTATTTCCTGATCCCCGAAGAGGCCGAGCGCGAGATCTATTCGCCCAAGCTGGCCTATATCCAGCTGGCCATTCTGGTGATCGGCACGGCGGGCGTCGTGGTGACCTATACCTTTGACCTGTTCCACGGCAACTGGCTGCTGGGCAAGGAGGGGCGCGAGTTCCTGGAACAGCCCGTGTGGGTCAAGGTCGGCATCGTGGTGGCGGCGCTGATCTTCCTGTTCAATGTCACCATGACGGTGCTTGCAGGCAAGAAGACCGCAATCACCAACATCCTGCTGCTGGGCCTGTGGGGGCTGGCGCTGTTGTTCCTGTTCAGTTTCTACAACCCCGGCAACCTGGCGCTGGACAAGCAGTACTGGTGGTATGTCGTCCATCTGTGGGTTGAAGGCGTGTGGGAGCTGATCATGGCCTCCATCCTGGCCTACTTGATGCTGAAACTTACCGGCGTGGACCGCGAGATCGTCGAGAAATGGCTGTATGTCATTGTCGCCGCCGCACTGTTTTCGGGCATCCTGGGCACCGGCCACCACTATTACTGGATCGGCACGCCCGGCTACTGGCAGTGGCTTGGCTCGGTCTTTTCGGCGCTCGAGGTCGTTCCGTTCTTTGCCATGATGGCATTCGCCTTTGTCATGGTCTGGAAAGGGCGGCGCGATCACCCCAACAAGGCGGCGCTGCTGTGGTCGCTGGGCTGCGCGACGCTGGCCTTTTTCGGCGCGGGTGTCTGGGGCTTTCTGCACACGCTGTCCTGGGTCAACTACTATACCCATGGCACGCAGATCACGGCCGCGCATGGGCATCTGGCCTTCTTTGGCGCCTATGTGTCGCTGAACCTCGCGATCTTTGCCTATGCCATGCCGATCCTGCGCGGGCGCGACCCGTATAACCAGGTGTTGAGCATGGTCAGCTTCTGGCTGATGTCCGGCGGCATGGTGTTCATGACCTTCGCGCTGACATTTGCCGGCACGGTTCAGACCCACCTGCAGCGGGTCATGGGCATGAACTACATGGAAGTGCAGGACCAGCTGTCGCTGTTCTACTGGATGCGCTTTGGCGCCGGTGTGGCGGTGGTTCTGGGGGTGTTCCTGTACATCTATGCCATCGCCGTGCCCCGGCGCGAAGTCATTGAACCCGGCCACAAGGCCGAGGCTCCGGCGGAGTGAGCGCCATGGATGGCACATATCAACTGAAGGGGGCGGCTGATGCCCCCTTCTACCTGCCCCAGGGCGATGAGGTGGCCGTGTTCGAGGCCGCGCATGCCAACGGCCTGCCGATGCTGCTCAAGGGGCCGACGGGATGCGGCAAGACGCGTTTCGTTGCCCATATGGCGGCACGCCTGGGTCGGCCCCTTTACACGGTGGCCTGCCATGACGACCTGTCGGCGGCCGACCTGATCGGGCGCTATCTGCTGAAAGGCGGTGAAACCGTCTGGGTGGACGGGCCCCTGACGCGGGCCGTGCGCGAGGGCGCGATCTGCTACCTCGACGAGGTGGTCGAGGCACGCAAGGATGTCACCGTGGTGCTGCACCCGCTGACAGATGACCGCCGCATCCTGCCGATCGACCGCACCGGCGAGGAACTCGAGGCCGCGCCGGGCTTCATGCTGGTGGCCTCCTACAACCCCGGATACCAGAATATCCTGAAAACCCTGAAACCCTCGACCCGGCAACGTTTCGTGTCGGTCAGCTTCGACTTTCCGCCGCCCGAAATGGAAACTCGGATCGTGGCCCGCGAAAGCGGCCTGTCCGAGGATCGCGTGCGCCCGCTCGTGCGTCTTGCCGGCAAGCTGCGCGCCCTCAAGGGGCAGGATCTGGAAGAGGGCGTTTCGACCCGCCTTGTGGTCTATGCGGCAACGCTGATCCAGCAGGGCATGGGGGTCGAGCGCGCCATACTGGCGGCGATGATCGAGCCGCTGAGCGACGAAGAGGATGTTAAACGCGGGCTCCTCGACCTTGTCACAGCCGTCTTTGGGTGAGGCATGGCCATGGGCAAGGTCGAAATCGAGCCATGGGAACCCGAGGAAACGGTCGGGAAACTGTGGCACGCTTTTGCCAGCCGTCTTGATGCGCCCGAGGCGTATCACGAGTCCGCGGTCGATCTTTCGCAGATCGGCGGACGGCTGGCAGTCTTTTTCAGGGGCCTTGGCGGGGATCACTCGGTTGAAATCCGCCCAGCCAGGGCCGAGCGCAGCCACCACAGGCTGCGCCTGTTGCGCCGTCTGGGGGCGGATGCGGAAACCGTTCCGCGCGCCAGTTTCGACGGTGAAATCCTGCGCCTTCCTGAACAGCTGGCGATCTTTCCCGCGCGCGAGGCCAATGCGGCGCTGTATCTGTGGCTGACCGCCAGCATTGCCCATGTCGGGGCGCTTGCTACCGAGCGGGGCGCACGCCCGTGGTGGGCGGGCAAACAAGGCGCCGGCCTGATTGATGACCCCGACCCGCTGCGTCGGGATCTTGCGTCGCTGGCTGCTGCGCAGGCCATGGTTGCCGCAACGCTTGAGAATGCCCCCGGTCTGCGGCCCCTTTACCGTGACCTTTGCCAGGCCCTGCTGAGCCTGCGTCAGACCGCCCAGCTGCCCCGCCATGAGGCGGCGGTCGAGGCCTTGCTGCGCCATTTCCTGGGCGACGAGGCGCCATTAACCCCCCTTGCGGCCGAGATGAAGGATTGCGTCCTTTCCGCCGCGGCGGATTTCCCTCACCAACGGTTGACCGCCCCCCGCCGCTATCGCCCCTTTGCCCCCGTGGCCCTGTGGCCGGATCTGCGGCCGCTGACCTTCAGCGCCCCCGACACCGTCGAAAACCGCGACACCGACGGCACCCCCGAAGAGGCCACCGACGGCATTCACCGCGCGCGGCGGCGCAAGTCCGACCAGGCCGAGCGCAATGACAGCCTGATCCTGCACAAGTTCGAATCCATCCTCAGCTGGGCGGAATTCCTCAACCTCAACCGCCGTGTTGATGACGACGACCCCGACAACGCGAAAAAGGCTGCCGACGATCAGGATGAAATCGGCCTTGGCCAGATCTCCAAGGCACCGGCGACGCGGCTGAAACTGCATCTCGACCTCGCCCCCGAGGATGTGGACCGCGAGCGCCTTTCCGGCAAGGTGACATACCCCGAATGGGATACGCGCACCGGCGCCTACATGCCCGATCATGTCTGCGTGCTGACCAGCCGGGCCGATGCGGGCGACGACATTCCGTCGTTCCGCGCCGATGCCGCCAGCGCGCGGCGCATCCGACATGTCCGCCGCCAGTTCGAGGCGCTGCGCCCGCGGCGTATCTTTACCCCCGGCCATCTGGACGGGGACGAGCTGGACATGGACGCCGCTGTCCGCGCCCAGGTAGATCTGCTGACCACCGGCGTCGGGAATGAACGCATCTGGCGCCAGTCCCGCCCGCAGGCGCGCGATCTGGCCGTGATGATCCTGCTGGATGTGTCGCGTTCCACCGAAAGCGCGGTCGGCGGGCGCGCCGTGATCGATATCGAGCGCGAGGCCCTTGCCGCGCTGGCCTGGGGGCTGGATGCCAGCGGCGACGATTGCGCGATCAACGCCTTTTCCTCGCTCAAGCGGCACCGTGTCTATGTGCAGAACTGCAAACGCTTCGATGAAAGGATGGGGCCGGATGTGGAATCGCGCATCGGCACCCTGCGGCCCGGTTTCTATACCCGCCTGGGCGCCGCAATCCGCCATTCCTCGGCCGAGCTTGACCGCGCCGCGCGCAAGCGCAAGCTGCTGCTGGTCATCACCGATGGCAAGCCCAACGACCTTGATCACTATGAGGGCCGCCACGGCATCGAAGACACCATGATGGCCGTACGAGAGGCCCGCCGTGCAGGCCAGGCGGTGTTCGGGGTGACGGTGGATCGCGACGCCAAATCATGGTTTGCGCGCATGTTCGGCCCCGGCGGGTTTTCCGTGATCCCGGATCCGGAAAAGCTGACCCATGCGCTGCCGCGGATCTATCGCCAGCTGGTCAGCGGTTGATCCGCTTCAGGTGTTGAACAGGAAATGCATCACGTCACCGTCCTGCACCTCGTAGGACTTGCCTTCGATGCGCATCTTGCCGGCCTCTTTCGCGCCCTGTTCGCCGCCATATTTGATAAAGTCGTCATATGAAATCGTCTCGGCCCGGATAAAGCCGCGTTCGAAATCGCCGTGGATGACCCCGGCGGCCTGGGGCGCCAGCGTGCCCTTGCGGATGGTCCAGGCGCGGGCTTCTTTCGGGCCGACGGTGAAATAGGTCTGCAGATGCAGCAGCTCGTATCCCGCCCGGATCAGCCGGTCGAGCCCGGCCTCTTCCAGCCCCATTTCCTCAAGAAATGCCTCGGCCTCGTCCCGGTCAAGCTGGCTGATTTCTTCTTCGATGGCGGCCGAGATCACCACGCTGGCAGCACCCTGCTGGGCGGCCATTTCGGCCACGCGGGCCGAATGTTCGTTGCCGCTGGCCGCGCTTTCCTCGTCCACATTGCAGACAAACAGCACCGGCTTGGCCGTCAGCAGTTGCAGTATCTTCCAGTTCTTCTGTTCGTCATCCGAAATCTCGACACTGCGGGCAGGGCGCCCCTCTTCCAGCGCTGCAAGCGCGCGGCGCAGCAGCATGTCCTGCTCGATCGCCTCCTTGTCGCCACCCTTGATCTTGCGCGACAGGTTCTGAAGGCGCTTTTCGATGCTTTCCATGTCGGCCAGCATCAGCTCGGTCTCGATCACCTCGGCATCGGCGATCGGATCAACCCGTCCCTCGACATGGGTCACGTCGCCATCTTCAAAGCAGCGCAGCACATGGGCGATCGCGTCGCATTCGCGGATATTGGCCAGAAACTGGTTGCCCAGCCCCTCGCCCTTGCTGGCACCCTTCACGAGGCCGGCGATATCGACGAATGTCATGCGCGCGGGGATGATCTTTTGCGAGCCTGCGATCTCGGCCAGCTTGTCCAGCCGCGGATCGGGAACCGAAACTTCGCCCACATTGGGCTCGATCGTGCAAAAGGGGAAATTCGCCGCCTGCGCCGCGGCTGTGCGGGTCAGCGCGTTGAACAGTGTTGACTTGCCCACATTCGGCAGGCCGACAATTCCGGTCTTGAACCCCATGATGCACCTCTGATCTGATTGAACGGGCGCATCTATGGGCGCGCGCGCCGGTGCGTCAAGGTGATCCGGCGCAAAAGCGGCCAAATGCCATTGATTTTGTCGGCCTGCTGCCCCAAACCGGCAGGAAACAGCAACAAGGGTGCCGGTATGACCAGAATCGACGCGAAATTTGCCGAACTGCGCAAGGCGGGGAAAAAGGCCTTTGTCACCTATGTGATGGCGGGCGATCCCGATTTCGACACATCCCTGGCCGTTGTGCGCGGCCTGCCCGCGGCGGGTGCCGACATCATCGAGCTGGGCCTTCCCTTTACCGACCCGATGGCCGACGGCCCGACGATCCAGCTGGCCGGTCAGCGGGCGCTTGCCGCCGGCATGACACTTGAACGCACGCTGGAGCTGGCGCGGCGCTTTCGTGAAACCGACGACAGCACGCCGATCGTGCTGATGGGCTATTACAACCCGATCTACAGCCGCGGGGTCGAGAATTTCCTGCGCGATGCAAACGACGCCGGCATTGACGGGCTGATCGTGGTCGATCTGCCCCCCGAAGAAGATGACGAGCTGTGCATTCCCGCGCAGGCTGCGGGGATGAACTTTATCCGCCTTGCAACCCCCACCACCGATGATGCGCGCCTGCCCATGGTGCTGCAGAATACCTCGGGCTTTCTGTATTATGTCTCGATCACCGGTATCACCGGCGCGGCCGAGGCCAACGCCCAGCTGGTTGCGCCCGAGGTCGCCCGCATCAAGGCGGCAACCGATCTTCCGGTCTGCGTGGGATTCGGCATCAAGACGCCCGAGGCTGCGCGCGCGATGGCGCAGGTGGCCGATGGCGTGGTGGTTGGCTCGGCCATTGTCGATCTGCTGGGCAGGGGCGAAAAGCCGGCCGAGGTGCTGGAATTCGTCGGCAAGCTTGCCCAGGGCGCCCATGGCGGCTGAAGCGCCGGCCTTCTTCTTTGCAAAAATACTCCGGGGGGGTCGCGCCCGCGCGACGGGGGCAGCGCCCCCTGACACCGCAGCGTCAGTCGTTGCGCAAGGCTTGCGTGCTTGGTAACGCTTGCACAGGAACCGCCCGTATCAGAGGGGGAGCAACCCATGCCCGTCATCACCTGTATCGAGGATCTGCGCGCACTGTATGAACGCCGCGTGCCGCGGATGTTCTATGATTACGCCGAAACCGGATCCTGGACCGAACAGACCTTTCGCGAAAACAGTTCGGATTTCAACAAGCTGTATTTTCGCCAGAAGGTGGCCGTTGACCTCAGCGAACGCAGCACGCGCACGACCATGATCGGGCAGGATGTCGCCATGCCGGTCGCGCTGGCGCCCGTGGGGCTGACGGGCATGCAATGCGCCGATGGCGAGATCAAGGCCGCCCGCGCGGCCGAGAAATTCGGCGTGCCCTTCACCCTGTCCACCATGTCGATCTGCTCGATCGAGGATGTGGCCGCACATACCGAAAAACCCTTCTGGTTTCAGCTCTATGTGATGCGGGATCAGGGGTTTTTGGAGGCCATCATCAACCGCGCCAAGGCGGCCAAGTGTTCTGCGCTGGTGCTGACGCTGGATCTTCAGATCCTCGGCCAGCGCCACAAGGATCTGAAGAACGGGCTGTCCGCGCCGCCCAGGCTGACACCGCGCAATATTGCCAACATGGCGACCAAGGTCCGCTGGGGGCTGGGGATGCTGGGCACGCGGCGCCGGCAGTTCGGCAATATCGTGGGCCATGTCAAGGGAATCGACGACGCCAGCAGCCTGTTTCAATGGGTGGCCGACCAGTTCGACCCCAAGCTGAACTGGAACGATGTCGAAAAGATCAAGAATCTCTGGGGCGGCAAGCTGATCCTCAAGGGCATACAGGATGTGGATGACGCGCGCCGGGCTGTTGACAGCGGGGCCGATGCGCTGGTCGTGTCGAATCATGGCGGCCGCCAGCTGGACGGGGCGCTGTCGTCGATCCGCGCGCTGCCGAACATTCTGGATGCGGTGGGCGACAGGATCGAGGTGCATATGGATGGCGGCATTCGCAGCGGCCAGGATGTGCTCAAGGCCGTGGCGATGGGGGCCAAGGGCGTCTATATCGGGCGCGCCTTTACCTATGGCCTGGGGGCGATGGGCGAAAAAGGTGTCAGCAAGGCGCTGGAGATCATCCAGCGCGAGCTGGATCTTTCCATGGCGTTTTGCGGGCATCGCGACATCAATGATGTAAGCCGCGACATCCTGATGGTGCCCAAGGGGTTTCGTGGCGACTGGGAATAGGCGCGGAAAAGGGGGCGCTGCCCCCGTCGCGCGGGCGCGACTCCCCCGGAGTATTTTTGCAAAGAAGAAGGGCCCGAAAATATGGTCTGAAATATTCCCTGAAAGATTCCATCCCGCGGCCCCTTGGCAATGCCGGGGAAAGGCCTTATAGGGCAGGCTTCCTGCGGCCTTGCACCCTTGGAGGAAGGCCGCTTTGCAACATGACAGGAGAAGACCGATGGCTGGACAGATTCCAGATCTTCACGCCACGGTGCGCGCGGGGACAGGCAAGGGGGCCGCCCGCCAGGCACGCCGTGAGGGGTTCGTCCCCGGAGTTGTATATGGTGGTGGGCAGGACCCGCAGCCGATCAACATCAAGTTCAACGAATTGCTGAAAAGGTTGCGGGCCGGGCGCTTCATGTCCACGCTCTTCAACCTGAAGATCGAAGGCCAGGATGACGTGCGCGTCATTTGCCGGAATGTCCAGCGCGATGTGGTCAAGGATCTGCCGACCCATATCGACCTGATGCGCCTGCACCGCAGCTCGCGCATCAACCTGTTCATCCCGGTCGAGTTTGTCGGCCAGGACGAAAGCGTCGGCCTCAAGCGTGGCGGCGTTCTGACCGTCGTGCGCCCCGAGGTCGAGCTGATGGTGACCGCCGGCGATATCCCCGAAAAGCTGGTTGTCGATGTGTCGGGCCACGACGTGGGCGACGTCATCCACATGTCGGAAATCGACCTGCCCAAGGGCACGCGCCCGGTTATCACCGACCGTGACTTTGTCATCGCCAACATCTCGGCCCCGTCGGGCCTGCGTTCCTCTGACAACGAAGATGAGGGCGAGGGCGAAGAGGCAACCGAAGAGGGCGGCGAAGAGTAACTCGCCTCGACCGAACGTCCATGATATTCAGGGCGCGCCATACCGGACGGGTGGCGCGCCTTTCTTGTGGGGAGCAGGGACATGAAGCTGTTTGTCGGTCTGGGAAATCCGGGCGCCAAATACGCCGCGCATCGGCATAATGTGGGGTTCATGGCCGTGGACCGGATTCATGACGATCACGGTTTTTCGCCCTGGAAGGCGAAATATCAGGGTCTGGTTTCCGAAGGGCGGCTTGGGCGTGAAAAGGTGATGCTGCTCAAGCCTCAGACCTATATGAACAATTCCGGCCAGTCGGTCGGTGCGGCCGCGCGGTTTTTCAAGATCGCACCCGGCGACATCATCGTTTTTCATGACGAGCTGGACCTTGCCCCCGGCAAGCTGCGCTTCAAGCAGGGTGGGGGGCATGCGGGCCATAACGGGCTGCGCTCGATCCACCAGCATGTGGGGGCCGATTACGGGCGGGTGCGTATCGGCATTGGCCATCCCGGGCACAAGGATCGGGTGTCCGGCTATGTGCTGCATGATTTTGCGCGCGCTGATCAGGAATGGCTTGATGATGTGCTGCGCGGCATTTCCGATGGCGCACCGGATCTGGCCGAGGGCGACAGCGGGCGTTTCATGAACAAGGTGGCATTGCGGGTTGCACCGCCGCGATCATCGGGCGGTGAGGCCGGCAAGGGACAGGGGCGCAAGGCCGATCCCGAT
>WFQE01000213.1 GCA_015487165.1 Paracoccaceae bacterium | reverse complement strand
GGGCCGCCGCGCAGATGGCCCAGCGCGCCAAAGGCCAGCTTGATGAAATAGTTGCCCGCGCCGGCCTTTTCCAGCAGCGCCCCGAACAGCACGAACAGGAACACGAATTTGGTGGACACACCCAGCGCTATGCCGAACACCCCTTCAGAGGTGATCCACATGTGGCTCATGGCCTTTTTCAGGCTGGCGCCCTTCCAGCGGATGACCTCGGGCACCCACTCGGACGCGCCAAAGAACACATAGGCCAGAAAGATGATGGCGATGGCGGCCATGGCCGGGCCCAGGCTGCGCCGCGCGGCCTCGAACAGGATCAACAGGCCGACCAGGGCAAACCACTTGTCCATATCGTCCGCAAGCCCGCCGCTATCGACCAGCTTGGTGTAAAAGATGAACCCGTAAAGGGCGATGAAGGCGCCGACGATGGAAAGCACCCAGTCCTGAATCGGGATATGGTCGCGCGGGCTGGATTTCAGCGCCGGATAGGCGGCAAAGGCAAGAAAGACCGCAAAGGCCAGATGGATCTGGCGGGAATTGTTGATCAGGTCGTTGGACAACACATAGTTTGCAATCGGCGAGGCCAGCACCACCTGAAAAACCGACCACAAAACAGCCACCGCCGCCAAAAAGGTGCCGACCGGGCCATGCGGGTTGCGTGCACCCGAATCCGAGGCCGCAACAAGGGCCTGAAGTTCTTCTTCCGAAAGCTGCCTGTCACTGTCCGATGCCGCGGCATTCATTGCTCGATCCCCCATGCGCGAGTTGGTCCAGGAAACCGACCGTGGCAGAGATCGCGCACTGCCCTGACCACGGGTTTCATGTGATCATGAATTGAAACTGCACATCCATAAACAGAAAAGACGGGGGGCCGAAAGCCCCCCGCCAGATCGCTGGTGGCCTTATTTCAGCCAGCCACGTTCCTTGTAGTACTTGACGGCGCCGGGATGCAGCGGAGCCGACAGGCCATCCTTGATCATCTGTTTCGGATCAAGATGTGCGAATGCCGGGTGCAGCTTCTTGAAGTCGTCGAAATTGTCGAACACGGCCTTCACAACCGTATAGACAACCTTGTCCGGCACCTTTGCCGAGGTCACGAAGGTCGCGCCAACGCCAAAGGTGTGCACGTCGTTCGGGTTGCCGCGATACATGCCGCCGGGGATGGTGGCATAGCGGTAGAACGAGTTTTCCTTGACCAGCTTGTCAACGGCCGGGCCTTCGACATTGACCAGAACCGCATCACACGAGGTGGTGGCCTCCTGGATCGAACCGGACGGGTGGCCAACGGTATAGACCATGGCGTCGATCTGGTTGTCACACAGGGCGGCCGACTGTTCCGATGCCTTCAGCTCGGTCGCAAGGGCAAAGTCCTTGGTGGTCCAGCCCATTTCCTTCATCAGCACTTCCATGGTGCCGCGCTGGCCGGAACCGGGGTTGCCGATATTGACCCGCTTGCCCTTGAGATCCTGGAACGACTTGATACCGGAATCAGCACGGGCCACCAGGGTGAAGGGCTCGGGGTGGACCGAGAAGACCGCGCGCAGATCCTTGAACGGCCCCTTGTCCTTGAATTTCGAGGTGCCGTGATAGGCGTGATACTGCCAGTCCGACTGGGCAACGCCGAATTCCAGCTCGCCCTCGCGGATGGTGTTCAGGTTGTAGATCGAACCACCCGTCGATTCCACCGAACAGCGGATGCCGGTTTCCTTGCGCATCTTGTTGACCAGACGGCAGATCGCACCGCCGGTCGGATAATACACGCCTGTCACGCCGCCGGTGCCGATGGTGATGAAGGTCTCGGCGTTTACCACCGGTGCCGTCAATGTCATCGCCGCCGCGGCTACGGCTGCAATCTTGAGTTTTTTCAACATGTTGTTCTCCCTTGGGTTTGGTTGATGATTGAAAAGGGTCGTGGTTACTCCGTCCAGAATTCCTCCAGACGGCGATTTCGTTCCTCTACCTCGCGGATGCGCGACAGCGCCCCGCTGCCGGCACGCGACACCAGCATCCCGATCATGGTTTCGATCAGCACGATGGTGGCCGAGTAAGAGGAAAAGAACTGCGGGCTTTCGGTCGAAAGGATGAAACCTGCATCGGCATCCTTGAGCGCCGGGCAGGCATGGGTGTCTGTAATGACGATCACATAGGCGCCCTGCTCTTGCGCCATCTCGGCCGCCATGACCGAGCGGCGGGCAAAGGGCGGCTTGGTGATGACAACCAGCGCATCGCCCTTGCCCAGACCGGCCATGGAGGTGCTGATCGACGCGCCATTGCGCCCGGCGACCTGCCAGCCGGGCGAGAAATAGTTTCCAAGATAGGCGAAATATTCGACAATGCCGGTCGATCCAAACGCCCCGAACAACACCTTCTGGCGCGCCTCATGCAGATGGGCAACGGCATCTTCCAGGCGCGCCTGGTCAATTCCGGCACCCAGCGCGCCGATATTGTCAACGCAGGCAGCCGCCTGGCGCATCAGGAACGGGGTTTCGGCCTGCTCTTCCTCGGCCTGCAAACGACTGACACGTTCGGAAAAGGGGGTGAACTGGCGCCCGACCGCCTGGCGCGACAGCTCGCGCATATCCTCATAGGATTCAAAGCCCAGCGCACGCGCCAATCGCGAAAAGGTTGCAGGGGCAAGGCCGGTACTGCCCGAAATCGAGCGCAGGCTGCGGGTTGCCACATCGACCGGGTTGGTCGCCACGAAATCAGCCGCATCCTTCAGCTTGCTGCTGAGATGCGCATATTCGGCAGCAATCCTGTCCTCGATACGGTCAGCCTGCGGCATGACTCCCCCCAATTCACGACAAGCGCAATTATTCATACGTTTTAGTGATTGTCAATTACTGAAACATATGTATCATTTCCCCTGCCACCACTCACGGGCGAATGCACAAAATGGGGCTGCGCAGCAAAATGGGCCATATCTTTCCACGTCACACCAAGGTCTTGCCGCCTGTCGTCGCGCGCGGTGACGGGGTTTATCTGTATGACGAATCGGGCAAGCAGTATTTCGATGGCTCCGGCGGAGCGGCTGTTTCCTGCCTTGGCCATGGCGATGAAAAGGTGACCTCCGCGATCAAGGCGCAGCTCGATTCGGTTGCATTTGCCCACACCTCTTTCTTTACCTCGCAACCGGCCGAGGAGCTGGCCGATCGGCTGGCATCCCTCGCACCGGCGGGGATCGAGCGGGTCTATCTGGTTTCCGGCGGATCCGAGGCGATGGAGGCCGCGCTCAAGCTGGCGCGCCAGTATTATCTGGAAATCGGCCAGCCACAGCGGCGCCATGTGATCGCGCGACGTCAAAGCTATCACGGCAACACGCTTGGGGCGCTTTCAACGGGCGGCAACATGTGGCGGCGCAAGCAGTTCGAGCCGCTCTTGATCGAAACCAGCCATGTTTCGCCCTGCTATGAATACCGCGACCGCGCGCCGGGCGAAAGCGCCGAGGAATACGGCCAGCGTCTTGCCGACGAGCTTGAGGCCGAAATCCTGCGTCTGGGCAGCGACAGCGTGATGGCCTTTGTCGCCGAGCCTGTTGTCGGTGCCACCATGGGGGCGGTGCCGCCCGTTCCCGGCTATTTCAGGCGCATCCGCGAAATCTGTGACCGATACGGCGTCTTGCTGATTCTTGACGAAGTCATGTGCGGCATGGGGCGCACGGGCACGCTCTTTGCCATCGAACAAGAGGGCATCAGCCCCGACATCACCGCCGTCGCCAAGGGGCTTGGCGCGGGCTATCAACCCATCGGCGCCATGCTGTGCAGCGGGCGTATCTATGAGGCCATCGAGAATGGCTCGGGCTTTTTCCAGCACGGCCACACCTATGTCGGCCACCCGGTAGCCGCCGCCGCCGCGCTGGCGGTGCTGAAACGACTGGTCGATGACGGCATTGGCGCGCGTGTTGCCCCCATGGGCCAGCGCCTGCGCGAAGGGTTGCAAGCGGCATTCGGCCAGCACCCCCATGTGGGCGACATCCGCGGGCGCGGGCTGTTTCTCGGGCTGGAACTTGTCGCCGACAGGGCAACGAAGGCGCCCTTCGACCCCGCGCTGCGTGTGGCCGCGCGCCTGAAGGCCGCCGCCTTTGACGAGGGGCTGATCTGTTATCCCATGAGCGGCACCATTGACGGGCTGCAAGGCGACCACATCCTGCTGGCACCGCCCTTCATCATGGAAGACCGCCATGTTGACGAAATCACCGGCAAGCTGGGCCGGGCACTGGAGCGCGTGTTGTGAAACCTCTTCCCGCGCTGATGGTTGCCCCCAATGGTGCGCGCCTGACCCACGCCGACCACCCAGCCTTGCCGGTGACCCTGCCACAGATCGTGGATACCGCGCGCGCATGTTTCGATGCCGGGGCCGATGGCCTGCACCTGCATCTGCGCGACCACGAGGGCAAGCACATGCTTGACGCCGGCCTCTATGACGAAGCACTGGCCGAGCTTGCACTGGCGGTGCCCGACATGCGCGTGCAGATCACCACCGAATCGGTTGGCCTTTACGAGGCGGCGTTTCAGCGGCGTCTGGCCCTGGCGACCCGCGCGCGCCTTGTGTCAGTGGCGCTGCGCGAGATCCTTGCCGACGGCGACGAGGCGGCCGCGCGCCGGATGCACGAGGCAGCAGCCGAGCGGGATATCGCCCTTCAGTATATCCTTTACGCACCGCACGAAGTTGACAGCCTTGCCGAATTTCTGGGCCGCGACCGGGTGTCACGCGCGCAACTTCTGTTCGTTCTCGGCAGTCACGGGGGCCATGACGGCAGCCCCGCCATGCTGCCCCCTTTCCTTGTGCGCCTCGAACAGCTGAATGTTACGCCCGACTGGATGGTCTGCGCCTTTGGGAGGCCCGAAACCGACTGCCTGCTTGCCGCCCATGATGCCGGTGGCAAGCTGCGGGTCGGCTTTGAAAACAACATGACGATGCGCAATGGCCGGCGCGCCCGCGACAATGCCGAACGCGTTGCCGAAATCCGGCGTCTGACCGCCGCCTCGGTCAGATCGAAGGCAGGATGAAATCGGGCCGGATCCCCGAGCGCGCGATGAACGGCGCGACATCCAGCCCCCTGAACAACCCGTGGTCGGTGACCAGCGCGGTTTTCACCCCCGCAGCCGCACCGCCCAGCACATCGGTATGCAGGGTATCGCCCACCGCCAAAACGCGATCGCGCGCAACATCGCCAAGCCTTTCGAACGCCAGATCATAGATATTGCCGAAAGGCTTGCCATAAAAGACCGGGGCAACGCCGCCCCCAACCCTGGCCTCGAACGCCCAGTGCCCCGGCTCCAGCGTCAGACCCCCTTCACGCGGGGCGACAAGGTCGGGGTTGCCAACCAGCAGCGGCCTTGGCCGGCGGGTCAGCGCCCGTGTCAGCATTCTCTGCCGGCCCGCGCCCCACTCGGCGGAACTGAGCAAAACGAAAGCATCAACACGTTCATAGATATCCGGGTCATCCTGCAACAGAACGCAGCGCCCCAGCAGAAGGTCGATGCGCGATTCCGGCGTGGCGGCAACACCCCAAAGGCATGCACCCGCATCTTCCATCCCGCGCGCCAGAGCATCGCGGCTGGCCACAACATCCTGCGCGGCCAGATCCAGCCCGAACCCGCGATATTTGGCAAGCGCGGCATCGGGCGGAAAGGTGGCGCCATTGGTCAGCACCAGAACCCGCTTGCCCAGCGCCTGAAGGCCCGCAACCGCCCGCGCCGCGCCGGCAATCGCCCCCTCGCCCACATTCAGCACGCCAAAGGCATCCAGCAGAAACACGTCGAAATCGGCGGCAATATCGCCAAGGCAGGCCACCCGGCGGCTTATCGGGGGAAAGGATGCGGTGGGCAGGCTGGCACGCAGGGCCTCGTAGCGGTCAAAGGCCCAGGCGGCATCGGGGGAACGAACGGTCAATGCGCACCTTCCCCCGCTGCGGTTTCGTACAGCTCGACCCCGTTGTCCTGACAGACCTCGCGCAGGGCCGGTGACGTCACGCGATCGGTAAAGAAGGCATCTATGCTGCCCATGTCGGCAATGCGCACCGGCGCCGAGCGCGTGAATTTCGAGCTGTCCGCCACAAGAAAGGTCTTGCGGGCATTGGCTATGATCGCCTGCGAGACGCGCACCTCGCGATAGTCGAAATCCAGCAAAGTTCCATCATCATCAATGGCCGAGGCGCCGATCACGGCGTAATCCGCCTTGAACTGCTGCACCATGTCGATGGTCGATTCCCCGACCAGCCCGCCATCGGACCGGCGCAACATGCCACCGGCCACGACGACATCACATTGGGGATTGGCGGCCATGATGTTGGCGATGTTCAGGTTGTTCGTGATCACCAACATGTCGCGCCGATTCCCCAGCGCGCGCGCGACCGCCTCGGTCGTGGTGCCGATATTGATGAACAGGGACGCGCCATCGGGAATTGCCTCGGCGCACATCCTGCCGATCTGCTCCTTGGCGTCAGAGGCCATCATCCGGCGGGCGTCATAGGCCAGATTGGCCAGCGCCGAGGCCAGCACCGCCCCCCCATGCACCCGTGCCAGAAGGCGGCGTGTGCACAGCTCGTTCAGGTCGCGACGGATGGTCTGGGGGGTGACCGACAGCTCGGCCGCCAGGGCCTCGACCTCGACCCGCCCGGCAGCCCGCGCCGCATTCATGATCTGCTGCTGTCTGTATGAAAGTTCCAAGTTTTCCGGCCCGACAACCCCGTTTCAGGCCGAGGTTAGGCGGCTGTCAGGCCGGGGGTCAAGCGGTATTGCGACTCGCGCAGGCCGCGGGCGGGGCGGTCCAGACAAACGAGTCACGGTTGAAAAACGCACAGAACCGAAAATCTAACGAAACTGAACCGAACAATTTGAATAGTTCTTGACCTGTATTCGAAAAATACGCAGGCTCCTGTCACATTTCTGTCATTGCGCTGCTGCATACAGGCGTTGCTCGCCAATCACTGTCCCGGGGTCGTTATCTCATGACGCAATCACAAATTCATGACATCGCCATCATCGGCGGCGGGGTGAATGGCTGCGCGGTTGCACGCGATGCGGCCGGGCGCGGGTTGTCGGTGTTCCTGTGCGAGGCGGGCGATCTGGCGCAAGGCACGTCTTCGGCCTCGACCAAGCTGTTTCATGGCGGGCTGCGTTATCTGGAATATTACGAATTCCGCCTTGTGCGCCATGCGCTGATCGAGCGCGAAATCCTGTTGACCATGATGCCGCATATCGCACGCCCGCTGCGCTTTGTACTGCCCTACCACAAGGGGTTGCGGCCGGCCTGGATGCTGCGGTTGGGGTTGTTCATCTATGACCACCTTGGCGGACGTCGAATCCTGCCCCCGACGAAAACACTGGATCTGACGCGGGACGAGGCCGGCAAGCCCTTGCGCGGCGAATTTCGCAAGGGGTTCGAATATTCCGACTGCTGGGTTGACGATTCGCGCCTTGTCGTGCTGCTGGCGCGCGATGCCGCCAACCGGGGCGCGCAGATCGCGACACGCACCCGCGGCATAGGCGCAAGGCGCAAGGGCGGGCTGTGGCAGGTGACGCTGCAAGACAGTGAAACCGGCGCCCGCCGCGAAATCACCGCCCGCGCGCTGGTCAATGCCGGTGGTCCCTGGGTCGGACAGATCATCGACGATGCGCTGCATGTCACGTCGAAAGACCGCGTTCGCCTGGTCAGGGGCAGCCATGTGGTCGTGCCCCGCATCTTTGACCACGACCGCGCCTATATCTTTCAGAACGCCGATGGACGCATCATATTCGCCATCCCGTTCGAGCGCGACTTTACCCTGATCGGCACCACCGACATCGACCATGAGGGCAGCCTCGATCAGGTTTCCTGCACCGAGGAAGAGGCCGAATATCTGTGCAACGCCGCCTCGGAATATTTCCGCCAGCCGGTCGCGCGCAAGGATGTGGTCTGGACATATTCCGGCGTGCGCCCGCTTTACGATGATGGCGCATCATCAGCGACCGAAGCCACGCGCGACTATGTTCTCAAGCGCGAGGGCGCCGAGGGCGAGGCACCGCTGATCAACATTTTCGGCGGCAAGATCACCACGCACCGCTTTCTGGCAACACAGGTGATGAAGAAACTCGAACGGGATTTTGCGGGCATGCGCGGCGACTGGACAGCCGGCGCGCCCCTTCCCGGAGGGGATTTCCGCCTTGAAGACCGCCCCAGGCTGGTTGCCGCCCTGCGCGGAGAATTCGAATTCATCGATCAGAACTGGGCCGAGCGCCTTGTCGCCGCCTATGGAACCCTTGCGCGCAAGATGCTGGGCGATGCGCGGTCGAAACAGGACATGGGCCGGCATTTCGGCGCCACCCTGCATGCCCGTGAGGTCCGCTGGCTGATGCTCAACGAATGGGCCAGAACCGCAGAAGACGTGCTTTGGCGGCGCTCGAAACTTGGGCTGCGCCTTGATGACAACCAGGTTCGCGAACTTGAAACCTGGATGAAGCAGCAAGCCGGGAACCAGCCGGCGAAAACGGAAAACGCAGCAGGAAACAACACAGGCACCACACCCGGGCAACTTGAACCCAGTCTATCCAAAACGGAGGAAGATCAATGAAACTCAGCAAATTCCTGGTCGGCGCAGCAGCCGCCACAGCCCTGACGGGCATGGCCAGCGGCGCCATGGCCGTGACCGAAATCCAGTGGTGGCATGCCATGGGCGGCGCCAATGGCGAGCGCGTCAACAAGATCGCGGCCGACTTCAACGCATCGCAGTCGGAATACAAGGTCGTACCCACCAACAAGGGCAACTATACCGAGACCATGACCGCCGCCATCGCGGCCTTCCGCGCCCACAAGCAGCCTGACATCGTGCAGGTCTTCGAGGTTGGCACCGCCACCATGATGGCCGCCAAGGGCGCCATCTATCCCGTCCATCAGCTGATGTCTGATGAGGGCGAAAGCTTTGACATCAACGCCTATCTGCCGGCCGTTGTCAGCTATTACCAGACATCGGATGGCAAGCTGCTGTCGATGCCGTTCAACAGCTCGACCCCGGTTCTGTGGTATAACAAGGATGCCTTCAAGAAGGCCGGCATCACCAAGGTTCCCTCGACCTGGGACGAAATGAAGACCGCCAGCGAAAAGCTGGTTGCCAGCGGCATGAAATGCGGCTTTTCCTTTGGCTGGCAGAGCTGGGTCATGATCGAGAACTACTCGGCCTGGCACAACCTGCCCATCGGCACCAAGGAAAACGGCTATGCCGGTCTTGATACCGAATTCACCTTCAACAACGCAGCCGTCAAGAACCGCCTGCAGAAGATCTATGACTGGTCCAAGAAAGGCCTGTTCAAATATGGCGGTCGTCGCGGCGACAGCCTGTCGATGTTCACCAATGGCGAATGCGGCATGTGGATGAACTCTTCGGCCTATTACGGCGCGATGAAGGCTCAGGCCAAGTTCGATTTCGGTCAGGCCATGCTGCCGCTGGACACCGAGGTTGCCAAGAAACCCCAGAACTCGATCATCGGCGGCGCAACGCTGTGGGTTCTGAAAGGCAAGCCCAAAGAGAACTACAAGGGTGTGGCCCTGTTCCTGAAATACCTGTCCAGCCCGAAGGTGCAGGCATGGTGGCATCAGGAAACCGGCTATGTGCCGATCACGACCGCAGCCTACAAGCTGTCGCAAGAGCAGGGTTTCTACAAATCCAACCCCGGCACCGATACCGCGATCCACGAGCTCAGCCTGAACCAGCCCACGCCCAATTCGCGCGGCCTGCGTTTCGGCAACTTCGTCCAGGTTCGTGACATCATCAACGAAGAGATGGAAAACATCTGGGCCGGCAAGAAGACGGCCTCGCAGGCCATGGACGACGCGGTTGCACGCGGCAACAAGCTGCTGCGCAAGTTTGAAAAAGCAAACCGCTAAGACTTGAAAACCATGGCGGGCCTCCTGTTACATGACGGGGGGCCCGCTGCCCCATTCGGCAAGACGGAAAGAACACATGCTCAAACGGGTTCATTTCAAGCCTTCCCTGCTGCCCTTTCTGCTGGTCGCGCCGCAGATCGTCATTACAATCGTGTTCTTTTTCTGGCCGGCAAGCCAAGCCCTGTATCAATCCTTTCTTGTCGAAGACGCCTTTGGCCTGAGCACCGAATTCGTCTGGTTCGACAATTTCATCGAGCTGTTTCAAGACCCGCATTACCTGGGCGCGTTCCAGCGCACCGCGTATTTTTCTCTTTCTGTCGCCTTCATCGCCATGTTTTCCGCACTGGTGCTGGCAGCAATGGCCGACCGGATCGTTCGCGGCGCCACCACCTACCGCACGCTGCTGATCTGGCCCTATGCCATCGCGCCCGTGCTGGCCGGTGCGCTGTGGGTGTTCATGTTCGACCCGACCCTTGGCATATTCGTCTATGCGCTCAACGCCATCGGCATCGACTGGAACTACAAGCTGAACGGCGATCAGGCCATGACGCTGGTGATCCTGGCATCCGCGTGGAAACAGATCGCCTATAACTTTCTGTTCTTCATCGCGGCGATGCAGTCGATCCCGCGCTCGCTGATCGAGGCGGCCGCCATTGACGGGGCCGGGCCGTTGCGCCGCTTCACGACGATCATCTTTCCGCTGATCACGCCGACCAGTTTTTTCCTGCTGGTGGTCAATGTGGTCTATGCCTTTTTCGACACGTTCGGCGTGATCGACGCCATGACCCAGGGCGGGCCGGCGAATGCCACGCAGATCCTGGTCTACAAGGTCTATTACGACGGCTTTGTCGGGCTGGATCTGGGCGGGTCGGCGGCGCAGTCGGTGGTGCTGATGGCCATTGTCATCCTGCTGACGGTGATCCAGTTCCGCTTTATCGAAAGAAAGGTTGAGTACTGATGATCGAGAACCGCCCCCTCATCACCTTTCTTGCCCATGCAACGATCATTCTGGGCATCGCCATCGTGGCCTTTCCGATCTGGATCACCTTTGTCGCCGCCAGCCATGACGCGGTGCGCATGACGCAGGTGCCGATCCCGCTCTGGCCGGGTGACCAGTTCTTTGTCAATCTCAAGATCGCGCTGACCCGCGGGCTGGGCGGCGCTCAGGGGCCGACGGCCGCGACATTGCTGCTCAACAGCCTGATCACCGCGCTGATGATCGCGGTCGGCAAGATCGTGATCTCGATGCTGTCGGCCTTTGCCATCGTCTATTTCCGCTTTCCGTTTCGCATGGGGTTCTTCTGGATGATCTTCGTCACCCTCATGCTGCCGGTCGAGGTGCGCATTCTGCCGACCTTCAAGGTGGTGGCCGATCTCAACCTGCTTGACAGCTATTGGGGCATGACCCTGCCCCTGATCGCAAGCGCCACGGCAACCTTCATGTTCCGGCAGGTCTTTCTGACCATCCCCGACGAGATGCTGGAAGCCGCGCGCATAGATGGCGCCGGGCCGATGCGGTTTTTCTGGGACATACTGATCCCGATGTCGCGCACGAATATCGCGGCGCTGTTCGTGATCCTGTTCATCTATGGCTGGAACCAGTATCTCTGGCCGCTGCTGATCACCACCGACAGCAGCCTCTACACCATTACCATCGGCATCAAGAACCTGCTCAACTCGGCCGAGCTCACGCCCGAATGGAACATCATCATGATGACCGCCCTGCTGGCCATGATCCCGCCGGTGCTGGTGGTCGTGACCATGCAGAAGATGTTCGTCAAGGGCCTGACCGAAACCGACAAGTAAGACTGGAAACACAGAGATGGCGGAAATTTCGCTCAGAAACATCACCAAATCCTATGGCAAGACCCAGGTCATCAACGGCGTTGACATGGAAATCCACGATGGCGAATTCATGGTCATCGTCGGCCCCTCGGGATGCGGCAAATCCACCCTGCTGCGCATGGTGGCCGGTCTTGAAACCATCACCGGGGGCGAAATATCCATCGGCGGGCGCGTGGTGAATGATCTGGAACCGGCCGAGCGCGACATCGCCATGGTCTTTCAGAACTATGCGCTTTACCCGCATATGTCGGTTTACAAGAACATGGCCTATGGCCTGAAGATCCAGAAGCTGCCCGCCGACGAGATCGAGCGCCGCGTGCAGAAGGCCGCCGACATTCTGGAGCTTGGCGAATATCTGAACCGCTCTCCGCGGCAATTGTCGGGCGGCCAGCGCCAGCGCGTTGCCATGGGCCGCGCGATCGTGCGCGAACCGGCCGTGTTCCTGTTCGACGAGCCGCTTTCAAACCTCGACGCCAAGCTGCGCGTGCAAATGCGCCTTGAAATCAAGAAACTGCAAGAGGCCCTTGGCATCACCGCGATCTATGTCACCCATGATCAGGTCGAGGCCATGACGCTGGGCCATCGCCTGGCGGTGGTGAATGCCGGCAATGTCGAACAGATCGGCACCCCGATGGAAATCTATGCCCGTCCGGAAACCGTGTTCGTCGCGGGCTTTATCGGCTCGCCCTCGATGAACCTGCTGCCTGCGCGCGTGAATGCCAAGGGCGACATGGTCGAGCTGTCCGACGGCGCCCATATCGGGGCATCCGGCATCAGCCAACTTGCCGGCCGGCAGGTGATCTTTGGCGCGCGGCCCGAGCATCTGTCGATTGCAGATGGCGAAACGGGGCTGGGCCTGACCGTCACCATTGTCGAACAGCTTGGCGCCGATACCCTTGTCCACGGCAAGCTGGGGGGCGGGGCTGATGCGGTGATCCGTCTGGACGGCATCCATTCACTGGAAAGCGGTGCCACCGTGCCGCTGAGCATTGCCCCCGAAAACATTCACCTGTTCGATGCGCAAAGCAAACAGCGGGTGAACTGACGGGGGCGCGAATCTGGCCTTGTGCCAGGTTGCCGTGATGCGGGTTGCGATCCACCCCACTACCCCGCCAGCGCATCCATCACCGGGCATTCGGGCACATCCCGCCCGCTGCAGCGCGAAACGGTTTCCGACAGCACCTTTTCAACGCGCTGCAGATCCCTGATGCGGGCACGCACCGTTTCAAGATGGCCCTGCGCGACCGCCTGCACCTCGGCACAGCTTTGGGCGCCGCGATCGACCAGCCCCAGCAGGCTGCGGATCTCGTCCAGCGTGAACCCCAGCTCGCGCGAGCGCATGACGAAACGCAGCCGATCCACATGCGCCTGGTCATATTGCCGATAGCCGTTTTCCGCCCGCGGCGGCGCGGGCAGGATGCCGATCTTTTCGTAATAGCGGATGGTTTCGATATTGCAGCCGGTCGCCCGGGACAGATCGACCCTGCGCAGGGCATTTTTCATGATCGCGATAATCCCTCTTGAGCCTGTAGTGGCTACAGAGTGTAGCTTGCCCTTGCAATCGGAACAAGGATGATTCGCATGCAGGATCTGACACGTGATGCAACAGAACGGGACGGCGACGACAAGAATGCGTGGCTGGCAACGGGGCTAGGCCTGGCCGGCGCCCTTGCCATGACATCCTGCTGCATCCTGCCGCTGGTTCTTGTCAGCCTGGGGGTGACAGGCGTGTTCATCGGGCAGATGGCGGCGCTTTATCAATACAAATGGATCACCTTCGCCATCAGCGCCGCCTTTCTGGGCTGGGGTTTTTACAAGGCCTATGCCCCGGTGAAATGTGCCGATGGCACCTGCGCGCGGCCCATGAACCGCACCGTCATGCGCGCATTCCTCTGGCTGGCTGCCGCCATCATGGCAACTGCCATCCTGTTTCCCTATGTCGCCCCTTCCTTCCTGACTTTCTGAAAGGTCTCACCATGAAAGCATTGTTGTTGTCCCTGCTGCTGACGGCGCTGTCCGCGCCACTCGCACAGGCGGCCGAGCGCACCGCCCGGATCCTGGCGGCCGAGCTGACCTGCCCGTCCTGCAGCTATATCGTCGCAACCGCCATCAAGTCGGTCGAAGGCGTGCGGATCCAGGAATTCACGCAAGGCAAGCAGGAAAATACCGGCATATACACCGTTGCCTATGATGACGAACTGACCTCATTGCAGGATATCGTTACCGCGATCCTCGATTATGGCTATCCCGCCAAACCCCTTGCCGACAACGGATCTTGAACAGGAGCCCCCGAATGAATCAGACCACTGAAAGCGCCTGCAAGCGGCGCGAGGATCAACTGTTGAAATACGGCGTGCTGGGCACGGCGGTCGCCGCGCTGTGCTGCTTTACGCCGGCCTTGGTGGTGCTGGTCGGGCTGGTGGGGCTTTCGGCCATTATCGGCTATCTCGACTATGTTCTTTTCCCGGCACTCGGGTTCTTCATCCTGCTCACAGCCTGGGCGCTGTGGCGGCGCACGCAAAGGCTATCGACATGACCATGAAATACGACCTCGCCGTCATCGGCGCCGGATCCGCCGGCTTTTCCGCCGCCATCACCGCCGCCGACGCGGGCAAGCGCGTGGCCCTTGTCGGCCACGGCACCATCGGGGGAACCTGCGTCAATGTCGGCTGCGTGCCCTCGAAAACCATGATCCGTGCGGCCGAGGCCCTGCACGCAGCACGCGCTGCCAGGCGCTTTCCGGGGCTGGAGGCCAGCGCGCGCATCTCCGATTTCGCCAGCCTTGCAAAGGCCCGCGATGATCTTGTCAGCGGGTTGCGGCAAAAGAAATATATCGACATCCTGTCCGCAAACCCGCTGGTCGATTACATCGATGAAGGGGCCGCGCGTCTTGTCGATGGCGGGGTTCAGGTGGCCGAGCGCGTGATTCAGGCGGGCAAGATCATCATTGC
>WFQE01000212.1 GCA_015487165.1 Paracoccaceae bacterium | reverse complement strand
ATGATGCCACCGCCGCCCGGTTTTTCGAGCGCCTCGACAGCGCCATATTGATGCGCAACGCCTCGACCCAGTTTGCCGATGGCGGCGAATTTGGCATGGGCGCCGAGATCGGCATCGCCACCGGCAAGATGCACGCGCGCGGCCCCGTAGGGGCGGAACAGCTGACCAGTTTCAAATATCTGGTCGAGGGCGACGGCACCATTCGCGGCTGAGGACCGGCGGCTTCTTCTTTGCAGAAATACTCTCGGGGGCGCGGGGGCAGACAGCCCCCGCCAGAGCAGCCGGAAAATGCGGGGGCCTCCGGCGGGAGTATTTGGACAAAGAAGAAGGGTTGGCCCAAAATAAAAACCCGCCGGTAATCAGGCGGGTTTGTCAGTCGTGGGTCGCTCGGAAGAGTTAACGACCCCAGGTCCTTACAGGGCCGCAATCCATATGGACGAAGTTGGACCGGGAGTATTTTCCAACTCCGCCAGCCCGGCATGCCAGGGCGGCGCGGTAAACCTGCGAGACGGAACGTGACTTTAGCCGCGTATCCGCGGCCATACCCTTGATATGAAGGGATTTCTTGGCAACACCACCGCCGCGACGACGGCGCAGCATGGCATTTGTGCGTGGCGTGCGGTAGCCGGACAGCATCAGATAAGGCTCGCGCGTGTCCAGAAGGCGGTGTGCGGCGGCCAGGACGTCGAAATTTCGCGGATCCATGTTGATCGCCTTGTCTTCACGCCAGTCGCGCATGAAGTGATTTATCTCTGCCAGGGCCTCGGGAATATATTCGCCGTCGATCCAGTAGATCGTTTCCAGCATTTCGCCGGTTCGGCCCGAATACATCGACAGCTTGCGAATATCCCCCGCACCTTTCAGAAATCCGAAGGTCTTGGAATATACTGGCGCTGCGGCAACGGCTGTCAGGGCGAATGCCCCCAGCAGTGCCCGACGCGAAGTTTTTGCACCGATCAGCTCAGTCATGACTGGTGTCTGTCCCCATGCTATGTTGGCCGCACTGGCAGTCGCGGCCGGCCCCAATTTCCCCCAAGTGACAAATTTATGCCACAAAACGAATCAGGGGCCAAGGGGAGTTTTGGAAACAATCCGAAGCAATACGCAGATTGCGCGGATTTTTGCCAACGATCACAGGCCATTCGGGGGCCTTTGCGAAATGTTGCCGCAAGCATCTGTTCTGGGATTAAATGTTGTGGAAAACGCCTTGGATCAGGGCGTCAATATCCGTGATGGTGTCACTGTTGTGTCACTTGAAATAGAACAAATCCGGCAGATGTGATGCAAAACGGCTTGGGGGCTTGAGTGGCAGGCGATATAGTCTGATAGCGTGCAGGCAGGTTTACCGGTATTGAGGAGCAAGGGTTTTGAGCATGTATTCCGTCACAGAAGGTTCCGCCCGGGGTGTTTCCCGCAGCTATGCAGGGCCGCGCAGGCTGCAAGGGATCAGCATATTTTCAGTGATCATTGCGGCTTTTCTGGTGCTGTTTTCGACCGGTATGGCAAACGCGCAGTCGCTGGCCTTCAAGCAGGCGGTAGCGGTCGCGGCGATGAAGGACAAGGACATTTCCGCGTTCTACAAGGAGAGGGACTATAAACCCATCTGGACCAGCTATTCCGATGGCCAGAGACGACGCGCATTTTTCGAAGCCGCGTCGCGCGCCTGGGTTCACGGCCTGCCTGCAGGGCGTTATGACGCGGCACAGATGCGCAAGGATTTTCGCGCCGCACGTACGGCGCGCGAGCGGGGGATGCTTGAGGTCGCAACGACCCGCAAGTTCCTGCAATATGCGCGCGACATTCAGTCGGGCATTCTGGAACCGCGGCGCGTCAGCAAGGAAATCTATGTCAAGCCGCCTCGGCGTGACCGGCTGGCGCTGCTGAGGGCATTCGCAAAAAGTTCGCCACAGGCGTTCATTCGCAAACTGCCCCCGCAAAGCCTGCAATACCAGCGTCTTCTCAAGGAAAAGGCGCGGCTTGAGCGGATCATCGGCCGCGGGGGCTGGGGTGAAAAGGTCAGGGCGCGCAAGCTCAAGCCCGGCAGCAAGGGGCCGCAGGTCGTTGCCCTGCGCAAACGGCTGAAAAGGATGGGGTATCGCGGGGCGGGCAGTGGCCCGACCTATGACGATGCACTTGAGCGCGCGGTGCAGCTGTTTCAGATCGACAACGGGCTGAACCCCGACGGTGTTGCCGGGCGCGCAACACTTGCCGCCATCAATGTTTCGGCCCAGACCCGTCTGCAACAGGTGGTCGTCGGGCTGGAACGCCAGCGCTGGCTGAACAAGCCGCTTGGCAAACGGCATATTCTGGTCAATCAGGCCGATTTCCGGGCTTTCGTTATCGACAATGGCAAGGTGACGCTGGAAACAAGGGTCGTTGTCGGCAAGGCGGGCAAAGAATTCCGCACGCCCGAGTTTTCCGACGAGATGACCCATCTGATCATCAACCCGACCTGGCATGTGCCGCAATCCATCGCGCGCAAGGAATACCTGCCCATGCTGCAAAAGGATCCGAACGCGCTGGCCAAGCAGGGGCTTGCCATGCTGGACGAGTCGGGCCAGCCGGTTGACCCCACCACGATCGATTATTCGCAGTTCGATCAGGAAAACTTTCCTTTCGACCTGAAGCAGCCCCCGGGTGGCGGAAATGCGCTTGGCGTCGTCAAGTTCATGTTCCCGAACCGGTTCAACGTGTATCTGCATGATACTCCGTCGAAATCGCTGTTCGGCCGCGATATCCGGGCATATTCCCACGGTTGTGTGCGGGTTCAGAAGCCTTTTGATCTGGCCTATACGCTGCTTGCGCCTCAGACATCCGATCCCAAGGCCTTTTTTCAAAGCATTCTTGAAACCGGCGAAGAGACGCAGGTTGACCTTGTCAAACCCGTGCCGATCTATCTGACATATCAGACAGTGTGGGTGACCCCCGAGGGCCGGCCGAACTATCGCATGGATGTCTATGGTCGCGACAAGCTGGTATTTCAGGCGCTGCAAAAGGCCGGGGTGGTCTTGCATGCGGTTCGCGGGTAATAAGCCTGTGAGTGGGATCAGTGGGGCGGCCGGGGATCCCGGGCGCCCTTTTTCTTGAGGCCGGGCTGAAATGACATTGCGCATCCACGAAATTGCGGCGGCAATCGGGGCCGACTATGCCGGTGACGGTGAAATCCTGGTTGTCCGGGCGGCAGAGCCCTCGTCGGCGGGGGCCGAAGATCTGGCACTGGCAATGGACCCGCGCTATCGCGAGGCGCTGGCACAAGGCAATGCACGCGCCGCCGTCTTGTGGCCTGGCGCGGACTGGCAGGCATTGGGGTTGCAGGCCGCAATCTTTGTCGATCGCCCCCGTTATGCCATGGCCGGCATCACCGCGGGCTTTGACAGGCCGCCCGAAATCCCACCGGGCATCCACCCGACCGCGATAATCGACCCGAGCGCCGAAATTGGCGAGGGGGCGGCCATCGGCCCGTTCTGTGTGATCGGGGCGCGGGTGCGTATCGGGCGCAACGCGCGCCTGCAAGGGCAGGTGACGGTGGCCGAGGATGCCCGTATCGGCGATGACGCGCTGATCCACGCGGGCGCGCGGATAGGATCGCGGGTTGTCATCGGCGACCGCCTGATCATGCATTACAACGCGGTGGTGGGTGCCGACGGGTTTTCCTTTGTCACGCCGGAACCAAGCGCGGTCGAGGCGGCCCGGGCCTCGCTCGGGCGCGAAACTGCGGGCGCAACACCGCAGTCATATGTGAGGATCGCGTCGAACGGGTCGGTCAGAATCGGCTGTGATGTCGAGATCGGCGCTTGCTCGACCATTGACAAGGGAACTGTCGCCGACACGGCTGTCGGGGACGGCACGAAAATCGACAACCATGTGCAGATCGGCCACAATGTCACCATTGGCCGCGACTGCCTGCTTTGCGCCCATGCTGCCGTGGCGGGCTCGTCGCGGCTTGGCGATCGGGTCGTGCTGGGGGGGCAGGCCGGTGTCGGCGATCATCTGGTGCTGGGCGATGACGTGATTGCGGCCGGGGCAACGGCGATTCTTTCCAATGTGCCTGCGGGGCGGGTGATGATGGGCTATCCGGCCATGCCGATGGATCGCAACATCGACGCATACAAGGCGCTCAGGCGGTTGCCGCGGCTAGCAGGGAAAGTGGCAATGCTTGAAAAAAGGCTTGCCAAGCTGGAAGGCAAGTCCTGAACCATGCACAAGGACAGGAGTGGGTGAATGACGGTTTCGGTAAGGGACAGGGTTCTTGACATCATCGCCCAGCAGGCGGTTCTGGAAGTTTCGGATATCGACCCGGAAATGCCGCTTCAGGATCTGGGGCTGGATTCCCTTGGCCTGGTCGAGGCTGTCTTTGCGCTGGAAGAGGCGTTCGATATTGAAATTCCGTTCAATGCCAACGAGCCCGAAAACAGCAGTTTCGACATTTCCTCGGTCAACGCGGTGATCAAGGCGGTTGAAACCCTTGTTGCTGCGCGAACGGCCTGAGTGATGAAACGCGTGGTCATCACGGGGCAGGGCACGATCAACGCCCTTGGCCATGATGTCGCCACGACACTTGACGCCATGCGCGCGGGGCGCTCGGGTATCGGTGCGCTGGAATTTCGCGATGTCGAACGCCTGTCCATCCGTATCGGCGCGCAGGTTCGGGATTATCACCCCGAGGACCACTTCAACCGTCAGCAGCTGGGCCTTTACGACCGTTTCACACAATTCGCCGTGATCGCCGCACGGCAGGCGGTCGCCTCGGCCGGGGTCGAGTTCGACGAAGAGCTGGCCGGCGAGGCCGGGGTTGTCATCGGCACGGCCGGCGGGGGGCTTTTGACGCAGGACGAAAACTATCGGGCCGTTTACGAGTCAGGCAAGAACCGGGTTCATCCGCTGGTGGTTCCGCGCCTGATGAACAACGCGGCGGCCAGCCATATCTCGATGAGCTGGGGGCTGCAGGGGCCGTGCTATTCGGTGGCAACGGCCTGCGCGTCATCGAACCATGCGATGGGGCAGGCGTTCCAGCTTGTCCGCAGCGGGGCCAGCCGCGTGATGCTGGCAGGCGGGGCGGAATCGATGTTATGTTTTGGCGGCATCAAGGCGTGGGAGGGCCTGCGGGTCATGTCGAAAGACGCCTGCCGCCCGTTTTCGGCTGATCGCAATGGCATGGTTCAGGGCGAAGGTGCAGCGGTATTTGTGTTCGAGGAATATGAACATGCCCGCGCAAGGGGCGCGGACATACTTGCCGAAATACTTGGGTTTTCGATGACTTCGGACGCGTCCGATATCGTGATGCCGTCGCGCAAGGGCGCCGGTGCGGCGATGGCTGGCGCGCTGCGGGATGCCCGTCTGGCGCCCGAGGATATCGGCTATGTCAACGCGCATGGCACCGGAACGGCCGCCAATGACAGGACCGAATGTGCCGCGGTCATGGATGTGTTCGGGGATCACGCCGGCAAGCTGATGATTTCCTCGACCAAATCCATGCATGGACATCTGATCGGCGGCACCGGCGCCGTTGAATTGCTGGCCTGTATCATGGCGCTGCGCGAGGGGGTGATCGCCCCGACAGTGGGCTATCGGGAACCTGATCCCGATTGCCCGCTTGATGTCGTGCCGAACCAGGCCCGCGAGGCCCGTGTCAACGCGGTTCTTTCAAACGCATTCGCCTTTGGCGGGCTGAACGCGGTGCTGGCACTGGGGCGCTGCTGAACTGCCGCTGGGCCAGCCGCCTATTTTTTCTTGGCAGCCTTTTCCTGTTTGGCAATACGCTTTTGCAATGCGGTATATGCCTTGGCAAACCCCTTGAGCGACACCGGAACAGTCAGGATCTGGCGCGTGCCATAGATATTGGCCGTGATTACGGCCTGCTTGCCGCTGCGCATGTTTTCCAGTTCAAGCGCGGTGATCCCGATGCGTGCGACGCAACCGACATTGTTGCATACCGCATAGGGGTATTGCTTGGGCGGGTTCTTGTCGACCGTGATGGTCATGCCGTTTTGCAGATCCATGCCCAGGGGCAGCACGATGGTCGCCCCGGCAAGGGCTGGCTGGCCCGGCGGCAGCGGAAAGACCCGGATGTCTGACATTGGTGTGGCCTTGTCATCAAGAACCAGCTGGCCGATTTCACAGGGCTCGGGCCCCTTGGCGACCTTCACACACAGCAGTTCCCAGGCATCGAAGGTTTCGACCGCATAGGTCTGTCCGATCTTGACTTCGGGCGCCTTTCCGACGGGAAAACTCTGCTTCGCGTTTTTCTGATCCTGAGCAAAGGCGCCGTGCGCGATGGCCAGGCTTGTGGCGATGGCGACAAATCTTGTTAAGGCTTTCATGGGGACTCCAAGGGTAACCTGCGATCAATTGCGGTCTACACCGCATCGGGCGGGGCTGTCAGGGGGAAATTCCGGGTCTCGCGCAGAATTGGCGGCTTTGCGCCGAAAATGTCGCGGCCTTCAGTGAAAAAAGGGCACCTTGTGGTACCCTCTTTCCCCGCTTTTTGCGGTTCCTCCCTGCCGGACTGGCCGACTAATATTGGGTGCGACAATACGGCCAAGCCGAGAGTCGGTCAACAGGCCAATGGCCTGAAATGGTGAAAAAAATCGTCCGCTTTGTTGCCAATTTGGAAACATTCAACCATGGGTTACGCTTGCCCATTCTGTCGGGTCAATCCGTAGCCAGATCGCGCAGCACGTCAAGCACGCTCATCACATCCTCGCGGGTGGTGTCAAATGACCCGGCGGTCATGCGGATGACGAACTGCCCCTCATGGGTGGTCTGGGTCAGATAGATGCGCCCGTCATCATTGATGCGTTTCAGCAATTCCTCGGTCGCGGCGTTGGCATCGCGCCCGGGCGGGGCGTATTGAAAGGTGAACAGTGCCAGACGCCGCGCGCTGGTGATGCGGAAATGGGGCAGGGCGTCGATTTCGCGTTCCAGCTCGGCCACCCAGGCGACGTGGTTGCGGATGCGCTCGCGCAAACCTTGCAGCCCATAGGCCCGCATCAGGAACCACAGTTTCAGCGCCCGAAAGCGCCGCCCCAGCGGGATGACCCATTCGTTGTAATTTGTGATCTCGTCCTGCCCAGGTGTCTGCAGGTAATCGGGGCGCAGCCCCAGCGTGCGGATCTGCGCGGCCGGGTCGGCCAGAAACTGCACCGAACAGTCGAATTGCGCGCCCAGCCATTTATGGGGGTTGAACACGATGGAATCGGCCCCCTCGACCCCGGCCCAGAGGGGGCGGAATTCGGGGCAGATCATGGCCGAGCCCGCCCAGGCGGCATCGACATGGGTATAAAGGTTTTCGCGCCGGGCGACATCGACAATGGCGGCCACGTCGTCGGATGCCCCGATCGAGGTGCCTCCCACGCAGATCACCACACCCGCCGGCAGCCAGCCCTGCGCGCGGTCGTCGGCGATGGCACGCGCCAGGGCCTCGGGGCGCATGGCGTAGTTTTCGTCGCAGGCGACCTTGACCAGATTGTCCTGCCCGATCCCGGCCAGCCGCACCGCCTTGTCGATCGAGGAATGGGTCTGGCTCGAGGCATAGACCCGAAGGCGCGGCGCCGACGACAGGCCCCTGGTGACCCCCTCCCAGCCCAGCGCGCGTTCACGCATGGTCAGCACCGCCGACAGCGTGCTTGATGTGGCGCT
>WFQE01000211.1 GCA_015487165.1 Paracoccaceae bacterium | reverse complement strand
TGGCCATACCGCCCATGGACGGGCAGGGGCTCAACCCGCTGTTGCAGGATCCGGGCCTCGCCTTTCACCCGCCGTTTCTTTACCTCGGCTATGTCGGGCTTTCGACCTCGTTCAGCTTTGCCATCGCGGCGCTGATCGAAGGCCGGGTCGATGCCGCCTGGGCACGCTGGGTGCGGCCCTGGACGCTGGCCGCATGGATGTTCCTGACCGTCGGTATCGCGCTGGGCTCGTGGTGGGCCTATTACGAGCTGGGCTGGGGCGGCTGGTGGTTCTGGGATCCGGTGGAAAATGCCAGCTTCATGCCCTGGCTGGTAGCGGCGGCGCTGCTGCACTCGGCCATCGTTGTCGAGAAACGCGAAAGCCTCAAGACATGGACGGTGCTGCTGGCGATTCTGGCGTTCTCCTTCTCGCTGATCGGCACCTTCATCGTGCGTTCGGGCGTGATTACCTCGGTGCATGCGTTTGCCAACGACCCCGAACGCGGGGTGTTCATCCTGATGATTCTGGCGGTTGCGATTGGCGGCTCGCTGACGCTGTTTGCGGTGCGGGCCAGTGCGATGCAGTCAAAGGGCGTGTTTTCGCTGGTCAGCCGCGAGGCCGGGATCGTTCTGAACAACATCCTGCTGGTGGTTGCCGCTTTTGTGGTTTTCGTCGGCACGATCTGGCCGCTGGTTTCCGAGGTCGCCTTTGGCCGCAAGCTCTCGGTCGGGGCGCCCTTCTTTGACATGGCCTTCACGCCTTTCATGGTGGTGATCGCGATGGTCCTGCCGATAGGGGCGATGCTGCCCTGGAAACGCGCCAACCTGAAACGGACGATGCAACCGCTTTGGGGCGTTCTGGCGCTGTCGGTGGCCTTGGGCGCGCTGGTTCTGGTGCTTCAGACCGATGTGCCGATGATCGGCCCGATCGGCATCGTGCTGGCCTCGTGGCTGGTGCTGGGGGCCGGGGCCGATCTGGCACAGCGTATCAAGCTGTTCAAGCAGCCTTTGGGTGACAGCCTCAGGCGCCTTGTCAGCCTGCCGCGCGCGGATCTGGGCAAGGTGATTGCCCATGCCGGGTTGGGTGTCACGATCTTTGGGATCAGTGCCATCACTGCCTGGCAGTCCGAGGATATCCGCGTTGCAAAACCGGGCGAAACATTCGAGCTGCACGGTGCAAGGCTGACCTATCAGGTGCGTTTTGACGATGTGCGCGAGGTGCAGGGGCCGAACTATGTTGCCACGCAGGGCGAATTCACCGTGATGGTCAACGGCAAGGAAATCACCCGGCTCTTTCCTGAAAAGCGTATCTATACGGTTTCCGGGCAGCCCACGACCGAGGCGGCGATCGATATCGGGATCACCCGCGACGTCTATCTGGTGATCGGCGACAAGCAGAAAGACGGCGGCTGGGCCGTGCGATCCTATATCAAGCCCTTTGCCAACTGGATATGGGCCGGTGCCATCATCATGGCGCTTGGCGGCATCTTCAGCCTGTCCGACCGGCGCTATCGCATCGCCGCGGGTGCCCGGCGCAGGCGTGCGGCCGCCAATGCCGTTGCAGCGGAGTGAACACCATGCTGAAACGCCTTTTCCTGCTGCTGGTTCTGGCGCTTGTGCCGCTGTTGGCCACGCCGGCCTTTGTCACACCGGCCCTTGCGGTGCAACCAGACGAGATCCTGTCCGACCCGGTGCTGGAAGCGCGGGCGCGCGAGATTTCCAAGGGGCTGCGCTGTCTGGTGTGCCGCAACGAGAATATCGACGATTCCAACGCCGATCTTGCGCGCGACCTGCGGTTGCTTGTGCGCGAGCGTCTGGTCAAGGGGGATACCGACCAGCAGGTGGTCGATTATATCGTTGCGCGGTACGGCGAATATGTGCTGCTGCGTCCCAGGGCAACGGGGGTGAATATCATCCTGTGGGCGGCTGCCCCCGTCATGTTGCTGCTGGCGTTGTGGATCGGCGCCGGCTTTGTGCGGCGCAGATCAAAGGCCGCAGGGCCGGTTGACCTCAGCCCCGATGAACAGGCGCGCCTGAAGGAGCTGACCAGCGAATGACGCAATGTCAGGCGAAAATCCTTGTCGAAACGCCTGACATGCTGCGCTAAGTCTTTCCCCAGACGCAAGACATGCGCCAGGGGGAAGACATGACCTATACAACAATCGAATACGCCCTTGATGCCGGCATCGCCCGGCTCACACTCAACCGGCCGGATGTTCTGAACGGCATGAATGCCGAAATGCGCGCCGAGGTTCGCGATGCGGTCACGCGTGCAGGCGATGAGGCGCGGGTTCTGGTCATCACCGGCGCGGGCAGGGGGTTCTGTTCGGGCCAGGATCTGGGCGGCGAAACCGATGTGACGCAGTTCGACCTCAGGGAAATCCTCAAACGCGAATACGAGCCCATGCTGCGGGCAATCCACGACTGCCCCATTCCCACCATCGCGGCGGTCAACGGGCCTGCCGCCGGGGCCGGGGCCAATGTGGCGCTTGCCTGTGACGTGGTGATCGCGGCCGAGCGCGCGTTTTTCATGCAGGCGTTTTCCCTGATCGGGCTGATCCCCGATGCGGGCGGCACCTATATCCTGCCGCGCAATATCGGTTTTGCGCGTGCGATGGGCGCGGCGCTGTTTGCCGATCGGATTTCGGCGCGCCAGGCGGCCGATTGGGGCCTGATCTGGGAGATGGTCCCGGATGACGAATTCGAGGCCCTCGTGAACCAGCGCGCCGAAACCCTGGCCAAGGGGCCGACCAAGGCCTATCGGCTGATCAAGCAGGCCATCAGGGCCAGTTTCGACAATGATCTGGATGCCCAGCTGGCGCTAGAGGCCGAACTTCAGGGCGAGGCCGGTAAAAGCCGCGATTTCGCCGAAGGGGTGCAGGCCTTCAATGAAAAGCGCAAGCCCCGTTTCGAAGGGCATTGAGGGGAAATTGCATTCACCTCGCCCGCCCCCAAGGCGGGCGCATTCGCGCCCACCCGGGCGGCCGCCTGCCCTGTGTTGCGCTGAAGGCTGAATATCCGATCAGGAGGCAAGCTTGGGCCCCCCTTCAAGACGAAAAACCCGCGCCCGAAATGAAATCGGGCGCGGGTTTGTATTGTCCGGGAAAACCCGCCTTTACGACTGTTCTTCGTTGCCTTCCGGGGTTTCTTCCTCGGCAGAGGCGGCTTTTTCCTCGTCGTCGCCGAATTCGTCGGCAGCAGCGGCGCCGATATCGTCGAACAGTTCGGCGATCTCGAATTCCGCTTCGGCCTCGGCCTCGGCGGCCAGATCCTGGATCGACTTGCCGGATGCCTGAAGCTCGGCCTCTTCGGGCGAGCGGGCAACGTTGATCTCGATCCTGACCTCGACCTCGGGGTGCAGGACGACGGTCACGCCGTGAACGCCCAGCTCCTTGATCGGGCGGTCAAGCCGGATCTGCTTGCGATCGACGGTAAACCCGCCTTCGGTTGCGGCCGTGGCGATGTCGCGGTTCGAAACCGACCCGTAGAGCGAGCCGGTATCCGAGGCCGTGCGAATCACGACGAACTGCTGACCGTCCAGCTTTTCGGCAACCGCTTCGGCTTCGGATTTCAGTTCAAGGTTCTTGGCCTCAAGCTGCGCCTTCTGGGTTTCGAAATGCTTGATGTTGGCGGGGGTGGCGCGCAGCGCCTTGCCCTGGGGCAGCAGATAGTTGCGGGCATAGCCCTGCTTGACGTTGACCACGTCGCCCATCTGGCCCAGCTTGGCCACGCGTTCGAGAAGGATGACTTCCATTGTATCGTCTCCTTATTTCACGACATAGGGCAAGAGGGCGAGGAAACGGGCGCGCTTGATGGCGCGGGCCAGTTCACGCTGCTTCTTGGCGGAAACGGCGGTGATGCGCGAAGGCACGATCTTGCCGCGTTCGGAAATGTAGCGCTGCAGCAGCTTGGTGTCCTTGTAGTCGATCTTGGGCGCGTTGTCGCCCGAGAAGGGACAGGTCTTGCGGCGGCGGAAAAACGGTTTGTTGGCCATGGTTTACAATCCTCTCGATCAGTTGCGGCGCGGGCCGCGGGAACCACGCTCGTCACGGGCGGATTTCGCCTGCATGACAACGGACGGGCCTTCTTCGTGCTGGTCCACCTTGATGGTCAGCACGCGCATGACATCGTCATGCAGGCGCATCAGGCGTTCCATTTCCTGCACGGCCGCCGCAGGTGCGTCGGTCTTCATGAAGGCATAATGACCCTTGCGGTTCTTGTTGATCTTGTAGGCCATGGTCTTGAGGCCCCAATATTCGGAATCGACAACCTTGCCGCCATTGTCGGCAAGGATGGCCCCGAAATGTTCGATAAGGCCTTCGGCCTGCGCGTTGGACAGATCCTGACGCGCGATGAATACATGCTCGTAGAGCGGCATATTCGTTTCCTTTTCTCATGCGTGCTTCAAAATGCGGCCCGTTGACCCTTCCGCCGGGCGCATACGAGAGGCAGACGCGACATATATCTTGCGGAAGATGGCGCGTTATAGCCGTTCTGGCGTGCAGTGCAAGGCCCCCGAGGCGGTTTCGGGTGTATTTGCCGGGAATCCCTGTTTTTCATCCGCCCAAAAAAGGGGAGGGCCTTCTTTCGGACGAAAGTTGAGGCGCAGATATGGAAAAAAATCCGGTTAATGCCCCCAATTCGCCACATTTCGGTCGTTTTTCCGCGCTTGAATGGCCGCGAACATGAAGGTGTACGGGGAATTTTGCGGGCGCAGCGCCCCAGGCCCGAACACGGTGCAGGAGGTTGCCATGAAACGCAGGGATGCAAGGAATGTCACCGCCGCGCCAGTCGCGATTCGGCCGCTGGTCCGGGACTTTTGGCAATGTGAAAGCGGTGCGATTTCGACCGACCACGTAGTTCTTATGGCCGGCGTGGTCGGAATTGCCTTGTTGGCGATCGGGAACTATTCGTCCGGCGCCAAGAATCTGGCAAATGACCGCAAAGAGGTTCTTTCCGGATATCGCGGGATCAAGTCCTCGGCATCCAACACATCTTCGTCGGGCGTCGTGATCGTCACCAGCACCGGCGGCGGGGTAACATCCACCTCGGGTATCTCGTCCACGACATCCACCAGCAGCACGACATCCAGCAGCACGACCGGCAACACCACGTGGGGAACCAGCGGGACATCTTCCGGCACCGCAACGACGTCAGCCACCGACACGTCAAGCAGCACCAATTCGTCGGCGACCTCGGACAGTGCCACTTCGTCGGATTCGACATCGGGCGACTCGGGCACCAGCGCCACTTCGGGAAGTGACGGCAATAGCAACGGTAACAGCAGCAGTGCCGAATCCTCTTCTGGCGGCGGCAGCTCGACCGATGCGGTCGGCAGCACCAGCGGTGATTCTGGCGGCGCAAGTTCCGGCGGCAGCAGCTCGCTTTCGGACAGCAAGAAGAAGGCCGAGAACAAGGGCAGCTCAAGCGGTGAATCCGGGCTGGACAGCGAGAACAAGAAGGAAAGCAGCCTGATGATGCTGCATGACTACGACTATCTGACCGGCGGTCACGGCGGCGATCTGCAATTCGCGTGATCCGCGCCCGCTGGGGGCCGAGATTGCAAAACATGTTTCCTTCGGGCCGTGATCTGCGCTAGATCTCGGCCCGAAATCAATTTTGGGGGCATCATGGCACGAGCATTCGTATTTCCCGGACAGGGCGCGCAGGCCATCGGCATGGGCAAGGCGCTGGCCGACAGCTATCCGGCTGCACGCGCGGTCTTTGACGAGGTTGACGCGGTTCTGGAACAGAAACTCTCGACCCTGATATGGGAAGGGGACATCAAGGAACTGACGCTGACGGAAAACGCGCAACCGGCGCTGATGGCGACCTCGATCGCCGCCATGCGCGCGCTGGAAGCCGAGGGCGTCAACGTCACCGCCGCCGATTATGTCGCCGGCCATTCGCTGGGCGAATATTCTGCCCTGTGCGCGGCGGGCGCCCTCAGCCTGGC
>WFQE01000210.1 GCA_015487165.1 Paracoccaceae bacterium | reverse complement strand
GGCATGGCCCGCTCGCAAAGCCCGGATTCGGCCAATTCGCAGTTCTTCATCATGTTTGCGCCCGCGCCCCATCTGAACGGCCTGTATACCGTTGTCGGGCGCGTGATCGGCGGCATGGATGTGGTTGACCGGCTGAAAAAGGGCGATCCCGCGCGAAACGGTGCCGTGCAAGATCCTGATTACATGGCCAAAGTCACGATTACCAAGGCACAATAGGCAACATGTCTTTGGCCGGGGCTTTTTCTGGGAATGGCCCCGGCCACAGATGGCCCTGCTGTCAGGCCGTCATAACCGCGTGAGGCGGGCTGTCCTTGCCCCCGCTTGTCTGTCAGGCTTTTGTCGGTCGACAGACAGGGGGAAGACATGCAGACGGCAATTCACACAACGGCACGAAACGCGATCCTGACATTGATGCTGACCCTGCTTGCCGGTGTGGCATCAGCGCAGGTTTCGTTCTGGCAGAACGAATGGCCCAAGACCGATTTTGCAAAGAAATCGGTTGATTTCATTGAAATCATGTCGGGAGGCCCTCCCAAGGACGGCATTCCCGCCGTGGACAACCCGAAATTCATCAAGGTTGCCAGCGAAACCCGGCTTGATCCGCGCGAGCCGGTCATCACGCTCGAGATGCCGGGTCAGACACCCCGGGCCTATCCGCTGCGCTATCTGATGTGGCACGAGATCGTCAATGATCGTATCGGCGGGCGGCCGGTCACGGTCACCTATTGCCCGCTGTGCAACTCGGCCATTGTCTTTGACGGCCGCCTTGACGGGCAGGAGCTGACATTCGGTGTCACGGGAAAGCTGCGCAACTCCGACATGATCATGTATGACCGCCAGACCGAAAGCTGGTGGCAGCAGGCGCTGGGCGAGGGCATTGTCGGCGACATGACCGGCAAGCGCCTGAAGCGGATCGTCAGCTGGATGGAAAGCTGGGAGACCTACAGCAAGCGCAATCCCGGCGGCCTGGTGATGGATCAACCCGGCTCGAGCCGCCCCTATGGCCGCAACCCCTATGTGGGTTACGATGGTGCGCCACGGCCGTTCCTGTATAGCGGGGAAAATCCGCCTCATGGCATCCACCCCCTGATGCGGGTTGTGGCCGTGGGCGATCGGGCCTGGCCGATGGATCGGCTGCGCAAGGAGGGCGAGATCCGCGAGGCCGGATTGACCATCACCTGGAAGGATGGGCAGGCCTCGGCGCTGGATACCGCGCGTATCGGCGAGGGGCGCGATGTCGGCATGATCCGGGTCAGGGATGCGCAGGGCAGGGATGTGGTGCATGACGTGATGTTCGCCTTCGCCTTTCACGCCTTCTTTCCCGATGGCAAATGGATGTTGGGAAACTGACGTCGGGCCTTGCTTGAAACCCCCTCTGTGGCAGCGTATCTATGGCGGACAGGCTGATTAGGGGGCATGAAGATGAAGGTTTACAAGGATCTCGAGGCGGCAATCGGGCAGACGCCGCTGATCAGGCTGCGCAAGGCATCCGAAATCACCGGCTGCGACATCTATGGCAAGGCCGAATTCATGAACCCCGGCCAGTCGGTCAAGGACCGCGCCGCGCTGTGGATCATCCGCGACGCCATAGCCCGTGGCGAGCTGCGCCCCGGCGGTACCATTGTCGAGGGCACGGCAGGCAATACCGGCATCGGCATCGCGCTGGTGGCGGCCAGCATGGGCTTTCGCACGGTGATCGTGATCCCCGAGACCCAGAGCCAGGAAAAGAAGGACATGATCCGCCTTGCCGGGGCCGAGCTGGTCGAGGTTCCCGCCGTGCCCTATCGCAACCCCAACAACTATGTCCGCTATTCGCAGCGCCTGGCCGAACGTCTGGCGCAATCCGAACCCAATGGCGCCATCTGGGCCAACCAGTTCGACAATGTCGCCAACCGGCAGGCCCATATCGACAGCACTGCGCCTGAAATCTGGGAACAGCTTGACGGCAGGATCGACGGATTCATCTGCGCCATCGGCACCGGCGGCACCCTGGCCGGCACCGCGATGGGGCTGCGCGAACGCAGCCGCGACATCAAGATCGGGCTGGCCGACCCGTATGGTTCGGCCATGTATGCCTATTACGCCCGGGGCGAGCTGAAATCCGAGGGCAATTCCATCACCGAAGGTATCGGGCAGGGCCGCATCACGAAAAACCTCGAGGGGCTTGAGGTGGACATGCCCTATTCGATTCCCGACACCGAATCCCTGCCGGTGGTGTTTGACCTGCTGCAGGACGAGGGGCTGTGCGTGGGCGGATCCAGCGGCGTCAATATCGCCGGTGCCATCCGTATGGCACGCGATCTGGGCCCGGGTCACACCATCGTGACCGTGCTGGCCGATTACGGCACCCGTTATCAAAGCAAGCTGTTCAACCCCGAATTCCTGCGGGCCAAGGATCTGCCGGTGCCGCCCTGGATGGATCGCGCACCCGCCGATCTGCCGGTCGTGTTCGAGGACGTGTGAACATGAAGGTAAACAGATTTTTCAAGTCATTTGTTTCAATTGTCTTTTTTTCGGTTTTGCTGGCGGTCGGCCCGGTTTCGGGGCCGGTGGCGGCGCAGGATAACGGCAAGGTCGTCTTTGATTTTCAGGCGTGGGAAAAAACCGCCAAGCGGGCCGAGGATATCATCAGCTCGGCCGAGGCATCTTCTTCGGCGCTTGAAACCCTGCGCGCGACGCTGGCCGATTACCGCAGCAAGGCGCTGGCCCTGCAAGAGGCCAGCCGCGCACGCATAGACACCCTGCAATCGCAGCTGGATGCGCTTGGCCCACCCCCGGCCGAGGGCGAAACCGAAGCGCCCGAGGTCGCCAAGCGTCGGGCCGAGCTGACAAAGCAGTTGGCCGATGCCAGGGCTCCGGTGCTGGCCGCGCAAGAGGCCTATAACCGCGCTGACGGCTTGATTGGCGAGATCGACCGCATCATCCGCGAGCGCCTTGCCGACCAGCTTTTCACGCTGGGGCCAAGTCCGCTGAACCCTGTTCACTGGCCCGAGGCGGTGGCCTCGATCGGCAAGCTTGTGGCCGACATCGAAGGTGAGATCAGTGAGGGGCTGCAAAGCGATGCGCAGCGGGTCATGACCCGGCAGAACCTGCCCGTGACCATCGCATTGATCGTGCTGGGGCTGCTGCTGATTACGCGCGCGCGCCACTGGCTGTTGCAGGGGTTGGGCCTTGTGCCGCGCTCGCGCCGGGCCGTTCACAACCAGGCGCGCGCCCTGTTGCTGTCGACGACGCAGGTGATCATGCCGGTTCTGGGGCTGCTGGCCATCCTCAAGGGGATAGAGGTCACCGGGCTGGTCGGTCTGAGGGGCGAGGTCGTTCTGGCCGCCGTGCCTTCGATGGGGCTGGCGATCTTTGGCGGCCTCTGGCTTGGCCGCACGCTGTTTTCCATACGCGATGATATGCCGCCGCTTTTGTGGTGCGCCAATGAAAAGGGCACGACGGGCCGGCGCCTTTCCATCGCGCTGGGTGTCGTGCTGGCGCTGTATTTCTTGCTGAAACATCTGTCCGGGCAGGCCGATTTCACCGAAACCGCCCGCGTCGTGGTTTCCTTCCCCGTCATTGTCATTGGCGGGCTGTTGCTGCTGCGCATGGGGATGCTGCTTGACCCGCCGCGTGGCGAGGAAAACCCGCTGGCGGAAAACCCGGTTCAGCTGCGCATTCACCGCATGATTGCACGCGCCGCGATTGCCATCGGCCTGTTGGCCCCCTTGCTTGCGGCCATTGGCTATTTCACGGCCGCAATGGCGGTGCTGTTTCCGGCGATCCTGACGCTTGCGGTTCTGGGGACGCTGCTGGTTCTGTTTCGGCTTGGCATCATTCTTGGCGACATGCTGCTGGGGCGCGCCGTGCCCGAGGGGCAGGAAAGCCCGGCGACCCTGTATCCGGTGATCCTTGGCTTTGCGCTGATCCTGCTGGCGCTGCCATTTCTGGCGCTGATCTGGGGGGCGCGGGTTTCCGACCTGCAAGAGGTCTGGCGTCTGGTCTCTGACGGGTTTACTATTGGCGGGCGGCGTATTTCCGTTACCGATTTCCTGACCTTCGCGATTGTCTTTTCCATCGGCTACACGGTGACGCGCCTGTTGCAGGGGGCGCTGCGCAACACGGTGCTGCCGCGCACGCGCCTTGATGCGGGCGGGCGCAACGCGATCATCACCGGCACCGGCTATGTGGGGATCACGCTGTCGGCCTTGGCGGCGATCACCTCGGCCGGGCTTGACCTTTCCAGCCTTGCCATCGTCGCTGGTGCGCTTTCGGTCGGTATCGGTTTCGGCCTTCAGGCGGTGGTGTCGAATTTCGTGTCGGGCCTGATCCTGCTGGTCGAGCGCCCCATAAAAGAGGGCGACTGGATCGAGGTTGGCAGCTACAGCGGCTATGTGCGCAAGATCTCGGTGCGCTCGACCGAGATCCAGACATTCGACCGCGCCACCGTGATCGTGCCCAATGCCGATCTGATTTCGGGCTCCGTGACCAACTGGACCCATTCCAACATGAATGGCCGCGTCAAGGTGCCGGTCGGGGTTTCCTATGACTCGGATCCCGAAAAGGTGCGCGAGATCCTGCTGGAAATTGCCGAGGCACACCCGATGCGCGACCACCGCAGCACGCCGGGGGTGGTTTTCATGGGGTTCGGGCCGGATTCCATGGATTTCGAGATCCGCGTGATCATCAAGGACGTGAACAACGTGCTGAGCGTACGCTCGGACCTGAATTTCGAGATCGTCCGGCGTTTCCGTGAAGAAGGGATCGAAATTCCCTTTGCCCAGCGTGATATCCACCTGCGCAACCTCGACGAGCTGGGCGAAACCCTTGGCCGGTTTGTCGGAACAGAAAAACAAGCGAAAGAAGGCAAGGCATGAGTACCGAAACCCTGTTTCTCGATGACGCCTATCTGAAAGAGGCACCCGCAACCGTCACTGCCCATACCGACCGGGGCGGTGTGGTTCTGGATCGGTCGATCTTTTATGCAACCGGCGGCGGTCAGCCCGGTGACCGGGGCGTGCTGCGGTTTGATGGCGGCGAGATGGAGGTTGCCACCACCGTCAAGGGCGATGGCGGCGATATCGTGCTGGTCCCGCCCGAGGGCGCCGCCCTGCCGCCGGTGGGGGCCGAGGTCATGCAGGTGATCGACTGGGACATGCGCCACCGCCATATGCGCATCCACACCGCGCTGCACCTTTTGTCGGTGGTGATTCCCCTGCCCGTGACCGGCGGGCAGATCGGCCCCGAAAAGGGTAGGCTCGATTTCAACATGCCCGACCCCATCGAGGACAAGCAGGCCCTTGAGGACGCGCTGAACGCGTTGATCGCGCGGGACCTGGAGGTCACTCAGGACTGGATCACCGATGCCGAACTGGCCGCCAATCCGGGGCTGGTCAAGACGATGTCGGTGCAGCCGCCCAAGGGGGCGGGGCGTGTGCGCCTGATCCGTATCGGCACCGAGGATGAACAGATCGACCTGCAACCCTGCGGCGGCACCCATGTGGCCCGCACCATTGAGATCGGCATGATCCGGCTGGGCAAGGTCGAAAAGAAGAGCCGCCTGAACAGGCGCGTCAACATTCACCTGACGTGATCGGGGCAGGGGGCAGAATTTATCGTCTGCGGGCACCGGAACCGCTTGACGACCCAGCCCGCCACCAATAAAACCGCCCTCACGTCGCACCCCTTGTGGGGTGTTCACGGTCAGTCAGCGGTTGTAGCTCAGCTGGTTAGAGTGCCGGCCTGTCACGCCGGAGGTCGCGGGTTCGAGCCCCGTCAACCGCGCCACTTTCCCCCCTTTCCTGTTCTGTGTGAACGGCGACAGACATGTCTGGCCGACACCCCCGGCATTGTCGGAAATGGCAGCGCGGGGGCTGTCTGCCCCCGCACCCCCGAGAGTATTTCTGCAAAGAAGAAGAGGGTTTGCTCAGCGGCCCCGGATCCGCGGATCCAGCGCATCGCGCAGCCCGTCGCCCATATAGTTGACGCTGAGAACCGTCAGCGAAATCGCCAGCCCCGGCCACATGACCTGGGCGGGGTTCAGCGTCATGCGCTCGGTTGCGATCTGCAACAGCTTGCCCCAGGTCGGAAAGTCCGAGGGAAATCCAAGCCCCAGAAAGGAAAGCGCGCTTTCGGTGATGATGGCATTGGCGATGCCCAGCGTTGCCGAAACCATGATCGGGCTCATCACATTGGGCAGGACATGGCGCAGGATCATCCGGTGCGGTGGCGTGCCGATGCTGCGGGCGGCCAGCACGAATTCCTGTTCCTTCAGCGCCAGAACATCGCCGCGCACGATGCGCGCCGTCTGCATCCAGCTGGTGATGCCGATGACAAAGACGATCAGGATGAAAATGCCGGTTTCCGGGCCAAAGGCCATGCGCAGCGTGTCGCGAAACAGCATGATGATGACCAGCAGCAGCGGCAGCAGCGGCAGCGCCAGAAACAGGTCGGTCAGGCGCATCAAGAGGCCGTCGAGGCGTTTGAAATAGCCGGCCAGAACCCCAATGAAGGTGCCCAGAAAGATCGAAATTCCCATTGCCGTGACCCCGACCAGCAGCGACACCCGCCCGCCCGCAAGGATTTGCGCAAAGGCGTCATGGCCCAGCTGGTCGGTGCCCAGCGGGTGCACCCAGCTTGGCCCCTGGTTTCGGTCGCGGATCATCATGTCATGGGGCGAGAAATGCCACAGAAGCGGGCCGAACAGTACCAGCAGGCAGATGGTGACGAAAAAGATCATTCCCAGAACGGCGCCGGGATGGGTCTTGAACTGGTCCCAGACATCCGCCCATTGCGAGCGCTGCGGCTTGATGTCGATGGCGGTGTCAGTCATAGCGGATCCTCGGGTCGAGTATGCCATAAAGGATGTCGGCGATCAGGTTGAACAGCACGATCAGGACGGCAAAGATGAAGGTCAGCGTCTGCACCGTCGGAATGTCGCCGCCCTGAATCGCGATGATCAGCAGCTGGCCCAGCCCGTTCACCTTGAACACCTGCTCGGTAATGATCGCGCCGCCAAAGACCTGCGGCACGCCAAGCGCGATCACGGTGATCACGGGGATCAGCGAGTTGCGCAGCACATGCACCAGCAGAACCGTGCGTTCGCGCAGGCCCTTGGCACGGGCGGTGCGCACATAATCCTGGTTGAGGTTGTCGAGCATGCTGGCCCGCATGAAACGGCTGATCTGGGCAGCGTTATACAGCGCCAGCACAAAGACCGGCATGGCCATCTGCCTGACCTGCGCGCCGAAACTGGCCCAGTCGGTGACCTTCAGCGTCGTGTCATAGATCGACGGAAACCAGAAGAAACTGTCGCGCGGCACGATGGTCGAAAACACGACGATCATCAGCACGCCGGTAAAAAACGTTGGCACTGAAAAGCCGATCATCGAAATGAAGGTGCCAAGCTGGTCGAACCAGCTGTATTGCTTGACGGCCGAGATGATGCCGATGGGCAGGGCGATCATTACACCCACGACATAGGACATGCCTACGACCCACAATGTTTGCGGCATGCGCTCGGCGATCATGTCAACCACGGGCGAGCGCGTCTGAAAGGAAATCACCCGCAGCCGGTCCGGGTCGCCCAGATGCAGGCCCCACTGGTCAAGCAGGTTGAGGGGCTCGTTGATGAAGAACTGTTTGCACCACAGCAGATAGCGCATGATCATCGGCTTATCGAGGCCAAGGCTTGCGCGGATTTTTTCGCGCACATCCGGCGGGATCGTCAGCGGCAGGTTGCCGGTGGGGTCGCTGGGGGCGGCGTCGAGAATGAAGAAGATCACGAAACTGATGAACAGAAGGGTCGGGATCGTGAACAGCAATCGCCTGACGGTGAAGTTGAACATTTGATACCTCGGTTCAGCAGTCTCGGGTTCCGGCCGGAGGTATACCCCCGGCCGGACTGGTTTTTCGGTTTCGGATTACTTGCGGGCCCAGTCGCCCACGTTCCACAGATCCGAATCCCACACGTTCAGCTTGACGCCGGTCAGCGTATTGGCTGCCGCCGCGACGTTACCGCGGTGAACCAGCGGGATCATGATGTAGTTTTGCATCAGCATGTCGTTCATGCGGATGACCAGCTCGGCCCGCTTCTTGATGTCGGCGGTGCCGGCCATTTCGGCCACCAGCTTGTCATACTCGGGGTTGCAATAGCGCGGCATGTTCGAGCCAAGCCATGCATTTTCCGGCGAGGGAATTTCCGAGCATTTCCAGCTGCCCATATAGGCCTCGGGATCGGTGCCATCGAAGTTGTTGGCATACATCTCGATATCGGCAAAGAACTTCTGGAAGGTGTCCGGGCTGGACTGGTCGCCGCCAAAGAACACGGCTGCGTCGATGTTCTTCAGTTCGGTTTCGACACCGATCTGCTTCCACCAGCTCTTGATCAGCTCCTGAAAGTCCTGACGCACGGCGTTGGTCGAGGTCTGGTACAGGATCGACAGCCGAACGCCGTTCTTCTGGCGTACGCCATCGGGGCCCTTCTTCCAGCCGGCCGCGTCAAGCAGCGCGTTGGCGCCGGCGATGTCCTGGGTCTTGCAGCTCTCGTTGTTGGGCGAGTTATAGATCGCCGGTGCGGGAACCACGTTGCAGGTAACCTTGCCCGCCTTGCCATAGCCGACTTCGACCAGCAGCTTGCGGTCGATCGCCATGGACAGCGCCTGGCGCACGGCCTTGTCGGTCAGGAAGGGGTGCGGGTGCTTGACGGTGGAACGCTCGTCACCCCATTTCGGGTTGGGGTCCGTCAGGTTGACCATCAGGCGCTCGACCAGCGGGCCGAAACCGGAAAGGATCGTGCCCTTGCCCTTGGCTTCCATCTGCGCCAGCACTTCGGGCGCGATCTGCAGGTTCCAGGCGTAATCGAACTCGCCCGTTTCCAGAACCGAACGCGCGGCCGAGGTTGCATCGCCACCGCCCTTGAAGGTGACCGTCGCAAAGGCCGGCTTGTTGGGGTCGCGATAATTGTCGTTGGCGACAAGCGTGATGGTGTCGTTGGCCCGGAATTCCTTTACCTTGAAGGGGCCGGTGCCGACGGGCTTGAAGTTGGCGTCGGTGCAGGTTGGGGCCTTGGTGCCCATGCAGTCTGCAAACTGCCTGGCCTGGATGACAGGTGTCGTTGCCCCGACAAACGGCCCGTAGGGAAAGGGCTTGGGTTTGCCGAAGGTGATCTTGACAGTCAGGTCATCCACTGCCTCGACCTTGGTGACATCGGCAAATTTTGCAAGCTGCTGGCAGCCGCCAGCCGGATCCATGCAGTAATTTGCGGTGAATTCGACATCCTTTGCCGTCACGGGGGAACCGTCGGCCCATTTGAGGCCGGGCTTCAGCCTCCATGTGATCGAGGTCAGATCCTTGCTGACGCCGCCATTGGCTACGGTCGGGATCTCGGCGGCAAGGGTCGGCACCATGTTGCCGTTCTCATCGTAATGCGCGAGCGGTTCAAGCACCATTGACGATGCGTCGATATCCTTGGTGCCACCCGAAAGATACGGGTTCATGATCGAGGCGGCCTGCCAATAGATGATGTTGAGATGGCCGGAATCCCCCCGTCCTGCCCAGGCCGCCGGGGCCAGGGCAAGTGCGGCGGCAGCGCCAAGTAAAATGGATTTCATTTTCATGTCTTTCTCCTTGTTGGTTTGCTCTTCCTCGGGGTCGGGGGGTTGATCCCCCCTTGTCTGGTTTGTCTACAAAAGGTGGCAGGCGGCATATCGGCCATCCTCCAGTTTCTTGAAAGGCGGGGTTTCCTGCGTGCAGATATCCATCACCTTCGGGCAGCGCGTGCAGAAATTGCAGCCCTTTGGCGGGTTCGAGGGGCTGGGAACATCGCCTTGCAGAATGATCCGCTCGCGGGTGCTTTCCAGCGACGGATCCGGTTCGGGAACGGCGGAAAGCAGGGCCTCGGTATAGGGGTGGCGGGGGTCTTCATACAGTTGGTCGCGGCTGGCAAGCTCGACGATGCGGCCCAGATACATGACGGCAACCCGGGTCGCCAGATGGCGCACCATCGAAAGGTCGTGGCTGATGAACAGATAGGTCAGGCCCATCCTTTCCTGCAGATCCTCAAGCAGGTTCACGACCTGCGCCTGGATCGAGACATCAAGTGCCGCGATGGGTTCGTCGCAGACGATGAATTTCGGGTTCAGGGCAAGCGCGCGCGCAATGCCGATGCGCTGGCGCTGACCGCCGGAAAACTCATGCGGGAAGCGGTTGGCGAAATCGCGGTTGAGGCCCACCGCATCCATCAGTTCGAACACGCGTTCCATGCGCGCGCGTTTGTCCAGCTTGCGGTGTTCGTCCAGAGGCTCGGCGATGATCGAGGCAACCGTCATGCGGGGGTTCAGGCTGGCCTGCGGATCCTGAAAGATCATCTGCATTTCGGGGCGCAGCTGGCGCAGCTCCTTGCCGTGCATGGCGGCGATATCGGTGCCTTCAAGGATGATCTGCCCGTCGGTTACATCATAAAGCCGCAAGATCGCGCGCCCGGCCGAGGATTTGCCGCAGCCGGATTCACCCACCAGACCAAGGGTTTCGCCCTTGAAGATGTCGAATGAAACATCATCCACCGCCTTGACCTCGCCCACCTGCCGGCGCAGCACCCCGCGATAGATGGGGAAATACATCTTCAGGTTCCTGACCTGCACGAGGGGTTGTTGTGCGCTCATGCGTCCGGCCTCCAGAAACAGGCCACGTCATGGCCGTTGGCAATGGTGCGGATGGGCGGGTTTTCGCGGGCGCATTGATCCATCGCGTGGCGACAGCGCGCGCGGAACGGGCACGAGGTCGGCTGGCGGTCAAGCGAGGGCGGCTGCCCTTCGATGGTGCGCAGCCGTTTCGAGCGGGTGCCGACAAAACCGGGCAGCGTTTCAAGCAGGGCGCGTGTATAGGGGTGCAGCGGGTTTGAAAACAGCTCGCGCACGGGGGCCTGTTCGACGACCTGCCCGCCATACATCACCATCACCCGGTCGGCGATGCCGGCGATCACCCCAAGGTCATGGGTGATCCAGATGATCGCCATGCCCAGCTTTTGGCGCAGTTCCTTGACCAGTTCGAGGATCTGCGCCTGAATCGTCACATCCAGCGCGGTTGTGGGTTCATCCGCAATCAGGATCTGGGGATCGCAGGCCAGCGCAATCGCGATCATCACGCGCTGTCGCATGCCGCCTGAAAACTGGTGCGGGAAATTGTCGAGCCGCGATTCGGCGTCAGGGATGCCGACAAGTTCAAGAAGCTCGACAGCGCGGGCGCGGGCCTGCGCCTTGTTCATGTTCATATGCACCCGCAGCGGTTCCATCAGCTGAAAGCCGACGCTGAACACCGGGTTGAGCGAGGTCATCGGATCCTGAAAGACGAATCCGATGCGGCTGCCCCTGATCTGGCGCAGCTCGTCCTGGCTCATGGCCAGTATGTCGCGACCGTCGAACAT
>WFQE01000209.1 GCA_015487165.1 Paracoccaceae bacterium | reverse complement strand
GGCATCGACCTCGGCTCGACCACCACCAAGGCGGTGCTGCTGGACGAAAACGAACAGATCCTCGGGCGCGGGATCACCAATTCGCGCTCGAACTACGACACCGCCTGCCGCGTGGCCCAGCAAGAGGCCGCGGTGGACGCGCGCTTTACCCTGTTCCGGCGCGAATTCGGCGCCGCCGACGGCACCGACGAAGAGGTCGAGGCGTTTCTTTCGGGGCTGGAGCGCGCCTTTCGGCTGGAGCAGTTCCTTGAACAGCTTGATGACCTCGAAGAAACCTGCCTCTCGCAGGTCAAGGGCGAGCGGTTCGAAAAGAACGCGGCCGGCGTCAAGCAGGCGTTGGAAGAGGTGTTTCGCCGCTTGCGGGCCGAGGCCCCCGAAATGTATGCGCCGGGCGCCAGGCGCAAGTCGGATTTCTTTCGCGACATCGCGGGCTCGCGCTATCTGGCACTGGCCGAAGAGGTCGCCCGCGATGCGGGTCTGCCTTATGACCTGTTGCTGAATGTCTATGACAAGTCGATCATCGCGGTCGAAAACCGCCCCCCCAAGGGCACGCTTTCCGACATGTTCAAACGCGCCCTGAAACGGGTGACCGATCAGGGCATCGGCCTGTCGGGCGAGATGTTGCAGCCCGTCGAAAAGGCGCTGGATATCGAGCTGGAAGAAACCTATCTGGTCGGCACCGGCTATGGCCGCGTGACGCTGCCTTTTTCCAAGGAACATATTCGGTCCGAGATTCTGTGCCACGGGCTGGGCGCACATATGATGTATCCCAACACCCGCACCGTGCTGGACATTGGCGGGCAGGATACCAAGGGCATCCAGGTCGATGAAAACGGCATCGTCGAGAATTTCCAGATGAACGACCGTTGCGCCGCCGGATGTGGCCGCTATCTGGGCTATATCGCCGACGAGATGAACATGGGCCTGCATGAGCTTGGCCCGCTGGCGATGCAGTCGGAAAAGCCCGCGCGCATCAATTCGACCTGCACGGTTTTCGCCGGCGCCGAGCTGCGCGACCGTCTGGCGCTGGGTGAAAAGCGCGAGGATATCCTTGCCGGCCTTCACCGCGCGATCATCCTGCGGGCGATCTCGATCCTTTCGCGCTCGGGCGGGGTGGCCGACGAGTTCACCTTTACGGGCGGCGTCGCCAAGAACGAGGCCGCCGTGCGCGAGCTGAAAAAGCTGGTCTATGAAAACTATGGCGAGGTCACGATCAATATCGACCCCGACTCGATCTACACAGGCTCGCTTGGCGCGGCAGAATTCGCCCGCCGTGCCGCCGAAGGACGCATGGAAGGAGTGGAGCTATGACAATAGCCGCAGGAATCGATGTCGGCACAGGCGCCGTCAAGGCGGTGATCTTCAGGGTCGAGGATGGCCGCGAGGAATGGCTGTCGCGGTCGCTGCTGCGCATCCGCCAGCGCGACCCGATGGAGTTGGCCCGCGAGGCATTCGACCAGTGCCTTGAAGATGCCGGCCTTTCCGAGGATGACATCGACTATGTCGCCACCACCGGCGAGGGCGAGGCGATCCCCTTTCACACCGGGCATTTCTATTCGATGACCAGCCACGCCCGCGGCGCGCGCTATCTTAACCCCGAAACGGTTGCGGTGCTTGACTGCGGCGCGCTTCATGGCCGTGCCATCATCACCGATGAAAAGGGCAAGGTCATCAATTACAAGATGACCAGCCAGTGCGCCTCGGGCTCGGGGCAGTTTCTGGAAAACATCGCCCGCTATCTGGGGATCGCCCAGGACGAGATCGGCAAGCTGTCCACACAGGCCGACGACCCCGAGGTGGTGTCATCGATCTGCGCCGTGCTGGCCGAAACCGACGTGATCAACATGGTCAGCCGGGGCATTACCGCGCCCAACATCCTGAAAGGGATTCACCTGTCAATGGCCAGCCGCCTGGCCCGGCTGCTGAAATCCATCGGGGTGCGCGATGATCTGATCATGGTCACCGGCGGTCTGGCCCAGGACGAGGGCCTTGTCGAGGCGCTGCGCGAAGAGCTGGCCAAGATGAAGGGCATCGACGCCGAGGTCACCAGCCACCCGGATTCGATCCATGCGGGCGCCATCGGCGCCGCGCTGTGGGGCGCATTCCGCTATGACAAGCTGGCCGAGCGCGGGCAGTTGCTGAAAGCATCCTGAGCAACAGGCAGGAACAACAGGAAGGAGAAAGAAAAATGGCATTGATGATCATCGAGGGCTGCACCGCCTGCGACGCCTGCGAGCCGGTCTGCCCGAACGAGGCGATCAGCCCCGGCGACCCGATCTATGTGATCGACCCGATGAAATGCACCGAATGCGTCGGTGCCGAGGACGAGCCCCAGTGCCGTCTTGTCTGCCCCGAGGAATGTATCGTCGAAAACCCCGACTGGGTGGAAAGCGAAGAGGAATTGCAGGCCAAATACGAGGCGCTGCAGGGCTGAGGCCCCCTTGCGAAAAACCGCCGGACCAGCGCCTGTGCGTGGCCCGGCGGATCAGAGATGCTCAAGCCGAGATACCCTTGATGGTCTTGGTGTAGGAAAGGGATATCTTCACATCCGGCGCCGCGTCGCGCAGCTCGCGCATGATCATCCAGGGATCGGCCAGCTCTTGGGCCAGTATCCTGTATTCACCCTGGTATCCGAAATCCTGAAGCTTGCCGGCCAGCTCCATCGCGTCGGCTTCCTTGGCGATGACCGGGGAATAGATACTGCACGGTGACAATTTTTCGAATTCGACCTTGTCCAATGCCATGAATGCGGACAGCGACATGTGAACCCTGTCGTCGATCTCGGCCGGATCAAAGGGATACAGCCCCGAGAAATTTTCCAGGCCCAGCACAAGGGCCACCCCGATCCCGATACGCGCGGATGCCGTTTTGCACCTGGATTCTTCCCAGTGCATCCGCTTCGCCTTTCTGGCGAAATCATGTTTGATGATCATGTATTTGTCTCTCGTCGTTGTTATTGCGACTTTGTTCCGGTCGAGACAGGTTACTGAAAATGATCGATAAGATTCCGAAACATCGCTTGTTTTGGCTTCTTGCAACCCAAAGGGTAATCGCGGGAAACTTGTCATGTAAAGATGGAAAATGAAAAAATTGTAAAAAATCCTTCACGATAAAGGATATAGCTTGGATTCTACTTCCATTGACGCGAATTCAGGGATTCGGGCCGCGCCCCTCATGGATATTTCCGGAATACCGACATGCAGATACAGCAGCTTGAAAACCTTTTAGGCAAATTGCCCGGCGCAGTCCTGATCGTTGATCGCTGGAAAAAGATCGTGATATGCAATGCCCGCGCCCGCGCCGTCTTTGGGGCTGATCTTCCCGGCCATCATCTGCTTGCAGCGATTCGCCAACCCGAGGTTCTGGCCGCCGTATCCGATGTTCTTGCAAGCCGCGAAACGCGGATCGTGCGGTATGAAACACGAAGGCCAACCGAAACCGTGTTCAGCATCCAGGTCGGTTCTCTGGATGAGGAAGAGGATGGAATCGGCGGGGCGCTGTTGCATTTTACCGATGTGACCACCGTCGAAAGGGCCGAAAGGCTGCGCAGCGATTTTGTTGCCAATGTCAGCCACGAACTGCGCTCGCCGCTCACAGCGCTGACCGGGTTCATCGAAACACTGCAAGGCCCCGCAGCCGAGGACGCGCAGGCCCGTCAGTCGTTTCTGGAAATCATGCAGGGCGAGGCCGGCCGCATGAAGGGGCTGATCGACGATCTCTTGTCCCTGTCCCGTGTCGAGGCGATGGAACTGGTCAAGCCGCGCGGAGAGGTCGATCTTGGTGAACTTTTGCGGGCCGTATGCAAGGCGCAGCAGCCGCGCGCTGACAAGGCAGGCGTCGAGATCGAATTTTCCCAGCCCCCTGAGGCCATCCATATTCAGGGCGACAGGGATCAGCTTTTTCAGGTGTTCCAGAACCTGATTGAAAACGCGATCAAGTATGGTGGCGGGAAAAACGTCCGAATCGCGATCTCCACCATGGACAAGGCCGTGGGAATCGATGGAGCCGCCGTTCAGGTCGATGTCATCGACCACGGCCCCGGAATCGCGCCCGTCCATATCCCGCGCCTGACCGAACGGTTCTATCGTGTTGACAATCACCGCGCCCGCGACGTCGGCGGCACGGGGCTGGGGCTTGCCATTGTCAAGCATATCACCATGCGCCACCGTGGCCGGCTCAAGATCCAGTCGGCCGAAGGCGAAGGGAGCGTTTTTTCCGTTATCCTTCCGACCGGCAATCACCCCTGACCGGCAGAGCGTGCGACCTTCTGTCCATGTGATTGGCGGCAGTTGACTGGCGCTGTCATATAACTGTTACACAACTGTCATACTCCCTGTACATCCGGCCCTTAGGCAGCGCCTCACCAACGGCGGTCAACACTGATCGTCACCGACAACCAGAACCAGGAGATCCCAAGGATGTCATCGGCCAAAACCTGCCTGACCATCATTTCGTTTGCCGCCGCACTCGGCGCGGCAACCGCTGCCACTGCGCGTGACCAGATCCGCATCGTCGGCTCCAGCACCGTGTTTCCGTTTTCCACCGCGGTTGCCGAACAGTTCGGCAAGACGACCGACTACAAGACCCCCGTTGTCGAGAGCACCGGCTCGGGCGGCGGCTTCAAGCTGTTCTGCGCCGGCGTCGGCACCCAGCATCCCGACATCTCGAACGCTTCGCGCCGCATGAAGGCCAAGGAATTCAAGAAATGCCAGGCCAATGGCGTGACCGAGATCACCGAAGCGGTTGTCGGCTTTGACGGCATCGTCATCGCCAACGCCGTTGACGCCCCCGATTTCGAAATCACCCGTGAGCAGCTGTGGAAAGCCCTGGCCCAGGCCGGCGACAAGCCCGCCATGTGGTCGGATGTCGACCCGGCGCTGCCGGCCGAAAAGATCGAGGTTCTCGGCCCGCCGCCGTCGTCGGGCACCCGCGACGCCTTTGAAGAGCTGGTCATGCAAAAGGGCTGTCGTGCCGCTGGCAACGACAAGAAATTCTGCAAGCATGAAGGTTCGGAACTGCGCACCGATGGTGCCTATATCGAAGCCGGCGAAAACGACAACCTGATCGTTTCCAAGCTGCAGGCCAACCCGGTTGCGCTGGGCATATTTGGCTTTTCCTATCTCGATCAGAACAGCGACAAGATCAAGGGCGCCATCGTGGACGGTGTCGAGCCGACATTCGAAAACATCGCCTCGGGCGATTATCCGGTTTCGCGCAAGCTGTACTTCTACATCAAGAAGGCACATATCAAGGCCGTTCCCGGCATGACCGAATATGCCAACCTGTTCCTGTCGGATGCCATGACCGGCCCCGATGGCGCGCTGGTCGACAAGGGTCTGATCCCGCTGCCCGCAGCCGATCACAAGGCCATGCAAAAGCAGGTGCGTGACCTGGTCAACATGACCGGCGAAGGCCTCGAATAATCAGCGCCAGTTGGCGCAGACTGAAAAACGGGGCAGGGGGTTTCCCCTGCCTCGACATGTGAAAAAGCACGCATTCCGGCAATCGGGGTGCGGCTGAGTGGATGAAAGGGTTGGAAATGATTGCTGTCGGCTTTCCGGTCATACTGGCCCTGGCAGTGCTTTTCTTTGTGGCCGCCAGACAGCGCGCCCTGGGGATCGCGGCCGGTGGCGGTGCGGGGCTTCATTCCCGTCCCAATCAGCATGGTCTCTACGCACTTCTTCTGACCCTTATCATCGGCTGGGGCATTCTGGGTGGCGGAGCCATCATCTGGGCCGCGATCGACAAGGAAATCGTGTTTTCCGCCATCCGCGACGCGGCCCCGGAAATGAAACAGATCGAGGTCCAGCTGGTCTTTGCCGACGCCAGATCGCTGGCCGACGGAACGCTGGCGTCTGCCACCGACCCGTTGCGGCGCGAAATTGCAGCACTATACGCCCATCTGGAAAGCTGGCGCGCCTGGACGCTGTTTCTGGTTTCCGTCACCGCCGCGGCAGCTGCCGGCCTTTACGCCTGGCGCCGGGTGTCGCCGGAATGGCGGGCGCGCAATCGCAGCGAGCAGATCCTGACCGGCATCTTGTGGGTCTGTGCCGCCGTTGCCGTGCTGACCACCATTGGCATCGTTCTTTCCCTGATATTCGAAACGCTTACCTTCTTTGGCAATATCGGCTGGCGGATCGACAAGTTTCTTTTCGGCATGAATTGGAGCCCCCTGGCAGGCGTTCAGGCCGGGGTCATGAATCCCGACAGGGTAGGGGCGGTGCCGCTTTTCGTGGGCACCTTCCTGATCACGCTCATCGCCATGCTGGTGGCTGTGCCCGTCGGCCTGTTTTCGGCAATCTACCTGTCGGATTTCGCATCCCCGCGCGTGCGCTCCTGGGCCAAGCCGATGCTCGAGATTCTGGCCGGCATCCCCACCGTCGTCTATGGTTTCTTTGCGGCGATCACCGTGGCCCCCTTCATTCGCGACAGCGGCACATTTCTGGGGCTGGATGTCGCATCCGAAAGCGCCCTTGCTGCCGGGGTTGTCATGGGGATCATGATCATTCCCTTTATCAGCTCGCTTTCCGATGATGTCATCAACGCCGTGCCGCAAAGTCTGCGCGACGGATCCTACGGGCTGGGGGCGACCAAGGCCGAAACCATCCGCCAGGTGGTGCTGCCGGCAGCCCTGCCGGGGATCGTCTCGGCGGTATTGCTGGGGGTCAGCCGCGCGGTTGGAGAAACCATGATCGTTGTCATGGCCGCGGGGCAGGGGGCGAACCTGACGCTCAACCCGCTTGAAACCGTGACGACCGTGACCGTGCAGATCGTGATGCTGATCACCGGCGACACCGATGCCGAAACCGCGGCCGGACCTGCCTTTTCACTGGGATTCGCGCTGTTCTTCATCACGCTGATCCTGAACGTGATCGCGCTCAAGGTCGTGCGGCGCTATCGTGAAATGTATGATTAGGGGCTGAAGATGAGCAAGCAGATGGAAACGGCCAGCCAGCCAGCCGATATCGCCTCGAACCTGCGCCTGAAACGGCGCAAGGCAGCTGAAACGCGCCTTCGCCTGTATGGCGTTCTGGCCCTGTCCCTTGCCGCATTGGCGCTGGGAACATTGCTGTGGTCGGTGGTTCGCAAGGCCGGCGATGCCTTGACCGAAAGCTATATCCGCCTGCCGGTAGCGCTTGATGCCGCGGTGATCGACCCCAAGGGAACGCGCGACCCCAAGACCATCTTGCGCGCCGATTTCGGCGGGCTTTCAAAGGCGGCCCTGCGCGCGGCCTTTCCCGATGCCAAGGGGCGGCGTGACAAGAAGGCGCTTTACAACCTGATTTCAGGCGGCGCGCCGTTCGAGCTTGCCGACAAGGTGTCGGCTGATCCCTCTCTGGTGGGCAAGACCATCGAATTCGATTTCCTGGCCTCTGACACCGCCGATCTTTACCTCAAGGGGGCTTATGGCGCGCTGCGTCAGGAAACCCCCGAGGCCAATGACGGCAGGATCACCCTTGAGATCGGCAAGCGCAAGGTCAAGGTCAGGGCAGACAGCCCGGTCTTTGCCAAGGCCCTTGCAGAGGTCAAGCAGCAGCAGCTGAAAGATGCCGAACGCCTGCGCCGGCAGGCCGCGCGACAACAGAACGGGGTGAATGTCTTTACCGCGCGTGCAGATGCCGCCACCGACGAGGCCGCGCGCAACGCCTATCTGAAATCGGCCGAAAAGGCCCGCGCAAAGGCCGCGGCGTTGTTGAAGAAAGCCGAAAAACTGGAATCCGAGGCTGCCGACCCGCAGCGGCCGGCGCGTCTGGGCCGCAACAACCCGTCGGTCCTGATCCGCGCCGATGGTGGCTGGATCAAGCTCAGCCATATCGGCCCGCGCGAAGGTAAGGGCAAGGTGCTGATCCCGCTGACAACCGATGATGCGACCCCGGCGGACTGGAAGGTCTATGTCACCGAACTGCCGGAAAAGGCCCGGCGTGTCTCGGACAAGCAGATCATCTGGATCGAAGCCCTGCGTCACGAAGGCAGGGTCAAATCGGTGTTCAACTGGCGTTTTTTCAAGGCCGGCGATTCGCGCGAGCCGGAACTGGCCGGTATCCGCGGCGCCGCAGTCGGATCTTTCTGGACCATGCTGGTGACCTTCCTGCTGTCATTCCCCATAGGCGTTCTGGCGGCCATCTATCTGGAAGAATTCGCGCCGCGGAACCGCCTGACCGATTTCATCGAGGTCAACATCAACAACCTTGCGGCGGTGCCGTCCATCGTGTTCGGCCTGCTTGGGCTGGCCGTGTTCATCGGGTTTTTCGGCGTGCCGCGCTCGGCCCCGCTGGCGGGCGGGATCGTGCTGGCGATCATGACCCTGCCGACCATCATCATCGCGGCGCGGGCCTCGATCGCCGCCGTGCCGCCCTCGATCCGCGATGCGGCGCTGGGGGTCGGGGCCTCGCGATTGCAAATGGCCTTTCACCATGTGCTGCCGCTGTCGCTGCCCGGCATCCTGACCGGCACCATCATCGGCATGGCCCGCGCATTGGGCGAAACCGCGCCCCTGATCATGATCGGCATGGTGGCTTTCATCGTGGATATTCCCAAGGGCATCACCGACAGTGCCACGGTGCTGCCGGTGCAGGTCTATCGCTGGTCGGATTTCCCGGAACGCGCTTTCGAGGCGCGCACTGCCGCCGCCATATCGGTGCTGATCCTGTTTCTGATCCTGATGAACGGGTTGGCCGTGTTCCTGCGCCGCCGCTTTGAAAGAAGGTGGTAGGATATGTTCGATCACAACCCTGACAAGACACAGGCCGCGCGGCCGCATAACAGACGGAACCACATGACGATGACCGACGCACAGGAAAACATCCACGATATCAAGTTCTCGGCCCGCAATGTTGATGTGTTCTATGGCGACACCCACGCGATCAAGTCGGTCAATGTCGATATCCCCGACAAGACCGTGACCGCCTTTATCGGGCCGTCGGGCTGTGGCAAGTCAACCTTTCTGCGCTGCCTGAACCGCATGAATGACACCATCGACAGCTGCCGCGTGACCGGCGACATCCGTCTGGATGGCACGGATATCTATACCCGACAGATCGACCCCGTGCAGCTGCGCGCACGCGTGGGCATGGTGTTTCAAAAGCCGAACCCCTTTCCCAAGTCGATCTTCGACAATGTTGCCTATGGCCCCAAGATCCACGGCCTTGTCGGCAATCGCAGTGAAACACAGGAAGTCGTCGAAAAATCCCTGCGCCGCGCCGCCCTGTGGGACGAGGTCAAGGACCGCCTGCATGAACCCGGCACCGGGCTGTCGGGCGGCCAGCAGCAGCGCCTGTGCATCGCGCGTGCCATTGCAACATCGCCCGAAGTGCTGTTGATGGATGAACCATGTTCTGCGCTGGATCCGATTGCCACCGCTCAGATCGAGGAACTGATCGACGAGCTGCGTTCGCGGCTTGCGGTGGTGATTGTGACCCATTCCATGCAGCAGGCCGCCCGCGTCAGCCAGCGCACCGCCTTTTTCCATATGGGAGAGCTGGTCGAGCAAGGCGCGACCGACCAGATATTTACCCGTCCGCAAGACCCGCGCACGGAAAGCTATATTACCGGCCGGATCGGCTGACAGGAGGAACGACCATGATCGACTCGGCACATATTCACCGGGCGTTTGACGCGGATCTCGAAAGAATTCGCAACCTTATCCTGGAAATGGGCGGCCTGACCGAGGCCCAGATCGAGGAATCGGCCGAGGTGCTGCTGCGGCGCGACAATGAAGGCGCCGCCGCCGTCATCGAGCGCGACAAGCGGATCGATGCTCTGGAACTCGAGATCGACACCGAGGTCGTGCGTGTTCTGGCCTTGCGCCAGCCCATTGCCCAGGATCTGCGCATGGTGATCACGGTGATGAAGATTGCCGGCAACCTTGAACGCATCGGGGATTACGCCCGCAACAACGCCAAGCGCGCAATGGCAATTGCCCATGCGCCCCCTGTGGGCAACGCGGCCGGCACCCTCAAGCGCATGGCGCGTGCCGTGCAGGACATGCTGCGCGACGGTCTTGATGCCTATGTCAAGGGCGACCTGGACCTGGCTGCGGATGTGCGCATCAGGGACGAAGAGGTCGACCAGATGTATAACGGGTTGTTCCGCGAATTGCTGACCCACATGATGGAGGATCCGCGCCACATTTCGCCATCGATGCATCTGCTGTTTGTCGCCAAGAATATCGAACGCATGGGCGATCATGTGACCGGCATCGTCGAACAGGTGATCTTTACCATCACCGGCGAACTGCCCGAAGACGATCGTCCCAAGGGCGACGATTCATCCTATGCTGAAATCATGCCCAGCGACATTGCACCCAAAGGACAGGACTGATGGCAACAGGGGCCGAACCGCTGATACTGGTCGTCGAAGACGAAGCCTCGCAGCGCCAGGTTCTGGCGTATAATCTGGGGGCCAAGGGGTATCGCGTCGTGACTGCCGCCACCGGCGACGAGGCGCTGCTGCTGATAGACGAGGAAATGCCCGATCTGATCATCCTCGACTGGATGCTGCCCGAGGTTTCGGGGATCGAGATCTGCCGCCGCGTCAAGCTGCGCGATGATACCCGTGACATCCCGGTGATCATGCTGTCGGCACGTGCCGAGGAAAGCGACAGGGTGCGCGGGCTTGAAACCGGCGCCGATGATTACGTGACCAAGCCATATTCGGTTTCCGAACTGATGGCGCGCGTCAAGACCAACCTGCGCCGGGTGCGCAAGGCCATCGAAGGGCAGGTTCTCAGCTTTGGCAACATCCGGCTGGACGCGGAACAGCACCGTGTCTATCACGCGGATACACCCATCCATCTGGGGCCGACCGAGTTTCGCCTTTTGCAGGTTCTGCTGGAAAGACCGGGGCGTGTTCTCAGCCGCGAACAGTTGCTTGATCGGGTCTGGGGGCGGGATGTCTATGTCGATACCCGCACCGTTGACGTCCATATTGGCCGCCTGCGCAAGGCCTTGCGTGGGGCAGGGGGTTCGGACCCGATCCGCACCGTACGCGGCGCGGGCTATGCGCTGGGATAGGCCTGCCGCCCGTCAGTCGAGGGTGCGCCGGAACCGCATCAGCGCCAGCGCCATGAAGATGACAGCAAACAGCACCAGCGCCGCCATCGGCCTGTGAACAGCCTGGAAATCGGCGCCTTTCAGCATGACAGCACGCACGACCCGCAGGAAATGCGTCAGCGGAAAGGTCTCGCCGATATACTGGGCCCAGACCGGCATGCCGCGAAACGGGAACATGAAACCCGACAACAGCAGCGATGGCAGAAAATAGAAAAATGTCAGCTGCATCGCCTGCATCTGCGTGCGCGCGACCGTCGAAATCGTATAGCCCAGCAACACCAGCGCAAAGACGAAGATGCCGATCCCGGTCAGCAGCAGCCGCATCGATCCCACAAAGGGGATGTCGAACAACAGGCGCGCCGCAATCAGCACGACGACCACCTGCACACCCCCCACGAAAAGATAGGGAAGGATCTTGCCCAGCATGATCTCGACCGGGGTTGCAGGCAGGGCCAGCAGATTTTCCATCGTGCCGCGCTCGGTCTCGCGGGTCAGGGCCATGGCCGTCATCATTACCATGGTCATCTGCAGGATCACGCCCAGAAGGCCCGGCACGATATTGTATTGTGTGATACCTTCGGGGTTATAGCGCTTGTGAACCACGACCTCGATCTGCTGCGCGGCTTTCTGTGCGGCCTGTGCCTCGGCCCCCTGTTCGCGCAGCAATGCCTGGGCGGCAACCGTGCCAAGGGTCGAGATCGCCCCCGAGGCCACGGCCGGGTCGGTGGCATCGGCCTCGATCAGGATCTGCGGGTGATCGCCCTTGGTCACGCGGCGGGCGAAATCCGAAGGGATGGTGACCACGAAACTGACCGTGCCATCGGCAATCAGGGCCTCGCCCTCGGCCGCCGAATCGACGATATGGTCAAAGCGGTAATACCCCGTCAACTCGAGCGCCGCGACCATTGCACGGGTATAGTGATCCTGGCTGGTGGTGACCAACGCCGCGGGCAGCTGCTTTGGGTCGTTGTTGATGGCGAAACCGAACAGCACAAGCTGCATCAGGGGCACGCCCAGCATCATGGCGAATGTGATACGGTCGCGCTTCATCTGCACGACCTCCTTGGCCAGAAGGGCAAACAGGCGGGTCAGGGAAAAGATGCGCGAGATCCTCATGCCATGTTGTCCTTTGACTGGCTCATGAACTGGATGAACACGTCTTCCAAGCTGGTCTGCCCATGTTTTACCTTGATATCAAGGGATTGCGATGCCTTGTTGACGGATTCCTTCAGCAGTTTCCGGTCCTGCCCGACCACATGCAGCGTGGTTCCGAAAGGGGCGACCTGATCGACGCCGGGCATGTTGCGCAGCATCACGGCGGCCTCGTGCGTTTGCGGGCCGGTGATCACAAATGTCGTCAGCCCGGCATCGTGAACGACCTGATCCACGGTGCCATGGGCCAGCAGCTTGCCATAGGAAATATAGTTGATCTTGTGGCAACGCTCGGCCTCGTCCATGTAATGCGTTGAAATCAGCACGGTCATGCCGTCGGCTGCAAGCGCGTGAATTTCATCCCAGAATTCGCGCCGCGCCTTGGGATCGACCCCCGCGGTCGGCTCATCCAGCAACAGCAGGCGAGGGCGGTGCATGATGCAGGCGGCCAGGGCCAGGCGTTGTTTCCAGCCGCCCGACAGGCTGCCGGCAAGCTGCTTGCGCCTTGTGGTCAGGCCAAGATCGGCCAGCGTGTCATGCACGAAACGGCGCACGGGCTTGAGGCGGTAAAGGCGCGCCACAAAGCGCAGGTTTTCCTCGATCGAAAGGTCTTCATAAAAGGAAAACCGCTGGGTCATATATCCGACCTGCCGCTTGATTTTCAGCTGCTCGCGCCGCAGGTCATAACCCAGAACCGAGCCGCGCCCGCCATCGGCCGTCAGCAGCCCGCACATCAGCCGGATGGTTGTTGTCTTGCCCGATCCGTTCGGCCCCAGAAAGCCGGCGATTTCACCGCGCTCAACAGTCATCGACACATGATCGACGACCGTCTTGTCACCGTATTTCTTGACCAGATCCTGAACTTCGATGACCTTTTCAGCCATTATTTCAGTGCCTTGAGATCAACATTGACGATCTGTCCGGGTTTGAGCATGCGGGCATTCGCATCCGGCCGGGCCTCGATCAGGTAAACCAGCTTTTGCCGGTTCTCGAGCGAATAGATCACCGGCGGGGTGAATTCCGGCGCATTGGAGATATAGGTCACCTTGGCAGACAGGTTGTCGGGGCAGCCGTCGCATTTCACATCAAGATGGGTGCCGATACCGATCTGCGAAACAACCTTCTCGCTGACATACAGGCGCAGCTTGACGGCGCCATCGGGCAGCAGCGATAACACCGGCGCCTGGGGGCCGGCAACCTCGCCGGGTTGTCGTATGATATCAACGACCTGTCCCTTGAAATTCACGCTCAGGCTGCGTTTGGACAGCCGCCATTCAGCCTGTTCAAGGGCGGCGCGTGCCTGTGCGACAGCGGCCTCGGCTGCCTTGATTTCGTCGGCGCGCGCGGGCAGGCGGGCGACCTTGAGATTGGCCTCAAGCTCGCCCACATGGGCGCGCGCAACATCATAAGCCGTCACGGCGGCGTCCAGCTGGGTTTGCGCGATGATCCCGCGTGAAAACAGGTCCTTCTGGCGATCAAGTTCGCGCTTGGCCTCGGCCGCCTTGGCGCGGGCCGAGGCAAGCGTCGCCTCGATCACGGCTATTTCCTCGGGGCGGCGGCCGCGTTTCAGGTTTGACAGCCGACTGACTGCCTGAGCAAGCGCCGCGCGGGTCTGTGCCACCGCGATTTCCGCGTCCCGCCGTTCCAGAAGAACCAGCGCTTGCCCCGGTTTGACCTGGCTGCCGCGTCGCACCTTGATGCTGTTGATCTGCGCGATCTGAACCGGCGCCAGCAAGACATATTCGCCCTCGACATATCCGGTGGCATAGGGAAGGGCGGGCTGACAGGCCGTCAGCAGGCTGCTGATGACAGGGATGGCACAGAATATCGACATCGCGGCAAAACCCTTGTTCGGAAAACGGATGAAACCCCCGGTGCGGCCCGTCTGGTGGCCCACACCAAGCTTGGGCAAAGTCTAGAACGTAAGGGTTGTATGGGGAAGGCACAATCTTACCCGGTAACGCAAGGGCATGCGCGCAATCAATCACAATTACCTATAATGTATATTATGTTATTTATAGATGGCCGCAACAATCTGTAAATATCAATTATTATCGTACAGTTACAGGATACACCTGCCAAATTCAAATGATGTTCTCTTCCAGATAAGGCCGCCCTTCGATTATCCGTTCCATTCCCAGCGGCGACAGGTCCAGGCTGGTATAGTGGCCGTGAACAACCAGTTCGGCAATCCCCCGGCCTATTGCCGGCGCCTGTTGCAGGCCGTGGCCAGAAAAGCCGTTTGCCAGGATCAGGTTGTCAACTTGCGGATGCTGCCCGATTATGGCGTTCTGATCAAACCGGTTGAACGCATAATGGCCGGCCCATGCGCGTTTCATGCGGATCGCCTCGAAAATCTGCGCGCGCTGCGCAAGACGCGGCCACAACATCTGTTCGAACTGCGCATAATCCGGATCGAAATCATCAAATGCCGCATCCCGGTCCTGTTCGGGTTGAACTGCACCCATCCAGAACCCTCCTTCGGGCCGGAAATAGACGCCCCGAAAATCCGAAACCAAGGGGGCATCCGGCGGCGGTGGCTCTGGTGTCTGAAAGACAAAAGTCGTGCGTTTTCGCGGTGCTATCGGTATTTCCACATCTGCCATTGCAGCCACCTTCCCGCCCCGTGGCCCGGCGGCGTTGATGAAAATTCTGGCGTCCAGCACTCGCCCGTCCCGCAGCACCGCGCGGCGGATCCTGCGGCCTTCCATTACCAGATCGACAACCTCGCCCTGCAGGTATTCTACGCCATTGCGCCGCGCCAGTTTTTTCAGTCCCGACAAAAGACCCATATTGTCGAACCACCCCTCATGCCTGCGCCCCAGTGCGGCCAGAACGATGTCGTCGCAGTTCAGAAACGGATAACGCGCCTTGACCTCGTCGGGGGTCAGCAGGACGGTCTCGGCCCCCTGGCCCAGCTGGGTGACATGGTTGCGGCGCAGGATATCCGCCTGTTCCTTGTTGCTGGCAAGAAAAAGATAACCGTTTTCCTTGAAGGCAAGATCGTGTGCGCTCTCTGCCTCGGGAAACAAGCTGCTGAAATCCCTTATGAAATCGGCGCCAAAGCGAGAAATTGCAACATTCAGCGGGTTCGAGAACTGCAACCGGATCGAGGCGGCTGAAAGTGCCGTTGATGCCTGCTGATAGGTGGGGTCGCGCTCGATGACGGTGATTTTCAACCCGGCTTCGCGCGACAGCCACCACGCGATCGAAGAGCCGATCACGGCCCCGCCGATAATCAGTATGTCAGTGGCCTGGGCCATGGGTTACTTGTCGTTGTGCAAGGCCGCCGTGCGGATGTCGCTGAGGCGGGCAAAGGGCGAAATGTCTTCGGGATCTATCATGATCTCGATCAGCGCGCCGCCGGGGTGAGACAGCGCTTGTGAAAAAGCCGGGGCGAAATCCTCGGTATGCTCGACCCTGGCGGCAAAAAAACCATATGCCCCTGCCAGCGCCGCAAAATCGGGGTTCCTGATCCGTGTTCCGCTTTCCCTTCCCGGGTAGTTTCGTTCCTGATGCGCCCTGATCGTTCCATACATGCCGTTGTTCAGCAGCAGGATGATGGGTTGCAGGCCTTCCTGCGCTGCGGTGCCCAACTCGGCCAGCGTCATCTGAAAATCTCCGTCGCCGGCAAAGCAGACCACCTGACGCCCAGGTGCTGCAAGGCGGGCAGCAACCGCCGCCGGCACCCCCGCCCCCATGGCGCCGCTTTGCGGGGCCAGCAGGCGCCGTTTACCGGTATAGGTGATGAACTTGGATGGCCAGATCGCGAAATTTCCGGCGCCGTTGGTAATGATCGCATCATCGTCAAGATGGCGGTCCAGCCAGGCACAGATCTCGACCATATCCACGGCCCCGACCTGCGAGGCGTTTTTCCTCATCGACACAAACCCTTTGCGGCCCTTGTCGCGCCAGCCCGACCAGTCACCGACCGCCGGGCGCGACGCAAGTTGCGCCAGCAACTGGTCGGGGGATGCGCATATCGCAATATCGGGCTGATAGATCTTGCCGATCTCGGCAGGCGAAACATGGCTGTGGATCAGCGTTGCCTTCATCCTTGGCACATCGAACAGCCGCCAGCCATCGGTTGCCGATTCGCCGAATCTGATATTGATGGCCAGGATCAGATCGGCCGCGCGCAGAAATTGCCTTAGGTATGGCGCCATGCCAACACCGGCATCCCCAATATAGGCATCTTGCGCGTTATCCATCAGATCCTGACAACGAAAGACCGTCGCAACCGGCAGATTGTTGCGCGCTGCAAACTGCGCAAGGTGCTGACGGGCGGGCTCGTCCCAGCCGCCACCGCCCACAAGAATGACGGGTTTTTCAGCCTCTGACAGGGTCGCAAGCGCAAGGTCGATCTGTGCCGGTTCCGCAGCAGGCCGGGGCACCGGGCTGGGCTGGCACGCCTCGACATCGGTCATTTCGCGCAACATGTCCTCGGGTAGCGCGATCACCACCGGACCCGGCCGCCCCGACAGCGCGGTTGCAAATGCCCGCGAAATGATCTCGGGGATGCGGCTTGGGTCGTCGATTTCCACGACCCATTTGGCGATATCACCGAAAAAGGCCTTGTAGTCGATTTCCTGAAACGCCTCGCGCTCCCGCATGTGCCGGCCGACCTGCCCGACAAACAGAATCATCGGCGTCGAATTCTGCATCGCTGTATGCACGCCGATACTGGCATTTGTTGCACCAGGGCCACGCGTGACGAAACAAATCCCCGGAGTTCCCGTCAGCTTTCCCCAGGCCTCTGCCATGAAGGCCGCGCCGCCCTCATGCCTTGTGATCACAAGACGCAGGCGGTTTCCGGTGTCGTGCAGTGCGTCAAGAACTGCCAGATAGCTTTCTCCGGGCACGCCAAAGGCGGCTGTAACACCCTGATTCAAAAGGCATTCAACAACCACTTTTCCACCTGGCCGTTGTGGTCTTGGCATGGGAAAACTCGCAAGCAAAGAAACGTCAGTGTGAACAATATGGCGACAATAGATCCTGATCTACAGTTTTGTCGCCATTTTACGCGACGACAAAGACGAGAGGTTACAATCAGCGCGATATTTGGCGCCAATCCATCAAGCATGACGTGCTGGACAAGAATATTCGTTTGCGGCAGATATAGGTTTATCATTACCCTAGGGAACCCCGATGGAAACGCCGCAAGAGCGCCTGAAAAAGAGGGCAAGGAGAGTCCCCGAATCTCAAGCCGCCAAAGGGCATTCAGCTGCACCTGCCCGGCAGCTGGATCTCGACTACGTCGAGCACATTCTTGCGGCCCGCACAGTTGAATGCGTCTGGGATGCCCATTGCAAAAAAATGGCCGAATTCGGCTTTGATCGGCTGATTTACGGGCTCAATCATTTCCGCACCCATGGGGAATTCGGTGATCAGAGTGACTGGATTATCCTGACTAACCACGATCCTGAATATATAGAACGTTTTTTCGGTAATGCCCTGTTTCTGCATGCACCGATGGCGATCTGGGTTGCCCGCAACAAGGGGGCATGTTCGTGGCGATGGGCGCGGGAACGATTTGAACGCGGCGAAACCAGCGAAATGGAAAACCGGGTTCTTGAAATAAACAGCAGGATGGGCGTGTCTGCCGGTTATTCCATCAGCTTCGAGAACCTGTCCGAGCGGCGCAGCTCCGGTATCGGCCTGTGCGCCCGTCGCGGCCTGACCCAGGATGACGTCGACAGGATATGGCGGGAACATGGCGATGAGATCATGGTTCTGAATGAGCTTATGAACCTCAAGATGCATATCTTGCCTCAAAGCAACCCGTCAAAGCCCCTTACAAGGCGCCAGCGAGAGGTGCTCCAGTGGGTCGCCGACGGCAAGACCATTCAGGACATCGCAACCATCATGGGGCTGAACCCGGCCACGATCGAAAAGCATCTGCGTCTGGCGCGCGAACGCCTTAACGCGGAAACGACAGCCCAAGCCGTCATGAAGGCCTCGCTTCAGAACCAGTTCTTCATTGTCGAGGGCCTTGGCAGTCGCTGAAATTTTCCTGCAGAATGAAGATCCGGCAGGCAATTTTCGTGCAATTAGGCAGGCATAACCTTTCGGGTAAGGTAAACCCTACTTTCAACGAATCGTGAATCCTGCGATACAGGAATCGTTCCGTGAGTGGTGGCAATTTCAGCCAGGGAACAAGAAGCCGGCCGCCAGCCAGTAATTTCAAGGCGAAACGGTAGGCCTCTTGGGGTGCTGGAAGGATAGTACTTTTAGCTGACCCAAAGTCGAACTGTTGCGTATTCGGGGTTCCCTCTTCGATACTCGGCAGGAAAGACAGGGAAGCGGCGTCGGAACCTCCGGCGCCGTTTTCTTGTATGGTGCACCAAGAAGAAGGCCGGGCGCCCGTAAGGTGCCCGGCCTTTTGCGATTTTGGTAAAAAGTTTCGGATCAGCCGCCGATGGTCTTGGCAACCTCGGCTGCGAAATCTTCGGTCTTTTTCTCGATGCCTTCACCGACTTCAAGACGCACGAAACCGATGACTTCAACGCCAGCATCCTTGGCTGCCTGGGCCACGGTGATGTCGGGGTTGATGACGAATTTCTGGTTCAGAAGGGTGACCTCCTGATAGAATTTCTTCATCCGGCCCTTGATCATGTTTTCAATGATGTTTTCGGGCTTACCCGATTCACGGGCCTGTTCGGTCAGAATGTTGCGCTCGCGCTCGACAACTGCCGGGTCAAGATCGTCTTCCGACAGCGACTGCGGGTTCACCGCGGCGATATGCATGGCGACCTGCTTGCCGATACCGTTGTCAGCGCCCTTCATGGCGACCAGAACACCGATCTTGCCCATGCCGGGCGCGGCGGCGTTATGGACATAGGTGGCAACCGAGTCACCCTCGACGCGGGCCATGCGGCGCAGGTTCATGTTTTCACCGATGGTGGCAATCGCCGCGGTCACCGAGTCGGCCACCGTCGTGCCGCCCAGATCGGCTGAAAGCAGCGAATCCAGATCGGTCTGGTCCAGCGCCGCCTTGGTGATGCTGGCCACCAGATCCTGGAAATCCGCGTTCTTGGCAACAAAGTCGGTTTCCGAGTTGACCTCGACCGCAACGGCGATGCCGTCTTTCTGTGCCACGCCGACAAGGCCTTCGGCCGCGGTGCGTCCCGATTTCTTGGCCGCCTTGGCCAGGCCCTTGGTGCGCAGCCAGTCAATTGCCGCTTCCTGGTCGCCATCGGTTTCGGTCAGGGCCTTTTTCGCGTCCATCATGCCTGCGCCGGTCAGATCGCGCAGTTCTTTCACCATTTTAGCCGTGATAGCCATCTGGTTTCTCCTTGGGAAAATCGTGTTGATGTCAGGGGGCAGGAATATCGCCCTGCCCCGCCAATCATGTCGCGGTCGGCCCCGATCAGGCCTTGGCCGGGGCTTCTTCTGCCGGGGTCCCGGTTTCAGCGGCAGCCTCTTCGGCGATCGCTTCTTCAACCGGTGCCTCTTCCATTTCGCCGATATCGACGCCGGCCGAACCAAGCTGCGCGGTCATGCCGTCAAGTGCGGCGCGGGCAACCAGATCACAATAGAGGCCAATGGCGCGTGCAGCGTCGTCATTGCC
>WFQE01000208.1 GCA_015487165.1 Paracoccaceae bacterium | reverse complement strand
GTTATCACAATCATCCACATGGCCATCGAGAACATGCGTCGGGTCACAGGCCCGTTGCGCCCGCGCAGCAAGTGCCATGCAGCCACACCGGCCACAACGAAGGACGTGGTCAGATAGGCGGCCAGCACCATATGGGTCAGGCGATAGGGGAAAGAGGGGTTGAATACGATCTGCCACCAGTCCTGGGGCAGAAACTGGCCATTGTCACCGATGACAAAGCCGGCGGGTGTCTGCATCCATGAATTGACTGCAAGGATCCATGTGGCCGACATCAGGGTGCCTATGGCCACCATGAGGGTTGCAAACATGTGCAACCCGTTGCCGACACGTTCACGCCCAAACAACATGATGCCCAGAAAACCGGCCTCCAGGAAAAATGCGCTCATCACCTCATAGGCCATCATCGGGCCAAGTATGGGGCCCGTCTTGTCGGAAAAGACTGCCCAGTTCGTGCCGAACTGGTAGGACATCACGATGCCGGAAACGACCCCCATGCCAAAGACAACCGCAAAGATCTTTTTCCAGTAGTCAAACAGGGCAAGATAGGTGTGATCGCGGGTCTTCAGCCACATCGCGTTCAGCAAGGCCAGAAAGGTTGCCAGCCCGATCGAGAACGCCGGAAAGATGATATGAAACGAGATCGTGAAGGCGAACTGAATTCGGGCCAGTGTCTCGGCTGTGAAACCATCAAACATGCATATGCCCTCCAATAGCCCCTTCTGCATGCGGGTACTCGGCGGAAAGGGCAGGTGGTATTTCAATGGCTTCCCCGCTCAAATGGGCGGGGAAAGCCGGGGCGGGGTTACTTCTTGCCGAAATCGGCTGCGGTGACCTGGCCATCGCCATTACGATCAATGATCTTCAGCCATGCAGCCGTGCGATCAAGAAATTCCTGACGTGAAACATAGCCATCACCGTTCACGTCGTTGAAATCCATCTGCATGCCCTTTTGCATGCGTTTCTCGCCCTTGCCTTCCTTGTCGCCATTTTCGGCAACGTCGCTGGCGCGGGCTTCGTCGAAAGCCACGTATTCTTCGGCGCTCAAGCGGCCGTCATCATTCTGGTCGAAAGATGCAAAGATATCGCTCCGGCGTTCGGTCAGCTCGGCAAGGGTGACGGCACCGTTGCCGTCAAGATCCCAATTCTCGATGAAATGCGAACCGGGGGCTTCACCGGCCCATACGGCGACGGGGAGGATTACAGCAGCGATAAGCGAGGTGTTGAACAGTTTCATGGTCTTGTTTCCTTTGTGTCTGGATATGGCCTGACAGTCTGAAACTGCCCTTTGCCGTGTTGTCTTGTATGGAATAAAGGGATCCACTTGCCTAAAAGCAATATCTAGGATATATCTTTTTTGTCGCACCCGTTCGAAATGGCAGGAAAGCCGCCTTGAAACTTACAAGCTACACCAATTACGCATTGCGATCGCTTCAGCTTGCTGCGCTCAAGGCCCCGCATCTGGTGCGCATCGACGATGTTGCCCGCCTTCACGGGTTGGCCCGCCCACATATCATGAAGATCGTCCACCAGCTGGGATGCGCCGGATATCTTGAAACAAGACGCGGCAGGGGCGGGGGGTTCAGGCTTGCCAGACCTGCCGACGAGATCACGATTGGTGAAATCGTGCGGATGACCGAGGGCAGCTTTGATGTTGTCGAATGTTTCAACCCGGAAAAGAACACCTGCCCGCTGATGGGGGTCTGCAAACTGTCCAACGTGATCAAGAAGGCAACCAACGCTTTCATCGAGGTGCTTGACGAAGTCACGATTGCGGATATCGCGTCCAACCGGACACAGCTTCTGGAAAGGCTGGCCCCGGTCAGGGAGACGCTGAAATTGCCGGGAAAGCCGGCAGATGGGCCGCAGGCCGAGGTGGAATCATAACCGAACGATACCGGGCGATGGGGCAATAGCAGTGACTACAACATCATCCAACACGTCGCCCACGTCTCAGTCTTCGCGGAAACTTACTTCGAGCTGGGAAAGAAGAGGGCTGACAAGGTAATCTAGCAATGACCGGGAACGGATCTGGATCTGTACATCCGCAGGCATGCCGGGAATGATCTTTCGGTCTTCCCCCAACAGCTTGACAGCATCAGGGGGCAACCTGATCCTGGCCTTGTAACTGAAGGCCCCGGTCCTTGAATCCTGCACGGCATCGGCAGATACGGATTCAACAACACCGGGCAGAAGGGGGGTGGTTCTGAAACTGAACGCAGACATTCGAACCTGCGCCAAGAGCCCCGGATACACGTTGTCGATATCCGTCGGCTTCACCAATGCTTCGATGATCAGGGGCACATCATCGGGCACGATGGTCAATAACAGCTGGCTAGGCTGGACAACGCCGCCAATTGTCGAAACCGACAGCTCCATCACCTGGCCCGAAACCGACGCGCGAACTTCGGTTCGGTTCAGCACGTCCCGTGACGCGACCAGTCGTTCGCGGGCGTCCAGAACAATTTCATCAACAGACCTGAGCATTTCAGTCGCCTCGTTCACCCGGCCGACCCTGAGGTCGGCGATCAACAGTTGGGTTTCGCCAATCTTCTGTCCTATCCCGGCTATACCGGCGGCGCTTTCGGCGACAGACCTGTCTACTTCTGCATTATTTCGTTCAAGCAGTACCAAGCGGGACCGTAACCCCAAGCCCTTGTCTACCAGCTTGCTTACATTGGCGATTTCCGCTGCCAGCGACCTTCCTTGTCGCTCCAGCGCCAGGATCGCATTACGCAACCCGATTATCTGTTCCCTCAGCTGCGCAATACGGCGGTTCAATATCTCGGTCTGGCTTGCGATTGATAATTTGCGGCTGGCAAAGATCGAACGTTGCCCGTTACGCAACTCTCGCATAAGCACACTGTTTCCAGACAGTTCCGAGGAAAAGGTCACAACACCTGCCCCATCTCGTTCGGCGACCAGCCGCGCGCGTTCGGCCAGCGCCGTCAGGTACCGAATGTTGAGAACTTCTGCAGCGGCCCGGGACTGAATATCACTTAACACCACGAGCAGATCACCCCGATTGACCCGTTGCCCCTCACGCACATGGATTTCCGAGACAATTCCACCTTCCAGATGCTGAACCATTTTCGTGTCGGCATCCAGCACCACCGTACCGGGAGCAATTACCGCGCTGGCCAAAGGCGCAAGCGCCGCCCAGGTCCCGAACCCCAAAACAAAGATCACCAGAACAAGCACCCCAAGGGCGGCCGGTCGCACCAATGGTGGCCTGCGCGGAACGTCATGCAGATGAGGCAGCGCATTCCCGGTCATTCTGCCGTGCCCTGCATATCCGGGGCAGCCGCATTACCCTGCGCCCCCCGAACAACACCGACCGGCCCCATCATCTGCCCCAGAACCGCGTCGCGAGGCCCGAATTTTTCGACCTGCCCATCGCGCAACATCAGAACCTTGTCAGCCGCCTTCACCAGATTTATCTTGTGCGTAATAAGAACCATCGTGGTTCCGCATTCCCTGAGTGCCCGAACGGCCTTTTCCAAGGCTGCGTCGCCTTCGCCGTCGAGGTTCGAATTCGGTTCATCAAGGATGATAACCCTCGGGGGGCCATATATTGCACGCGCCAGCGCAACGCGCTGGCGCTGGCCGCCGGAAAGATATTGCCCGTCCGGTCCCACCTCGGTTTCATATCCGCGAGGAAGCCGAAGGATCAGGTCATGCACGCCAGCAAGCCGTGCAGCCTGCACTACCTTGTCGGCATCCATCTTTCCCATGCGGCTGATGTTTTCACCCACCGTACCCGAAAAAAGCTCGATATCCTGGGGAAGATAACCAATATATTTGCCGATCTCGTCCCGATTCCACGAAAAGATGTCGGCATTATCCAGCCGTACCACGCCAGAAAACGGCGCCACAGCCCCCACCAGCAGCCGCGCAAGCGTTGTCTTCCCTGCCCCTGAAGGACCGATCACAGCCAGGGTTTCCCCCGCACCTAGACGGAAACTAATTCCTTTAAGGATTGGCTCCCCCGCAGGGTCGGGCGGCCTGAACACGACCTGTTCTGCGCTTAGCACCCCTGTGGGGGCCGGAAGAGGCATCGTCGCAGGCCGATATTCATGTTCCAGCGCAAATGCTTTGAGGCGTCGCAATGACGCGCGCGCCGAAAGGACACTGCGCCACCCCCCGATGGCCTGTTCGATCGGCGCCAGCGCACGTCCCAGAATGATGGACGCAGCAATCATGACCCCGCCGGTTGCCTCGAGGCCGATCACAAGCCATGCTCCCATGCCCAGGGTGAGAGTCTGCGCAGCCAGACGAATGAACTTGGTCAGGGCTGCGAATATTCCGATGCGGCGCTGCGCAATGGCCTGCAGTTCCAGTTTCTCTTCGTTGACCACAGCCCATCTTTCACGCACCGGTTTCATCATGCCCATTGCCTCGATCACCTCGGCATTGCGCACCGTTGCTTCCAACCTGCGCCGGGCCGCCATGCCGGCCTGCCCGGCAAGCATGACCGGCGCACGACCCAGTAATTCGCCGATCAACGCAATCACAACCAGCAGAATTGCCGATCCCGTTGCCAAATAGCCAAACCAGGGGTGCAACATGAAACCGACGCCAATGAATACGAAAGTCCACGGGATATCAAAGAAATTTGCCATTGAGGGGCTTGTCGAAAAACCGCGGATCGTGGCCAGATCATCCAGCGCCTCTGCCCCATAGGCCCCAGCTTTCAATCTGCTTTGAACAGCGCGTTCGAACAGACCGGGCGACAGACGGCGATCAAGCCAATCCGAGGCCGCCGAAAGAATGCGCGACCTCCCCAAGCTCAGCATACTGACGACACCCAGCGTCCCTATGGTAACGATGGAGAGTGAAATCAGGGTCGCCTTGGAGTTGCTCGTCAAAACCCGATCATAGACCTGCAACATATAAAGTGGCACGGCCAACATCAGGAGATTTTCGAAAAAGCTGAACAACCCGACAAAAGTGACTGAAAGCTTGCAGTCACGGATTGCCGCACACACGCGACAATCCGTGACCTCTGACGCAAATCTGGTCATTTCACTTTCTTACCTGAAGGGGCCGCGCCCTGATGACATGTGCTCTCACGCGGTGAACAGGACATCATCAATGACATTATTACCCGAGGCCTCATGCCAACGGACCCATTCGACATTCTGGAAATCAACACCCAAGCTGATCGCACCAGAGCCGCCAACATATTGCGAACCACCGGCAGATGACGTCCACTGGCCGCTACCGAACACATTTGTAAAACCTGACATGCTGAAGCTGGTGTCACCATTGGCCGCGTTGAAATAGGTAAACTCGTAAGGTGTCGAACAGCAGCCCGAGTGGTTGTAGATGTCATCTCCGTAGTCGTGCAGATGGGCGCTGCCGGGGTAAAGTGATGTGACGGTCATGCCGTCCTCGGTATACGACCCCGGATTGCCATAGAGCGTATCGAAGCCCATTACCGTATTCACCCCGCTATCGATGACCACGGGTTCAGCGAGGCCCGCAACGTTGATTGTAACCGTGGCGGTCGAGATATTACCCGCCGAATCCTGCATGGTATAGGTGAACGTGTCCACACCAGTCTGACCCGGTTCAAGTGCCTGCAATGCCGCGCCCTGAAGTGGATCATAGACAACCTGACCAAACTGTATCGACAGTCCGGCCCCCAGGGCGCTGGTCTGGCCCGAGATACCCCCGCCGTTGAAACCGGTAATGGTCTTGCCCCAGGAAAACCCTGCGTCGTTTGCAAGAACATTGATAAAGGTCGAGGTGTCTTCGTCGGTATTGATCACGTCGTCGGTTGCTTCGGGGCCATCATTCGCACCGGCGACGGTGATGGAAACAATGGCCGAATCCCATCCCCCGTTGCCGTCCGAAGCCATGTAGTTGAACGTGTCTACGACCGACTGGCCAGTATTCATCGCCTGCAGTGTGGTGGATCCGACCGGGTCATAGTTGATCGTTCCATCAGGGTTGATAGTCAATGTCGCGCCGCTCGCACTGGTTCCGTCAACAGAGGCGACGGTCAGCATGTCACTTGTATCGACGTCGGTATCGTTGCCCAGCACATCTATGTCGATCGCCGTGTCCTCGTTGGTGGACGCATAGTCAACATTTGCCACCGGGATATCATTTGTCCCTGTGACCGTGATCGTCACCGTGGAAGAGCTGGACCCACCGTTGTTATCGGAAATGTCGTAGGAAAGTTCGACGGTGGCGACCTCGCCCACCGCAAGGTAGTCATAGTCTACCCCCGGATCCCAGACAACCTGCCCGGCAACAACAGAGGCAACCCCGAGACCAGACAATACCGAGACGGCATCCACAGTGCGCGTGTCATTGACATCGACATCGGTGTCATTGGAAAGGACCGCAATAGTGATCGACGTGTTCTCATCGGTCGATCCTGCGTCTGCATTGGCCACCGGGGCATCATTGGTCCCCGTGATGGTTACCGAAACCGTTTCAGTCGCGGTGCCGCCATTGCCATCGTCAACCGTGATGTCATAGCTCTGGATCAGGGTTTCGCCTTGGGCAAGGTAATTCACGGCGCTGTCGTTGACGGCAAAGTTCCAATCGATACTTCCAGCTCCATCGCCGGTCGAACTGTCTGAAACGGCTGCCGTCATGGTGCCCAGGTAACTGGTGCCATTTTCCGCGACGCTGACGGTATGGGTATCAGAAAGGTCAACATCACCAAAAGCGAGGTTTCCAGCATCGGTCAAACTGCCCGAGGCGGTGCCTTCGACATCAATTTCACGCCAGACCGTTGTGGCATTTCCAATTGGGGCGTTGAACTCGAACCGGATGGCGCCAACACCGCTGGCAAACACACCCGAACCAGGGTTCGTTCCACTTTCCAGAACGATACGCGAGGCCTGGTGGGTGCCGCCGGCATTTGCCCCTGTAAACAGGCCTAGGGAAACGAAACCTCCCGGACCGTCGGCAGCATAATCAACGAACACCTCGAAATTCTGCGCTGTTCTGTTGTCATAATGCGCCGAATAGGTCGTTATGCGCGTCAGGTCGAAACCAGCGGCATTCGCCCCCAGATCGAAATTGTAGACCACCTCGAATTCACCGTCGAGATCAAACGCGGCACCCGTTGTTGGATTGCTGCTGATGCCGTTTGATCCGTCATTGAGGACAAAACCCGGCGCGCCGGGGCTAGCCGTTCCGGTGGGTGTGAAGGGTGAATAGTTCGTAACAGCGACAGCGGCCAAAGAGGCCGAGCCGATGTTTATCAGGTCGTTTGCCAGAATCGTCCCGGCAAATTGCTGCTGGTTGCCGTTCCCTGTAACCGCCGACGTCTTGATCAGGTTCCCTGTCGATGTCTGCCCGGCCTCGGCAACTGCTCCGACGGTATCGCCGCCGGATATCACCGGCGCGTCATTGCTGCCGGTAACGGTGATATCCAGCGTCGAAGACGCGGTCGCACCGTTATTGTCGGACATATCATAAGATACCGTGACGACAGTGCTTTCTCCGACCGCAAGGAAATCGAAATCGGCGCCCGGGTTCCATTGAACCTGATTGCCCACCACAGTTGCAGTGCCCGAATTTGCGGGCACGGAAACGGCGTCCAGCGTATGTGTGTCAGAAATATCTACATCGGTATCATTCGCGAGAACATCGACGGTAATCGACACATTCTCATCTGTTGTGGCGGTATCGATAATGGCTACAGGGCCATCGTTCGAACCCGTCACGGTAATCGTCACCGTAGCCTGGGCAGTATCGCCATCAGCATCTTCGACCTCGTATGTAAAGGTTACATCGCGGCTTTCCCCTAGGGCGAGATCCTGAAAATCCCCCGAAGGGTCAAACGAGAAACTTCCATCGGCATTGCCGATAGTTCCGGTGTTGAACACCAGCACCCCTTGCGCGGGCCCCGAGACAAGGGAAACCGACTTGATCAGATCGGGAACGACGTCGTTCACCAGGACCGTACCAAATACCGTAGCGGGGTCATCCTCGTTGATCGTACTTGCATCCGCATTTGCAGTCACCGCTTCATCAACGGGATCCTGGGCCACCCCATCAACGAAAACCTGCAGATTTTCAAACGCACTTGCTGACAGGTTGAACGCGCTGAATGTAAAGATCGCATTGTCGGCTTCGCCAGTAATCGGGTCGGTATGGGCCGCCAGAAAAACCAGATAGCTGGCTATATCGGCCTGCAGAACCGGATTGAACCATTCATCATTGGTCAGATTCAACGTCAGGGTATCAATCCCCCGACCTCCGTCGTAAACATCGATCGCACCGACGTTCTCAGCCGCGGTATAGACCGCTTCGTCGTTTCCGCCACCGCCAAAAACGAGGTCATTGCCAGCACCGCCGTCCAGATAGTCTGCAAACCCGTTTTCGACGCCCGATCCGCTACCCTTGCCCGAGCCGGAACCATAGTCGGCGGTATCATCCCCGAAAAGGATATCATTACCGGCGCCGCCCAGCACCGTGTCTTGCCCCTCGCCACCGACGATGAAGTCATTTCCTGCCCCGCCACTCAAATAGTCATCATGAGATACTGGGTTTCCCGAGCCCGAACCCGAACCGCCACCGGATCCCATGCCGGAACCATCTCCATAGATACGATCGTCACCGTCGCCACCAAAAATGATGTCGTTGCCGTCACCCCCGGAAATTTCGTCATCCCCGGCACCGCCGAACACGACGTCATTGCCGTCGCCGCCTTCTATCTTGTCATCTCCCTGACCACCATCGAGGGTATCATCACCGGCGCCCCCCTTGAGCCTGTCATCTCCGGCACCGCCAAAAAGTGTATCATTACCCTTGCCCCCGTCGAGCCGGTCTTTCCCGTCGCCACCGTCAAGAGTATCATCCCCCTTGCCGCCCTTCAGTTCATCGTTACCCGACAACCCGAAAATCGTGTCATCACCATCACGGCCATCGATCTTGTCTTTCCCCGAGGTGCCGTAGAGAAGATCGTTGTTGCTTGTACCCTTGATTTTCTTGGATTTTGACATGGCGCGTGCTTCCCATTTTTATAAACACAAGAACGCGCGGGTGCCGAAAATTTTCAGTTCGATAAAAAGCGCAGACTGCGTCCGTTTGATTGTATCTCGCCAGAACTTACCGAGATAAGAAAAGTTGACAGAAAAACTTATATTAATCCAGGTTGCAAGAGAAGGCCCCAGAACACGCCTTGGTGTCAACATAAACCTGACATGGGTTTTCTTTTTCTGCGCAACAGAAATGGCGGAAGCGTAGCCAAATCATTTCATTAATGGCCGGTTTCAACGGCTTGTAGGCTGACCACCCACGTAACAGCCGTCGACCGTACAATCACTTTCCTTGCCTGCCACCAGCCACCTATGACCCCCAGGCCAGTGTAACTCGACAAGTCTGCCTGACTCGCGGCAGGTCTGCCTGCCATGGAACGGCCCCGGTTTCGATCATCAGATAATCAGATGACTGATTGGATTTTCCTCTTGGCACTGGGCACGACCCTCCAGCTGCTGGCTGCTGGCCGTTTCAGGGGCCCAAGCGCCCCCCATGAACGGGACAGTCAGATTTCCTGAGGAGCATAGTCGGCCGGGTCAACCCGATCCGGTCGCCCCGGGATATCAAGCATCGTCGTTTCACGGCTCCCCCGGGCAATCACCTGCCCGCCGCGAATGACGGCCAGCCGCGCAGGGCGCAGGCGGATAGCCTCGATGGGATCCCTCGCCTGCAGCAAAACCATGTCGGCGCGGCACCCTTTTTCCAGACCATAGCCTTCCAGCCCCATGATGGTGGCCGAATTGACCGTCACCGCATCAAAGCACCAGCGCATGTCTTGCCGGCTGGACAGCTGGCCAACATGCAATGCCATATGCGCCACATCCAGCATGTCGGCAGTGCCAAGCGAATACCACGGGTCCATCACGCAATCGGAACCGAACCCCACGGTAATGCCGGCGTCGCGCAGCTCGCGAACACGGGTCTGCCCGCGCCGCTTTGGATAGCTGTCATGACGCCCCTGCAACATGATGTTGATCAGCGGGTTGGGAACGGCATGCACGCCTGCTTCGACCATCAGGGGGATCAGTTTCGAGACATAGTAATTGTCCATCGAATGCATCGATGTCAGATGGGATCCGGTCACTCTTCCTTGCAGGCCCAATCTCTGCGCCTCACAGGTCAGAGTCTCGATGTGGCGGCTGAGGGGATCGTCGCTTTCGTCGCAATGCATGTCAACCATCAGGCCCCGCTCGGCAGCGAGTTCGCAAAGCAGGCGCACGCTGTCAGCGCCGGCCTGCATGGTGCGCTCGAAATGGGGGATGCCACCTACCACATCCACCCCCATGTCGAGGGCGCGGATCAGGTTGTCCCTGGCCGTCGGATCCCGCAAGACGCCATCCTGCGGAAAGGCCACCAGCTGCAGGTCAAGATAGTCTGCCACCTGCCGGCGCACTTCCAGCAGCGCCTGAACGCCCTTGAGTTCGTCATCACAGACATCGACATGGCTGCGGATCGCCCCGATCCCCTGACTGACAGCAAGATCACAATAGCGCAGCGCGCGGGCGATGATGTCGTCGATGCTTTGCTGTGGTTTCAATTCGCCCCACAAGGCGATGCCTTCAAGCAACGTGCCCGAGACATTCATGCGTGGATTGCCCAGCGAAAGCGTTGCATCCATGTGAAAATGCGGGTCAATAAAGGGCGGGCTGACCAACTGTCCCTGGGCATCGATCACCTCGCGGGCCTCGGCGGTAATGGCCTCCTCTACAGCGGCGATCCGCCCCTGGTTACAGGCGATATCCATGCCGGTTCTGCCATCCGGCAGCGTGGCATTGGTGATGATCAGGTCGAACTGCATCGCAGCCCCTCCTCTAGCGTTGGCCCTTGAACCACGGCTTCAGCAAGGCACGCGGGTATTCGGCCCGGCGGGCTGCAATCACAAGGGCAAAGATCGACAGAACATATGGTGCCATCAGAAACACCTGGGTTGGCAGAAATGCCCCGACCTGAGTCTGCATGCGCACCTGAAAGGCGTCAAAGGCACCGAACAGGATAGCCCCCAGAAGTGCCTTGCCGGGGCGCCAGCTGGCAAAGATCACCAGGGCGATGCTGATCCATCCACGCCCGTTCACCATTCCGAAGAAAAAGGAATCGAACGCTGACATGCTGAGAAACGCGCCGCCTATGGCCATGATCGCAGAGCCGGCCACAACCGCCCCGATCCGCAACGCGTAAACGGACAGGCCCTGCGCATCGACGGCGTCCGGATTGTCGCCCACCGCGCGAATTGCAACCCCGAGAGGGGTTCTCGCAAGCACCCACCAGACCACCCCCACCAAAACCAGGGCCAGCCATGTAAGGGCGGTTTGCTGAAAGAGCACGGGCCCGAAAAAGGGAATATCCGACAGGCCGGGTATGTCCAGCGCACGAAATGGCTCGATCCTCGGCGGAGAGCTGACATTTGGAAGGGCGGTTCGATAGGCGAAATAGCTTACCGATGTCGCCAGCATGGTGACCCCCAACCCCGAAACATGCTGGGACAGGCCCAGCGGCACGGTCAGGATGGCATGGATCAGGCCAAAGAATCCGCCAGCAAGCGCAGCGATAAGCACCCCGCCCCAAAGGCCCGCACCGGCCCAGGCCGCCATCCATCCGGCCATCGCCCCGGCTACGAATATGCCCTCGATGCCAAGGTTGAGCACCCCCGACCGTTCGCAGATCAACGCGCCAAGCACACCGAATATCAGGGGGGTAGCTATCCGCAGGGACGCCGCCCAGAAGCTGTCGGTCAGAAGGAAATGCAGCGTGTCCATCAGCTTTTGTTCCTTGCGCCTGCGGTGAAAATGACACGGTTTCTGGCGATGAACCCGCCAATCAGCACGCAGATCAACGACATCGCCACCACGAGGTCGGCCAGATAACTGGACACGGCCAATGCCCGGCTCATGGCGTCGGCCCCGACAAACACCGAGGCAATGAACAGGGCGGCAACCACAACCCCGATCGGTGACAGGCCCGCAAGCATTGCGACCACAATCCCGGTATAGCCAAAGCCGGGCGACAAATCGGCAGTGAGATAGCCCTTGAGGCCAGTGACTTCACTTGCACCGGCCAGCCCTGCCAGGGCGCCGGAAACCATTGCCACCCCAAGCATCACACGCCGAACATTGATCCCGGCATGGCGTGCCGCGGCCGGATTCTCGCCAACGGCCTGCACGCGAAAGCCCCAGACGCTGCGCGAAAGCATGAGCTGCGCGACCACCGCTACGACGACAGCCACACCCAGCCCCCAATGCAGGCGCATTCTGGGAATGATTGCCGGCAGGACAGCATTGTCGACAATCGGCATGGATTGTGGCCATCCCAACCCCATCGGATCCTTCAGCGGCCCTTCCAGCATCATCTGGACAAAGATCAGGATGATGAAGTTGAGCAGCAGCGTGGTCACCACCTCGTCAGCCCCGAAGCGCAGCTTGAGCCATGCCGGGCCAAGCATGCCCAGACTGCCGGCCAGCGCGCCGGCCAACAGGACCATTGGCAACAGAATGTAGGCGGGCGCGTCTATCTGTCCCGTCCCGAGCGCAACCGCCGCCATCGCCCCCAGATACAGCTGGCCCTCGGCACCGATATTCCACAGCCGGGCTCGAAACGCGATGGCAGCGGCCAGCCCGGTAAATATCAGTGGCGTCGCGCGGGTCAGCATCTCGGTAAATGCGAATACCGATCCGAACACGCCCTTGTACATTTCCTGATAGGCCTCGATGATCCCGGCGCCGGCGAAAGAAAGCGGAACAGCCGCCAACAACAGCGCCGCCAGCGCCGAGGCCACCGGAATACCGAAGGTCATCCAGCGCGAAGGCGCGTGGCGTGGCTCGATCCGTATCATGCTGCCTCTCCTGCCATCATCAGGCCGATCTGGTTGCGGTCAGTCGTATGGACCTCGCGCAAGCTGCCATTGTTGATCACCATGATTCGATCTGACAAGGTCATGATTTCGTCGAGATCCTCTGATATCAGAATCACCCCTGCCCCACGGGAGCGTGCCTCCAGCAAGCGCCGTGCGACCTCGGCCGCCGCCCCCATGTCCAGCCCGCGGGTGGGCTGATTGGCGAGAATCACCTTTGGGCCGGCCTCGAACACCCTTGCAAGGATCAGCTTTTGCAGGTTTCCGCCGGACAGAAGCTGCGCCTTGGCGTCAACGCCGGGTCCGCGGATATCATATGCCGCGCCGAGTTTTTCTGCATGTGCACGGATATTGGCGCGCCGCAGGAAACCGTTTTTCCTGAATTCGGGCGCGTCAAGCCGTTCGATGATCAGGTTTTCGGCAACCGTCATGCTGCCGACCACCCCATCCTTGTGACGGTCTTCCGGGATACGCCCGATACCGGCATCCATGATCTGGCGAGGCGTGAATCTTTCAATGGGTCGTCCGGCGACCAGAAACTGCCCCGCGCTGGGCGCGGCAAGGCCCGAAACAAGATTTGCCAACCCGGTCTGGCCATTGCCTGACACGCCAGCGATACCGACGATTTCATGGGCATGAAGTATCAGACTTGCCGAATGCAGGCTTTCGCGCGGGCTGCCCCCCTTGACCGAGATATCGCGCAGCTCCAGCAAGACCTGCCCGGGGTCCATCGGCTCCAGTGCGGTGGTGGGGGCCTGTGCGCCGACCATCATTTCCGCGATGCTTTGGCCGTCAGCGCTGGATGTGGGCATTTCGCCAACCTTCCTGCCATGGCGCAGCACGGCGATCCGGTCGGAAAAAGCCAGAACTTCCCGCAGCTTGTGTGAAATGAAGATGACGGAAAGCCCATTGCGCGTCATCGCGCCGATATTTTCGAACAGGGCATCGGCCTCTTGGGGGGTCAACACCGCGGTTGGCTCGTCAAGCACCAGAATGCGCGCATTTCGGTAAAGAGCCTTGAGTATTTCCACCCTCTGGCGCTCGCCCACGCTAAGGCGGCCAACCGCTTCGTCAAGCGGCGCAACAAGCCCGGTATCCGAGATGATCTTCTGCACATGCGCGCGCGCGGCAGCCCGATTGCGGCGCAGTCTGAAAAGGGGCTCGGCCCCAAGCAGGATGTTGTCAAGCGCGGTAAGGTTTTCGGCCAGCGTGAAATGCTGATGCACCATACCGATACCGGCCTCAAGTGCGAGCTGCGGGTGCCCCAAGGGCAGATCGTGCATTCTGCCATCAGCACCCCGCAACTGCACGCTGCCGGCATCCGGCAGATAGTGGCCGAACAGCATGTTCATCAACGTGGTCTTGCCGGCACCGTTTTCGCCAAGCAGGGCCAGCACCTCGCCACGATGCAGATCCAGGTCAACATCGTCGACGGCGACAACACTGCCGAACCGCTTGGACAGGTTCCGAAGGGAAAGAACGATTTCGCTGTTCATGTGTAAGCGCGGGCGGGCCGTGACCCACCCGCTTGCCCGATCAGGTGGACTTGGGTTCGTTGTTGTTGATCGTCACCGTGAACGCGCCCGATTTGATGGCCGCCTCCTTGGCCCGGATCTTGGCCACCACATCGGCAGGCACAAGCGATTCATCAAGCACGATGGAACCACCACCGTATTTCATGAAGCTGTATTTTCCGTAATCATCGGCCTTGTATTTGCCCGAGCTTACCGCCGCCACGGCATGATCAACCGTCGGCTCGAAATGCCACAGCGCCGATGCAAGGATAGTGCCCGGATAGTCGGGTGCGGTATCGATCACATTGCCGATCGCCTTGACGCCGCGCTCTACAGCTGCATCCGAAACGCCAAAGCGTTCGGCATACATGACATCTGCGCCAGCGTCGATCATGGCAAAGGCGCTTTCCTTGGCCTTGGGCGGGTCGTACCAGCTGCCGATGAAGTTGACGAGGAACCTGACATCGGGGTTCATCTCGCGCGCGCCATCCATGAAGGCGTTCATCAGGCGGTTCACCTCGGGGATGGCATACCCCCCGACCATGCCGATCACGTTCGATTTGCTGGCAGCCCCTGCAGCCATACCCGTCAGATAGCTGGGTTCATGGATCCAGTTGTCGAAAACCGAGAAATTGGGATCCTGCGGACCAAAGCTTGAGCCCATGAGGAACGCAATATCCGGATAATCCTTGGCCACCTTGCGCGCGGCACGTTCAAGCCCGAATGCCTCGCCCACAATCAGGGGAACACCCTGCTCGGCGTATTGGCGCAGGACGCGCTCGTAATCATTGTCGGCGACGCTCTCGGAATAGAGATACTCGATATCCCCCCGCTTCTGTGCCGCCTGCATAGCAATATGGATGCGGCTGTCCCATTGTTGTTCGACAGGTTGGGTGTAGATACCCGCCGCCTTGATCCTGGTGCCGCCGAACGCAACACGCGACGAAAGCGTCAGGGCCAACGCGGACCCGCCGACCATTATAGAACGCCGTGACATCTGAAACGAATTCTTCATCTTGATTTCCCCCCGGGTTGGATTTTTAATTGTGTCGACTATGCACAGAATTTACCAACCGGTCAATTTTTTTAACTCCCCCTGTATGACGGCACTAATGCCACCCGTTGTCCGGTTCGATGGTACGCCCCCATGCTCACCCGACCGGCGTGGATGCAGCCCTGAGAGCATCAACAACCCTGCGAAACAACAACATGCCCTGAGAAGGCCATGGGCAGGCCGCACGATTACACCTCTTGTCTGAAAGCAAGAGCCTGCTAATGTCGCCGGGAATTCCTTTTTCCGAGGCCCTTCATGCGCTTACCCCTTGTTATCGCTCTTCTGCTTGCCTTTTCCTCGACAGCCGGTCACGCCGCGCCCAGCTGTGGTGGAAATTTCGGGCAATTCGTGAATGCGCTCAAATCCGAAGCTCGGCAGCTGGGCTATTCCCGCCCGCTGATCAACCGCTTTTTCCAGAAGGTGCAGCTTGACCCCAAGGTCATCCGCATGGATCGCGCGCAAGGCGTGTTTCGCATGACATTCACCGATTTCGCGGGTCGGGTCATCTCGAAAAACCGCATGGTGAACGGGCGCAAGAATGCAAAGAAATATGCCCGTGTTCTGGCGCGTGCACAGCGCGAATATGGGGTCGATCCGGCGGTCATTCTGGCCTTCTGGGCGCTGGAAACCGACTATGGCAAGGTGCAGGGCAATTTCAACACGCTCAATGCCCTTGTGACACTGGCCCATGACTGCCGCCGCCCCGAGCTGTTCCGCCCGCAGATCTTTGCCGCGCTGGAACTGTTCAAGCGTGGAGATTTCGACCCGGTCACCACCACCGGCGCCTGGGCAGGCGAGATCGGCATGGTGCAGATCCTGCCCGAAGACATCCTGAAACGCGGTGTCGATGGTGATGGCGACGGGCATGTGCGGATGAAAACCAGCGCACCGGATGCCATCATGACGGCGGCCCGCATGCTGCGTGACATGGGCTGGCGCGCGAACGAGCCCTGGCTGATCGAGGTCAAGATCCCGCAAACCCTGCGCTGGCGCGAAACCGGGCTGACCCACCGCAAGACGGTATCAGAATGGCGGCGCCTTGGCGTGCGCGCCCGTGCCGTCCCCCTGCCCGCCGGCAATTTCAAGGCGGCCATCATCCTGCCGCAAGGCCGCAAGGGGCCGGCCTTCATGGCGTTTCCGAATTTCGACGTCTATTTCGAGTGGAACCAGTCCTATGTCTATGTGACGACAGCCGCCTATTTTGCAACCCGCCTGGCCGGTGCGCCGCCCTTTGACCCCGGCAACCCCGAACCCGGCCTTTCCGGCAAGGAAATGAAACTGCTGCAACGCAAGCTGCAGGCGCGCGGCTATGAGGTCGGCAAGATCGACGGCATCCTTGGCGCCCGCACCCGCGCCGCCGTTCAGGCCGAACAGATCAGGCTGGGCCTGCCGGCCGATTCATGGCCGACGCGCGCGCTGCTTGACCGGCTGTAATCACGCAACCAACTGTTCCGCCCGACCGAGATCAACCGATACCAGCTGGCTGACGCCCTGCTCGACCATTGTCACACCGAAGAGGCGATCCATGCGCGCCATGGTCACGGCGTGGTGGGTAATGATCAGGAAACGCGTATCGGTGCGCCGGGTCATCTCGTCCAGCAAGTCGCAAAAGCGGGTAACATTGGCGTCGTCCAGCGGCGCGTCAACCTCGTCCAACACGCAGATCGGCGCCGGATTGGCCAGGAATACCGCAAAGATCAGGGCCAGCGCTGTCAGTGTCTGTTCGCCACCTGAAAGCAGGCTGAGGGTGGACAGCTTCTTGCCCGGTGGCTGACACATGATTTCAAGGCCGGCCTCTAGCGGGTCGTCGCTTTCGACCAGCACCAACTTGGCCTCGCCGCCCCCGAAAAGATGGCGAAACAGGATTTCGAAATTGCGGTTCACCTGATCGAAAGCCGCCAGCAGACGTTCCCGCCCCTCGCGGTTGAGGTTCGCAATGCCGGTGCGCAGTTTTGCAATCGCCTCGACCAGATCTGCCTTTTCGGTGGTGAGGGTGTCGAATTCTTCCTGCACCTCGCGGGCGTCTTCCTCGGCCCGCAGGTTGACGGCACCCAGGGCGTCGCGTTGGCGGCGCAGGCGGGCGACATCCATCTCGATCTGTTCCGACGAGGGCATGCGATCGGGATCGCCCTCCAGCAGTTCAAGCAGGGCCTCGGGGGCGACGCCCAGTTCCTCGTCAATCCGCGCGGCATTGGTTTCGACCTGTACGCGGGCGGCATCGACCATGGCATCGGCACGGGCACGGGCCTCGCGCGCATCGGCAGCCCGGCGTTCGGCGGCGCGTTCGGCCTCGGTCGCCTGGCGCAGCTCGGCTTCGGCCACGGAAAGGGCGTTCGAAGCCTCGGCCTTGCGGGATTCGGCCTGCCTGATTGCTTCGGCAATCTGGGCGCGCTTGGCGGCGATTTCCTCGGGGGCCGCAGTGGCCTCGGCCAGTTCGGTTTCGGATGCGGTCTTGCGTTCGTGCAGTTCCGCAATGCGTTTGTCGGCCGTTTCCAGACGGTATTTCCAGCCGCTGATTTCCTTGACGATTTCCTGACTGCGACGCAGGCGGGCCTCGCCCTCGCGGCGCAGCTCGTCGGCCATGGCACGCTTGCTGATCATGTTCATGCGGGCGGCCTCGACTGCGACGCGAGCGGCCTCGACGCGCGCGCGTGCTTCGTCAAGGTCTTCAAGGGAGGCAACCATTTCCTCGGCTTCGCGCATCATCTCGCGGTTGGCGCGTGCCTCTTCCTCGTGGCGCTTGACCGCAAGCGTGGCGGTTTCAAGCCGGCTGAGGGCGATGCTCTGATCGGCCTCAGCCTTGGATGCGGCGCGCGAGGCGGCAGTCAATGCCTCGTCGGCGGCGCGGCGCTGCTGGCGGCACAGGCGGTCGGCCTCGGTCAGGGCGGCGAGTTCTTCGGCAAGGCGGGCGTGGTTCTGGCGCGCGGTGGCAACGCGGCTTTCGGCGGCGGCAAGGGCGGCGTTCAGCTCCTCCAGCCGGTTGATCTGTTGCAGGCGCAGCGCGGCGGTTGAGGGCGTATCCTCGGCCGCCATGCGCAGCCCGTCCCAGCGCCACAAATCGCCCTCGCGGCTGACAAGGCGCTGGCCGGGGCGCAGCAAGGGCTGAAAGCGGGCACCATCTTGGCGCGCCACGATACCGACTTGCGACATGCGCCGCGCCAGCACGCCGGGCACCGAAACATGGGGCGCCAGCGGTGTGACCCCGGCGGGCAGGGGTTGGGCATGGTCGTAATCGGGCAGTCGCGCCCAGCCTGATTCCTGTTCCGCTTCAGCCTCGGCCGCGCGCAGATCGTCGCCAAGGGCCGCGCCAAAGGCAGCCTCGAAACCCTTTTCGACGCGACATTCGTCAAGGATCTGTGTCTGGTCGGTCTGATCGCGGCTGACCAGACGCGCAAGCGCGTTGACCTCGGCCCGCAGGGCGTTGGCCTCACCCTCGGCCTCGGAGCGTTCAGCGCGGGCCTCGGCCTCTTGCACCTGTTTGGCGGCGCGGGCGCGTTCGGCCTCGATCAAGGCGGTTTCGGCGGCCGCGGCCCTTTGTTCGGCTTCGGCGCGGGCGGCGCTGGCCTGTTTCAGACGCTGCTGGGCCGCCTCCAGATCAGCCTGCGCTGTACGGGCGGCCTGGGCCGCCTTGTTGGCCTCGGCCTCGTTCTTGGCAAGCGTGGTGCGACCATCCGCCAGCAAACGGTTGGCCGACTGGTGACGCGCGGCAAGGCGGGCGACATCCTCGGTCAGGCGGGCAAGGTTGGCCTCTTCTTCCTGCAATGCGGCGGCAGCATTCTGGGCCGCTTCGGTAGCGTCAGTCAGCTTGTCATCAAATCCGACCGAGGCCTTTTCAAGCGCGGCCTTTTCCCATTCCAGCCTCTCGATGGTTTCTACGGCATCCTTGTTGAGCCCGGTTTCGCGTTCGATATC
>WFQE01000207.1 GCA_015487165.1 Paracoccaceae bacterium | reverse complement strand
GTCGTGGCAATGAAAAGACGGCAGAACCCGCGCAATGGCGCACTCGAGGCCCTTTTGCAGGGCTTTTCGATAGAGGTCATGCCCCGCACGGCGGCCAAGGTCGCCGATTTCCGGGCGCTTCTGCCCGCCGGCACGCGCATCTATCTGGCACATATCGACGGCACCCCGTTTGATGACATGCTGGCCACCGCGCGGCGCCTGTCGGAACAGGGCTTTGCCGTCATGCCCCATTTCCCCGCCCGGCTGATCCGCGACCGCGCCGTGCTGGCCGAATGGATCGACCGTTACCGGCAAGAGGCCGGCGTCGATCAGGCGCTGGTGCTGGCGGGCGGCGTCAGCCGGCCACAGGGCGCCTTTGACAACTCGATGGAGCTGCTCGACACTGGCCTTTTCGACGATTTCACCCGCATCCATGTTGCCGGCCATCCCGAGGGCAACCGCGACGTCGCCCCCGATGGCGCGCCGCAGATCTTGCTGGACGCGCTGCGCTGGAAACAGGATTTCGCCCGGCGCAAGGGGCTGGAAATGGCCATCGTCACCCAGTTTGCCTTTGAATCCGCGCCGGTCATCGAATGGGCCGACAGCCTGACCGCGGCGGGCATCACCCTGCCCGTCCATATCGGGGTGGCGGGTCCGGCCAAGCTGCAAACCCTGATCCGCTTTGCCATCGCCTGTGGCGTGGGGCCCAGCCTGCGGGTGTTGCAGAAACGCGCGCGTGACGTGCGCAAGCTGCTGCTGCCCTTCACCCCCGACGATTTCCTGAGCGACATTGCCGCGCACAAGGCCACCCATCCAGAATTCAATATTTCACGGGTGCATTTCTTTCCGCTTGGGGGTATCAAGGCCGCCACCGAATGGACCCGGGACCATAGCGGCGACAGCGCCACCCGGCCGGAACAGAACTGAGGACCACGCCTGATGACACGAACCATTGTCGAATCGAAATCGAAAACCGCGATCATCGGCTTTGATCAGCCCTTTTGCGTGATCGGCGAGCGCATCAACCCCACCGGCCGCAAGAAGCTGGCGGCCGAGCTGGAGGCCGGCGATTTCAGCACCGTTCAGGCCGACGCGCTGGCGCAGGTGGCGGCCGGGGCGACCATGCTCGATATCAATGCGGGTGTGGTCTATAATTCCAACCCCAACCCCAATGAAACCGAACCCCCGCTCATGCGCGAGGTCATCAAGCTGGTGCAGTCGCTGGTCGATGTGCCGCTGTGCATCGACAGCTCGGTTCCCGCCGCGCTCGAGGCCGGGCTGGAGGTTTGCGAAGGGCGGCCGCTGCTGAACTCGGTCACCGGCGAGGAAGAACGCCTCGAAGCCATCCTGCCGCTGGTCAAGAAATACAACGTGCCGGTTGTGGCAATCAGTAATGACGACAGCGGCATTTCCGAAGATCCCGAAGTGCGCTTTCAGGTTGCCAAGAAAATCGTCGAACGCGCCGCCGATTACGGTATCCCCGCCCATGACATCGTGGTTGATCCGCTGGTCATGCCCATCGGCGCCATGGCCACCGCCGGCCTTCAGGTGTTCGAACTGGTCCGGCGTCTGCGCAACGAGCTGGGCGTGAACACCACCTGCGGGGCCTCGAATATCAGCTTTGGCCTGCCCAACCGGCACGCGATCAACGCCGCCTTCCTGCCAATGGCGATTGCCAGCGGCATGACCAGCGCCATCATGAACCCCACCCGCGAGGCCGAGATGATGGCCGTGCGCGCCGCCAACCTGCTGACCAACAACGACCCCAACGGGGCCGCATGGATCCAGGCCAACAAGCCCCCCCTGGCCGAGGGCGAGGTCGAGGCCGGCGCCCGCGGCAGGCGTGCAGGCCGTCGCCGGCGCCGCGGCTGATCCTCTGGCGACCGGGGTCTCGAGGTCGGGCGCGTGCCTGCCTGCCATTGACGATTCCCGGGGCATTGCCACGGATCAAGGGTTAACATGGGCCTGAGCTATGCAGCACAAGGACAGCCCGACCATGGCCAGCCCCTTTGACAGACTTCCACGCATTATCCGACTGGGGATTCGCCTGCTGGTAATCATCTGTGTGGTTGCGCTGGTCTCGCTGTTGATGAACTGGGTGCAGCAGCGGGTCGGTCTGATACAGGGCCGTGGCGGCCGGCTGATGCTCAGCGGTGTTCTTGTGCTTGGGTTGCTCGCTTATGCCGTTCTCATGGCCATTCCCTTTGTGCCCGGTGTGGAAATCGGCATATCCCTTCTGATGATGCAGGGGGCTCGAATCGCACCCTTCGTGTTTCTGGCAACATTCAGCGGGCTGACGCTGGCCTTTCTGCTGGGAAAACAACTGAAGCTGACAGCGCTGCGCAACCTGTTCCGCGACACCGGGCTGAAACGGGTCTGCAAGATGCTGGACCGTCTCGAACCCCTGTCGCAGCAGGAAAGACTGGCCGTGATGCAGGAAAGCCTGCCCGGATGGCTGCGCGGCCCGTTGCTGAACTGGCGCTATGTGACAATCGCGCTGGCGCTGAACCTGCCCGGAAACGCCTTTGTCGGCGGCGGAGGCGGCATCGCCATGGCGGCCGGGATCAGCGGGTTGTTCAGCACCTCGCGGATTCTGGTGACATTCGCGCTGGCGGTCTCGCCGGTGCCGATTGCAGTGATCCTGTTCGGCCCCGAGGTGCTGGACTGGTGGCAAGGCTCTGCCGGCTGAGTCCCCTCACCGACCGCCCCGGCCATGTGACCAAGTCACCGACCAGGACCACCCTTTCTGGCAACAAGACCTCATCACCCCGAATCAACGGGGGTAAAAACATGAGGTCTGAAAATGTTGAAAAAGAACATGGGAAATATCGATCGCATTCTGCGTTTCGTCGTCGGCGCTGCCCTTCTGGTGGCGTGGTATCTGAACCCCGACATGGCCGGGCGCAACTGGCTTTTGGTCGGCATCATCCCGCTGGTGACGTCGCTGTTTGCAAGCTGCCCGCTCTATTCGATCCTGGGCCTGTCCACCTGCCCCACCAAGAAAAGCTGATCCTACCCGATCATGGGCGAGAGCGTGCCGTCGCGTTCCTCGTAGTGGCGTTTCAGCCGCTGCAGGGCAATGCGCAGCACGATCTTGCCTGATCGTGCCGACCAGCCCATGCGCTTTTCGGCCGCTTCCATCCCTTCCAGATAGCAACAGCACCGCAAGGCAATATCGCCCAGGCCGGGGCCGAGATCCCGCAGGGCCTCTGACACCCTTTCCCTGGCGGCCATCGGCCCTTCAGCCGGGCCAGAGGGGCCAAACCCGCCCTCACGCCCGGCAGTCAGGAACCTGTCCCAGTTCTGGGTGACACGCGGGCCCATCTGCGCCATTTCGAAATCTTCGCGCAGACGCTCGGCGGCACGGACAAGTTCGGGCGACAGAAACGGCCGGCCCTCGGAATCCTTGCGCCGGGCAAGCAAGGTGACCGGGCTTTCCGCCAGATTGCAGCGCAGCCTGCGCGCGCGTGCCCCATGACCGTCAGGCACATCGCGTTCGCCCCAGAGGGCGTGCTGCTCGCGAAACCGCAACTGCGCATCGTTTTCAGCCTCGGCCAACAATCTTTTCAACGCGGCGCGCCCTGCCGAGGTGATCCGATACCGCGAAACCCGCGCCTTGCGATAGCGCTCGATCCAGTCGCGCAGCGCAAAGGCTTCGGCCACATGGCGATCCAGCACAGCGATCCTCAGCGGCTTGCCGTCGGTGCCCTCGCGCATGACCGCCACCTTGTCCAGCCCCGGCGCGATTGCCAGAAATGCACCGGTCTCGCACAGACGCCGCAAGATACGGCGGGCCTCGATGGCAACCTCGCGGTCACTGGCAACCTTTT
>WFQE01000206.1 GCA_015487165.1 Paracoccaceae bacterium | reverse complement strand
TGCTGAGCCTTGGCATGCTGACCTGCATCCGCAAGGCGCTGGATCTGATCCGCCAGCATCACGGGCAGGATTTCACCCTTGCCACGCTGCCGCCCGAGGATCCGGCCGTTTACGACATGCTGTGCAAGGCTGACAGCCTTGGCATATTCCAGATCGAAAGTCGCGCGCAGATGAATTTTCTGCCCCGCATGAAGCCGCGCAATTTCTATGATCTGGTGATCCAGGTCGCCATCGTGCGCCCCGGCCCCATTCAGGGCGACATGGTGCATCCCTTCATTCGCCGCCGCAATGGCGAGGAACCCGTGACCCTGCCATCCGACGCGCTGGGCGAGGTGCTGGGCAAGACGCTGGGCGTGCCGCTGTTTCAGGAACAGGCCATGCAGATCGCCATGATCGGCGCAGGCTTCACGGCGGACGAGGCCGACCGCCTGCGTCGATCATTGGCAACATTTCGCAAGACCGGCAGCGTCAGCGCCTTTCGCGAGCGTTTCCTCAGCGGCATGGCGAAAAACGGCTACGGGCGCGATTTTGCCGAACGCTGTTTCAGCCAGATCGAGGGGTTCGGATCCTACGGCTTCCCGGAATCCCACGCCGCCAGCTTTGCCCTGCTGGTTTATGCCAGCGCCTGGATCAAGCGCCACCACCCCGGCATTTTTGCCTGCGCCCTGCTGAACAGCCAGCCGATGGGCTTTTACGCCCCGGCCCAGATCATCCGCGACGCCCGCGAACACGGGGTCGAGGTGCGGCCCGTCTGCATCAATGCCAGCTTCTGGGATAACGTGATGGAACCCGACGGCCGGGGGGGGCTGGCGCTCCGCCTCGGGTTTCGCCAGATCCGCGGCCTTGGCGAAGAAGATGCCGCCTGGATCAGCGCCGCGCGCGGCAATGGCTATCGCTCGGTTGCCGATGTGTGGCGTCGGGCCGGCACGCCGCCGCGTCTGCTGTATCGTCTGGCCGAGGCCGATGCCTTTGCCGCGCTGGGCCTGACCCGTCGCAAGGCCCAGTGGCAGGCGCGCGCGCTGGCTTCTGAGGGCCCCCTGCCATTATTCGAGCGCGACCTTGACGGCGAGGTCATCCACGAGCCCCCCGTTACCCTGCCCGAAATGACCGAGGGTGAACAGATCATCGAGGACTACGCCACCATGCACCTGACGCTCCGCCGCCACCCCGTTGCCCTGCTCAGGCATCTGTTGACACCGGGTTGACCGCCACCCGCGCGTTTAGACAAGCACCTCGATCGGTTTCTTTTCGCCCACGCCAAAGACCCGCTTGTAGCGTTCGATCTCGTCCCCTGGGCCCATGGCCTTGTTCGGGTTGTCCGACAGCTTGACCGTCGGTCGGCCATTTGCCGCAACCGCCTTGCACACCAGTGAAAACGGCGCCAGCGCATCGCCCGGCACGAGGCCGCGAAAATCATTGGTCAACAGCGTGCCCCAGCCAAAGCCCACCTTCACGCGGCCACGAAACTGGCGGGACAGTTCCTCGATCTTGTCCACATCCAGCCCGTCGGAAAAAATCACCAGCTTTTCGCGCGGATCCTCGCCGACCTCCTGCCACCAGCGGATCGCGATCTCGGCCCCCTCAGCTGGGTCGCCACTGTCGATGCGCATCCCCGTCCAGTGGCGCAGCCAGCTTGGCGCGCGCCGCAGAAATTCCTCGGTGCCAAAGGTATCGGGCAGGATGATCAGCAGGTTGCCGTCATGTTCCTTTTGCCAGTTTTCCAGCACCTTGTAGGGGGCCTGGGCGAGTTCCTCATCGGTTTCGGCCAGCGCGGCGTAGACCATGGGCAGTTCGTGCGCGTTGGTGCCGATGGCCTCGACCTCGCGGCGCATGGCGATCAGGCAGTTGGACGTGCCGGTGAATTTCTCGCCCAGCCCCTCGATCATTGCCTGCACGCACAGATCCTGCCACAGGAAACCATGTCGCCGGCGCGTGCCGAAATCGGCCAGACGCAGGTCGTCGATCTGGCGCAGGCGTTCGATCTTTTCCCACAGGCGGGTCAGGCCGCGGGCATACAGCACCTGTAACTCGAACCTTCCCATGCCCTTGAGCACGGCGCGCGAGCGCAGCTCCATCATGATGGCAAGTGCCGGGATTTCCCACATCATGACTTCGGGCCATTTGCCCTCGAATGTCAGCTCGTACTGATCGCCCTTGCGTTCAAGGTGATAGGGGGGCAGGCGCAGCCCCTCGAACCATTCCATGAATTCCGGGCTGAACATGGCACGCTTGCCATAGAACATGTTGCCCCGCAGCCAGGTGCTTTCGCCGCGCGAAAGACGCAGGCCGCGCACATGATCCAGCTGCTCGCGCAACTCTCCTTCGTCGATCAGCCGCGCCAGGGGCACGTTTTCGGCGCGGTTTATCAACTGAAAGGTAACATTGACATCGGGCTTGTTGCGAAACACCGATTGCGCCATCAGCAGCTTGTAGAAATCCGTGTCGATCAGCGAGCGCACGATCGGGTCGATCTTCCACTGGTGGTCATAGACGCGCTTGGCGATATCCATATTGGGGCCCTCTTGTTTCGCGCGTCATTATGTCTAGTCGGCCAGCTTGACGCCATGATCCAGCATGTCGCGCCGTGCATCTGCCAGCGATCCATCAAGGTCGATCGCCCGGCAGGCCCCCTCAAGGACCGTCACGCCAAACCCCAGCCGAGCGGCATCCACCGCCGAATAACGCACGCAAAAATCTGTCGCCAGACCAACCAGCACGATGTCATGCACCCCGCGTTCGCGCAGATAGCCCTCAAGGCCCGTCGGGGTCTTGTGGTCGTTTTCAAAGAACGCCGAATAGCTGTCGATCATGCGGCGAAAACCCTTGCGGATGATCAGATGCGCCCGCGTAGTATCCAGATCGGGGTGGAAATCCGCACCCTTTGTGCCCTGCACGCAATGATCTGGCCACAGAACCTGCGGGCCATAGGGCATGTCGATGATCGAATAGGGTTCTGCCCCCGCCTGGTTGCTGGCGAACGAGGAATGTTCTGCGGGGTGCCAATCCTGGGTCAGGACACGCACCGCATAGTCGCCCTGCAACTTGTTGACACGCGCAATGATTTCGTCACCGCCCGGCACGGCCAGCGCGCCGCCGGGGCAGAAATCATTCTGTATGTCGATCATCACAAGGGCAGTGTCGCGTCGTGCCATGCCGTTCTCCGTCAATATTGCCCCCAAGACCTAAACGCCCCCGTGCGACAGGTCAATTGGCACTGGAAATCCGGCCCCATTGCCGCCTATAGGGACAACATGTCAAAGATCACCATCGCCGCCCTGTATCATTTTACCCGTTTTGACGCGCCAGACAGCCTGCGCGCGCCCCTGCAACAGCTGTGCGAGGCCAACGGTATTCGTGGCACGCTGTTGCTGGCCCGCGAGGGCATCAACGGCACGATTGCCGGAACGCGTGCCGGTATAGATGCCGTTCTTGCCCATATTCGTTCATTGCCCGGATGCGCCGCGCTGGAGCACAAGGAAAGTTTCGCCGACATCATGCCCTTTGCCCGCATGAAGGTGCGCCTCAAGCGCGAGATCGTGACCATGGGGCAACCGGATGTCGACCCCCTCAAGGGCACCGGCCATTATGTCGAGCCGACCGAATGGAACGAGTTGATCGCATCCGACGACGTGGTGGTGATTGACACCCGCAATGACTACGAGGTTGCCATCGGCACATTCGAGGGCGCGGTTGACCCCCGGACCCGCAGCTTTCGTGAATTTCCGAAATGGTGGGAAGAAAACCGCGAACGTTTTCACAACAAGCGTATTGCCATGTTCTGCACGGGCGGTATCCGCTGCGAGAAATCCACGAATTTCCTGCGCCAGCAGGGGATCAACGAGGTTTATCACCTCAAGGGCGGCATCCTGAAATATCTGGAAGAGGTGCCCGAATCCGAAAGCCGCTGGAATGGCGAGTGTTTCGTTTTCGATGGCCGGGTGTCGGTCGGCCACGGGTTGCAGCCCGGCCCGTATGATTTGTGCCACGCCTGCCGCCGCCCCATCGCACCCGAGGACCGCACACGCCCCGAATTCGAAGAAGGCGTCTCTTGCCACCAGTGCATTGATGAATATGACGAAGAACGCCGCGCGCGTTTTCGCGAAAGGCAGAAACAGATCGAGCTGGCCCGCAAGCGTGGCGAAGCGCATCTTGGAAGGAAGATGACCGGATGATCCCTTTCGCGCATAGGGATGGGGGTGTCTGATGGGCAAGGCGATGGGCGAAGATCTTTCGCGGCGCTACCACGCGCTGGTCGGCAGCGGTGATATCAGTTTCGATGCCGCCCAGCAGGAAGTGCTGGCGATTCTCGATGATATTCGCATGTCCCTTGAGGAAACCGCACAGCGCCGGCCCAACGCCCTTTCATCATGGCTGACCAAACGCAGCCCGTTGCGCTATCCGGGCCCTGCGCGTGGGCTGTATCTGTGGGGCAATGTCGGTGTCGGCAAGACGATGCTGATGGATCTGTTCTTTTCGGCCACGCGAATCGAACGCAAGCGGCGGGTCCATTTTCATGCCTTCATGCAGGAAATTCACGAGGCCATGCACCGTGCCCGGCAAAAGGGCACGGCCGATCCGATAACGCCGGTGGCACGCGATGTTGCCGCCAGGGCGCGGCTGCTGTGTTTTGACGAAATGCAGATTTCCGACATTACTGACGCGATGCTTGTGGGGCGGCTGTTCGAAAAGCTGTTCGAAGCCGGCGTGACGATTGTGACAACCTCGAACCGGGCGCCCGATGATCTGTACAAGAACGGCCTCAACCGGCAGCTTTTTCTGCCGTTTATCGACCTGATCAAGCAGAAGATGACGGTCGTCCATCTTGGCGGAGAAACCGATTACCGGCGTGAAATCCTGCGCGGGCAGGAAACCTGGTTTTCGCCGCTGGGGCCCGAAACCCAGCGCAAGATCGACCGCATCTGGACCGACCTGGCCCATGGCGAGGGCAGCCCCTTGACGCTGATCGTCAAGGCCCGGAAATTCACCCTTCCGCTGTATTGCAACGGGGTTGCGCGGGCCACATTTGCAGACCTGTGCGAAAAACCCCTTGGGGCCGGCGATTATCTGGCCCTTGCCAAGGCGGTTCGTGTCCTGTTGATCGAGAACATCCCGATCATGTCACGCGCAAATGCAAATGAGGCAAAGCGTTTTGTGACCCTGATCGACACATTATACGAGGCCGGAACCCGCTTGATCTGTTCGGCCGAGGCCGAGCCGGACGCGCTGTATGTGCAAGGTGACGGGGCGTTCGAATTCGAGCGAACCGCATCCCGGCTGAATGAAATGCGCTCTCAGGGGTGGGGGCATCATAAATCTTAGGGTCAGGACCGGCTTTGATGATGTGACCGCCCCACGACGGCATCTTTGTGCCAAGGTGGGTTTGTGACAATCCACAAAGGAGAGCGGTCATGTCGGAGATTATCACGGTCGGGTTGATCTCGGATATCAGCCGATGCAGGTTCGAGCTGTCGGCAAGGTCGCCGTGATAGGTATGCAGGCGCGGATGTTCCAGCAGGTGGTCGATGCGCGGCGTGGTGAACACGCTGGCCCGGCGCTGGATCGCGTGAACCTCGTAACCCTTGTCGAGCAGCAGTTCGGCCAGATAGCTGCCATCCTGGCCCGTGATGCCGGTGAGAAATGCGGTTTTTTCTGTCACTGTTCCAATCCCGATTTTGCCGATACCCAAACCATATTTCGTGACGTTACACCAGCCATCTTTTCGCCCACGCCTTGACCGCGCCGGCGGTGGTGTATTTCCATGCCCGTGCAACCGGAACAAGGATCAACCGATGACCAATTCGAGAATTCCCGGCTTTCACAACCTCGACCGCATTCAGCGTCTGGAGCGTATCGCCAGTGAAACGGGGCTCGAGGCCGATGATCTGGCGCGCTTCAAGGCAGCCTCGAACGCCGAGGGCGATCTGGCCGACAACCTGTCGGAAAACGTGATCGGGGTGATGTCGGTGCCGCTGGGCATTGCCACCAACATGATTGTCGATGGCATTGACGTATTGGTGCCGATGGCGACCGAGGAAAGCAGCGTGGTTGCGGCCGTGTGCAAC